>CALKIF010000038.1:0-11360 GCA_937988715.1 uncultured Alphaproteobacteria bacterium | reverse complement strand
ATACGGGCACAAGCCGCCCGTTTGGCCGGTATCTGCGCCGCCGTCTGGTGCCGGTACAAAGTTGTATTATGGTTACAGAGGATCTGGGCGAAAACCGCATCAAGCAGCTGATGCCGGCTTTACGGATGTATGGCAACACCGCTGCGCTTTATTGCTATTTCCGGCCAACCCCGGACAGGCGGCGCGTTCTGCTGGGCGCGCGCAGTTTTGACCGCCTGACTCCGTCTGCCCGGTCTGTGGCGTATCTGAAACGTAAGATGTGTGAATTGTTTCCTGATTTGGCTGATGTGCAGACAGATTACTGCTGGCTGGGAAATGTTGCTTTCAACACAAGCCAGCTGCCCCGCATTTTTACCCATGAGGGTATCTGGTATGCGGCAGGCTATGCAGGGTCGGGTACCGTCTGGGCCCGCTGGCTGGGAAAAAAGACAGCTGAAATGGCGTTCGGTCTCAGCAATCAACCTAGCCAGTTTTATGGTGAGCCGCCAAAAGCGATTCCCCTATATGATGGCTACCCCTGGTTTATCAACGCTATCAATACAGGCTATGCGCTGAAAGACAGGCTGAAAGCTTTGCTTTATGCGCGTAGCTGAACGGCTTTCTGTGACTGAAAAAATATGTTTTCACGGCATTGCCCCAAGTAAAAATATATTTCCCTTTTTTCCCTAATAAAATAAAAAACTTTCCTTAATTTTTGTTAAATAATGGCAGAAATAGGAAAATATTTTATATAATGGGTATCGCTTTCACTCATCTGGCGGGGCAGGAATATGTTCTGTCTGCGCTGACCTAAGGAGGTCTTCATGAAGATTTTAAAACGTATGTTCACAGGTTTGTTGTTATGGGCCGGCCTGACTACCGCGACCGTCGCTCAGCCTCTGGTTGATGTGAACTGGGTGGCAGGAAACCTTGACAATGATAATGTGGTGCTGATCGATTTGCGGAATAAGCTCGATAAAGGCAGTTATGAGACGTATTTGAACGGTCATATTCCGTCATCCATACATTCTGACTATCTGAAGGATGGCTGGCGTGTCGGGCGTGATGACGTGGTTGGTCTGCTGCCAACAGAAGCCCAGTTTGAGGCTTTGGCGCGCAAGCTGGGTGTATCTGCAGACAGTCATGTTGTGCTGATCCCTGCAGGGGTCAATTCAACTGACTTCGGCTCATCCGCACGGGCGTACTGGACGTTCAAGGTTTTTGGCCATGAACAGGTATCTATCTTAAATGGTGGTTATGCGGCCTGGGTGGCAGCCTACCCTGCCAAGATAGAAACAGGCGCGCCGGTTGCCCCGGCACAAGGCGACTTTGTAGCCCGTTTCCAGCCGCAAGGCTATGTATCAATGGCTCAGGTTGGCGACCTGGTTGGTGGTGAAGCGGATGTGACCTTGCTGGATGGCCGCAATGAGGCCCAATATTATGGTGAGGCCAAACACCCGAAAGCAACAAAGCCTGGCCGAATTCCTGGCGCGCAACTTCTGTTCCAGGAAACCGCCTATGATGTTACGGCAAATAAGCTGAAATCAGTGGATGAACTGCAAAGCTTATATGCTCAAGTCAGCGCTGACCAGCCCGTGATCAGCTACTGCAACACAGGTCACTGGGCCGCTACCAACTGGTTTGTGCTCTCAGAAGTTCTGGGCCGCAAAGATGTGAAGCTGTATGATGGTTCTATGGTGGAATGGAGCGCCAATGCTGATAATCCCTTGGCGACGGGCAAATCAAACCTGCAGAAAATCAAAGGCTTCTTCAAGTCCATTCTGGGGTAAGGTAGCTGTAACAACACAAATAATCAGGTCAGGCGGGCAGGCAGTTCACGCTGGTTGCCCGTCATCTCATCTGAGCAGAGATGCAGAGGAGCCTTTTAAAAATGACAGCAGAAACACAGATCGCATCCAGGCCCAGCCAGCCTGCACACGCAATATCCTTTGAAACCGGCAGCCTTATTCTGTTTGCAGGCATAGCGGTTCTTATTGCCGGGCTGGTCGCTTTGGATACCGGGTTGACCGGGATAGGCTTGTTCGGTCTTGGCGGCTTGCTGGGGGCGGCGTTTCTGGTTTTTCAATATGGCTTTGCCTCTGCCTGGCGTCATGCGCTGGTGCGTGGTGAGGTGATGGGGCTGGCAGCTCATTTCCTGTTGATCGGCCTATGTGCGCTGGTGTTTATCCCTGCAACGGTACTGGGGCTGGATGCGGCCGGGTCTGTTGCACCTGTGTCCGTGTCTTTATTCCTCGGGGCGTTTATGTTCGGCCTTGGTATGCAGCTGGCCAATGGCTGCGGCTCAGGCGTGCTGTTCAGCTTTGGCGGCGGTTCAGGCCGGATGATGATTGCCCTGCCGTTCTTTGTGTTCGGCTCTGTGCTGGGATCTTTTCTCCTGCCGACAGCTCTTGACTGGGGCTCTGCCGGGCCGGTGGCAATTGCCGGCGGTCTATCAGACAGCCTCAGGACGCTTGTCAATCTTGGTCTGATCGGTGCGGCTGGATTTGGATTTTATATAATGGGGCGCCGTCGGGGCCAGCAGTTGCCGCGGCGTTTGTTATTGGCCTGCGGTATCATTGCTTTGCTGTGCTGGGCTGTCTTTGTTCTTTCTGGACATCCCTGGGGGGTGACGTTTGGCTTCACCCTTTGGGGCGCAAAGCTGGCACAGGATTTAGGTGTGCCAGTGGACAGCTTTACCTTCTGGCAATGGCCGGGGCCAGCGCGCGCCCTTAATCACTCCTTGTTGTCTGATGTTTCCAGCCTGATGAATATCGGTATGGTGCTTGGCGCAGCGATGGTCGCTTCTGCTTCTGGCCAATTGACGCGCCAGACCTGGCCGTCAGGGCGTCAGCTGCTGGCGGCGGCTCTTGGCGGGGTGCTGATGGGTATCGGGGCCCGGCTGTCGTTTGGCTGTAATATTGGTGCGTTTTTGGGCGGTATTGCGTCTGGCTCGCTGCATGGTTGGATCTGGTTTGTGCTGGCAATGGGCGGCAGCTGGGCCGGGATTCAGCTTCGCCCCCGGTTTGGGCTGGAAAAATAAGGAGGCAGTTCAGATGACCATCACCCCGAAACAAATCTATCTGCTGATTGTCTTATTAGGCTCTGTGCTTCTTGTTGGTGACCATTTAACCAGCACCGCGCTGACAGATGTTGGCTCACCTTCAGATCTTGGCAATGCCTGTGCGCCATGCGGGGCACCCTGTACAGATACAAAAACGAACTAGAGCTTTCAGTCCGTCAGCGGCGGCAGCGGAACTGGTTTGAACTTATAAGGCCCGCCATCAAGGCCCAGACGGGCCGCACGGCCAAATTCCACATATTTATGTGCTGTCTGCAGAAATTTGGTCTGCGTCGCCTCATCCAGCTCACGCATTAATTTTGCCGGACTGCCTGCCCATAGCTGGCCAGAAGGGACGATTTTTCCAGGCGGAACCAGCGCGCCTGCTGCCACCATTGCCCCGCTTTCCACCACAGCCCCGTCCAGCACAATCGCGCCCATGCCGACAAAGCTGCGATCCTGCAACGTACAGGCATGCACAATCGCGCCATGACCCACTGTGACATATTCACCAATAACGGTCGGCAGCGTCCCTGAATCGATATGCACCACTGAATTGTCCTGAATGTTGCTGCCTTTGCCGATGGTGATGTAATTGGCATCCCCGCGCAGGGTCACATTATGCCAGATTGAACAGTCCGCACCGATACGCACCGCCCCCATAATCGCCGCTGTGCTGGCGATATAGGCGGTGTCATCAATTTCCGGGCTGAGGCCGCAATAATCCTCAATTGTCGGGCCTGAAGCTGATGGCGGCACATTAAGCATTGTTCATTCTCCAAAAAATTAGCGCATGGCGGCGGGCGTTCATATCTCAGTATGGCGGCATTTTCTCAGGCGAACAATCCTTTATGCTCAGCCCGCAAGGTGACTTTCTGTACCTTGCCCATCGTGTTGCGGGGCAGGGCGTCAACAAAAAATACGGCCTTGGGCTGTTTGAATTTGGCCAGCTTGTCAGCCACAAAGCCCATTACCCGTGCTTCATCTAGGGATGCATCTTCAGCCACAATGACCGCAACTACCGCCTCGCCAAAATCAGGATGCGGCACGCCGATAACCGCAGATTCGGTAACGCCGCTAATCTCATCAATCAGACTCTCAATTTCCTTTGGATAGACATTCAGGCCGCCAGAGATAATCAAATCCTTATCCCGGCCGACAATCACGACATAGCCATTCTCATCAATGCGGGCCATATCACCGGTGATGAAAAACCCGTCATCTCGGAAGGATTCAGCTGTCTTTTCCGGCATCTGCCAATAGCCGGTAAACACATTATCACCTTTCAGCTCAATAATGCCGATCTCGCCATCAGGCAGGCTTTTGCCTGTTTTGGCATCAGCGATCCGTAACTCAACACCTGGCAACGGCACACCAACCGTGCCCGCAATCCGCTCGCCATCATAAGGGTTGGATGTGCTCATATTGGTTTCGGTCATGCCATAGCGTTCCAGAATTTTCTTTCCTGTCCGGGCTTCAAAGCTTTTATGTGTTTCAGCCAGAAGCGGGGCAGAGCCAGAAATAAACAACCGCATATGCTGGCTGGCCTCACGGGTAAAGCGGTCATCTGCCAGCAGCCGGGTATAGAATGTCGGCACCCCCATCATTGTGCTTGCCTGCGGCAGAAAGGCCAGCGCTTTATCGGCATCAAATTTTGGCAGGAAAATCATGCTTCCCCCCACCATCGCCAACAGATTACAGGCCACAAACAGCCCGTGTGTGTGATAAATCGGCAACATATGAAGCAGCACATCATCTTCTGTAAACTGCCAGAACCCCTGTAGAACTTCGGTATTGGACAGCAGATTACGATGGCAAAGCTGGGCCCCTTTGGACCGGCCGGTGGTACCGGATGTATATAAAATAGCAGCCAGATCTTCAGATCCTCTGGCTACCGCATCAAACTGGTCATCCTGGCGGTCAGCCAGAGCGGTGATCGTACCGCTCCCGTCTGCATTCAGCGTCAGCAAACCGGCTTCCTGTGCCTCAGCGATAGGCCTGACCGCGGCTTCAGCCTTGTCATCAACCACAACCAGACGCGCGGCCGCGTTGGAAATGAAATAATCCAGCTCATGTGCGGTGTAGCTGGTGTTAAGCGGCAAATACACCCCGCCGGCCTTTATCGTGGCGACATATAACGCCAGCTGTGTGGTGGATTTTGCTGCCTGAACCGCCACCCTGTCACCGGGTGTCATGCCGCTGGCCATCAGCGCGTGGGCCAGCTGGTTCACCTGTTTGTGAAACGCGGCATATGACATGCTGCCTTCTGGTGTGATCAGAAACGATTTTTCAGATTCTTCATTTGGGGCGAACACAGCATCATAAAGATGGTTACTCATCACAAAAGCTCTTTCTTTCTTCAAACAATTCAAAAACAGATAGGCAGTGCGCGCTTATCTGGCCGCCTTATCGTTCAGATCAAAGCGCAGATATATCTCTTCAGGGGCTTCATGGGAAGACATCTCCACCCGCATGGCTTCCATCAGACGGGATTCAATTTCAGCATCACGGAAGGGGTGGGTTTGTCCGGGGTCGGTATGCAGATCATAAAGACAGGTCTGGGCCTGGGCAAAGCCGCCCTGCCGCGGTGAACGTTTGGCATCTTTTAAAGCCGGTATCTGCAGAACAGGCGCGCCTCTGGTAAAGGAAAAGCCGCGATAAAGCTCTGCTTGTGCCAATTCTCTTATCTCAAACAGGCTGCGGTTATGCATCGGCATCAGCGTATATTCAAACAGCTCTGTTGCTTCCATATCCTCTGGATAGCGGAAGTAGCTATACCGGCCGTCAGTGGCGTTCAGTGCGCCGCCGAAAATCCCATAGAGAGCGATTTCGCGTCCGGTTGTTTGCGCGCCAAACAATAACGGCAACAGCGACCGGCCTGTCATATGCCCGTCTACGGACAACCCCTGCAATTCAAGGAAGGTCGGCATTAGATCAGTGGTCTGGGTCAGGGCTGAAATATGGCTGCCGGCGGCAATGCTCATCTCCGGGTGATAGATCATCAGCGGGATATGCGCGACCTCATTGAAAAACGGCATTCTGTTTTTGGCCCACCAGTCATGTTCACCCAGCAAAAAGCCATGATCGGTGGTCAGAATAATCGCTGTATCCTGCCATAAATTATACTCATCAAAGGCTGCCAGCAGACGGCCCAGCTGGGCATCACAGAACCGGACCAGTGCGGCGTAATTTTCTTTCAGCTCAGCGATTTCTTCAGCTGTTTCCTCAACCTGTCTGTAGCGCGGCCAGTCAAGTGTCGGGCCGCTATAGCCTGTATCCTCTTCGCGGTAAGCCTCAGGGGCGGCAAAGGGTTCATGCGGGTCAAAGGTCTCCATCTGCAGAAACCACTTTTTGGCCGCATGATTCTCAGCCAGAAAGGCCAGCGCGGCGTCAATACACCTCACAACCGGATAATCAGCGTCCTGTTTGACCGCCTCACGGTTGACCATCCCCTGCAGACGATGGCCATCCCGGTGATCTTCAAACTGCAGCGGATGATAGGCGTTTCTGAATCGCTCCAGCGGCGGTTCGACCATGGCTATATGAGGGTCTGATTCCTGCCCGCGAATGAAATCCCAGCTGGAATAACGGGTGTGATAGGTGGCCCCGCCATCTTCAAAATAATGATAATGGTCAGACACCAGATGGCTGTAGACGCCTGCTGCTTTCATACTGGCGGCAAAGCTGTCATCAAACGGCTCCAGCGGGCCCCAGCTGCGGTGCAGGAAATTCAGCCGCCCTGTCTGCATATCACGTCTGGCGGGCATACAGGGCAGCGAGCCTGCAAAGTGATTGTCAAACAGCGCCGCCTGGCTGGCCAGCCTGTCAAAATGAGGGGTGTGGATCCGCCCGCCATAACAGGACAAAGCAGATCGGTTCAGGCTGTCAAATAAGATAAAAATGGTTTTCATAAATCTGCAGCCGCTATCTTGTTCTGTCTCACCCCGCAAAAAGCAAATCAGAGGGGTGTGCCAAGCCAGTTGACAGCCTGACTCTAAAACGTCTTAATTTGGTATACAATATTTTACTTTCTTGTTTTGTGTGCCAGAGCGGTTTTGCTGCCTGACACAGTTACCGGTTTTATAAAAGGATTCTCTTATGGGATTTGAGCCCTCATGCCCGATTTTGGATCACATTACTGTTCTTGACCTGACCCGTGTTCGTTCCGGGCCAACCTGTGTTCGCCAGCTGGCAGACTGGGGGGCGAATGTGATTAAAATAGAAACCCCGTCTGAGGCGGGGTCAGATATGGGCGGTACACGTGACAGCTCAGATTTTCAGAATCTGCAGCGGAATAAACGTTCTATGGTGCTGAATCTGAAGTCAGAAGAAGGCAAGGCCATTTTTCTGAAGATGGCAGCAAGTGCTGATGTGATCGTTGAAAATTACCGGCCTGATGTCAAACATCGTCTGGGCATTGATTATGAAACGATCAAGGCGTTTAACCCGCGCATTGTCTATGCTTCTATCTCCGGTTTTGGCCAGGACGGGCCGTTGTCAAAACGGCCGGGCTTTGACCAGATTGCCCAAGGGATGGGCGGGTTGATGTCAATCACGGGTGCGCCGGGTGGCGGGCCGATGCGGGTGGGTATTCCTATCGCTGATCTGACCGCTGGCGGGTTTGCCGCGCAAGGTGTTCTGCTGGCTCTGATCGGGCGGGAAAAAACCGGTGAAGGCCAATGGGTGCAGACATCCCTGCTGCAGGCGCAGATTGCGATGCTGGATTTCCAGGCAACACGCTGGCTGATGGACAGCCATGTCCCCCAGCAAGCCGGAAATAATCACCCGACCTCAATCCCGACCGGCGTGTTTGAAACCAGTGACGGCTTTATCAATATCGCGGTGGCTGGCCAGCATATCTGGCTGCGTTTCAAAGAAGAGGTGGGAGATCCGCGTCTGGATGATGAGCAGTTTGCAACACCCCATTCACGCAGCGACAACAGAGACGCGCTGAGTGATGTGATTAATGATAATTTCCGCAAAGATACCAGCCAGAACTGGATTGAACGTCTGAATAAAATTGGTGTGCCCAGCGGTGAGATCAATACGATTGACAAGGTGTTCACCAATGAGCAGGTCCAGCATCTGGGGATCGCGCGCGATATGATGAGCACAGAACGTGGCGCGGTTCAAATTGTTGGCCAGCCCATTATTATGAGCAATGCTGATCCCTCTATTCAGCGTCCGCCGCCTGGCAAAGGTGAACATACCCACGAAATACTGGCCGAATATGGCTATTCTGAAGCTGAGATCAGCTCTTATTCCGATAAAGGTGTGATATGAATCTGAAGTCCCTTGACGGCTATGCTGACGGTAAAATCCTGGCAGGCTGTATTGACCATACCGGCTATGTGGTGATCAACAATCCTGAACGGCACAACGCGGTTTCGCTGGCGATGTATCAGGCGGCTGCCGAAATTGTTGAATCGATGGCTGAAGATGAAACTGTGCGGCTTCTGGTTATTCGCGGGGCCGGGGGCAAGGCCTTTGCTTCTGGGGCGGATATCTCAAAATTTGAAAAAGAACGCGCCAGTGCTGATCAGGTCGCTATCTACACGGCCGCCTCAACGCGGTTCTATAACGCTGTTTTTCATTTTCCCAAACCAACAATTGCGATGATTACAGGATATTGTATTGGTGGCGGTATGGGCCTTGCGGTGTGTTGTGATCTCCGGCTCTGTGAGGATAAATCGCGATTTGCTGTTCCGGCGGCGAAATTGGGGCTGGGTTATGGGTTTGATGGGGTGGCCCGCCTGTCTGCGCTGGTCGGCCCGTCAATGGTGAAGGAAATCTTTTTCACTGCACGCCAGTTCACCGCCCAAGAAGCCTATGATATGGGCCTGGTGAACCGGGTCCTGCCCAGCCATATGCTGGAGCCATATGTGGCAGATTATGTCAAACGCATGGCCGAAAACGCGCCCATGACAATGGCGTCAGTCAAAGCGATTACAGCAGATATTCAAAAGCCTGAATCAGAACGTGACCGGGCCCGGATTGATGCGTTGGTCAAAGCCTGTTTTGACAGTGAGGATTATATTGAAGGCCGCCGGGCGTTCATGGAAAAGCGGAAGCCGGAATTCAAAGGCCGGTAAGACAAGGAAAACAGAAAAGGGCCATCATAATGGGACAGCTGACACTCAAACAAAGAATTGGCATTGATATCGGGCGCCGTGTGTCTGTTGAGGACGGCATTGAATGGGCCGCCCGCAATGATGTTCATTTTATTGATGTGCAAACTGATATCCATCCTAACGCGCTGGAAAGTTTTGATGCTGACCGGATTAAGCGTGTGCGCTCAGCAAAGGAAAAACATGGGCTGAAATTGGGGCTGCATACCTTGTCTGGTGTGAATGTCGCCGAAATCTCACCTTTTTGCCGTGATGCTGTGGATACCTATATGAAGGCTTATATTGACCTTGCCCCACAGGTCGGCGCGGAATGGATTGTGGTGCATGGCGGCTATCATTTTACGGCCTGCCGGACAATCAGAATGCAGGCGGCCATTGAGCGGCTGAAACGGGTTGCAGATTATGCAGAACAAAAAGGTGTGTTGCTGCTGCTGGAAAACCTGAACTGGGAACCGGTTCTGGCTGAGGTGAATTACATGCCGGTTACCCCGGCAGAGACCATGCATTTCCTGACTGAGGTGCAAAGCCCGGCTCTGCGTTGGTCATTCACGGCCAATCATGCGCATTTTCTGCCTGGTGTGGGGATTTCGAATTTCATTGATGCGGTTGATTTCTCGCTTTGTCATGAGGTCAGGCTGGCTGACAATAACGGCTCATATGAGATTCACCAGCGTCCTGGTGAGGGCACTATTGATTTTGGTGCGATGTTCAAGAAAATTGAAGGTCTGGGCTATAAAGGCCATTATACCAACGGCTTCACCACTTTGGATGATATGCTGGCCGGCCGTGACTATATGCTGGCCCGGGCAGCAGAAGCCGGCGTTAAAATCGATTAGCCGGAGAATTCAGCGCGTCAGGCCGGCAGGGGCCGTTCAATGAAATAGCTGGGCTCATGGCGCTGGCGCCATAATACAGGCAGCATCTCAGCAAAAACAGGCCACAACCCGTTATAGGCAGGCGGGCACTGGTCTTTAATCACCTCATGCAAGGCAGGCAGGTTATAATAGGGCACATTCGGATACAGGTGATGTTCAAGGTGATACTGCATATTCATATATAAAAAACTGAGTACAGGTCCCAGATGGATAGTGCGTGTGTTCATGCGGTGATCATAGACATTCTGCGCCAGGCCGACATGTTGTGATAACGCAAATAAATGCCTGAGTGTGCCGCCGAATATTGTGGGCAATGGCCCGACCAGCATCAAAGGCAGCCAGCTGGACAAATAAATGCTCAGACCAGCAATGCTAAGCAAGATGGCCACCCACAGCCTGGCCTTGCCCAGCGCGCCCTCAGGCAGAGCCGTCAGCCCGTTTTTTCGGTCTTTTGCGGTCAGCTGGTTCAGGCTGTGAGTGAACAGATCCCGCAACCCGTTAACAGATCGTTCCAGCATAAACAGATTTAACACCAGCGCGCGGTAATTCGGCGGGGTAGGGGTGACAATTTCAGGGTCTTTATCTGTTAAGATCGTGTGCTGGTGATGCGTATCATGGCTCTTGGTCCGCAAAAAGCTCTCTCTCAGCACCATGAAGCTAGTCAGCTCAAAGAAAAATTTATTATAGGCTTTGCTCTTAAAGGCTGTGCCATGGCCAGTTTCATGTTCACGGGACTGAGAGCCGGTACTGTATAAAACAGCGTAAGCATAAAGCGGCAGAAACGCCCACCAGCTGCCCCATAAAAAGATGGTCAGCCCCATAAACAGGCCCATCAGCCCCAGCCAGCTCAGCATGTCACGCAGTGGCCGCGCGTCCTGACGCTGCATCAGCTGACGTAACACAGCCGGGTCAACTTTAATTCTGGTCCATTTTTGCTGTGAACGTTCGCTCATAGCTTAGTTTCGCTTCATGTTCTGTTCAGGCTGCCGCATCCTTGAAAAGGATGAACCTGCTTTTCACCAATGCGCAAGTCCAAATTTCGGTTTTCTTATGAGCAAAAAAATCTGCCGCGATAAGAAGTCATCACTTGCCAACCGCCTAATAACGCTGTTTACTTGTTGTATAAATGGAATTGTGTATACCAAAATTTCCAAGGGAGGATTTGCACATGAAAACGACAAAACTATTAGCGACCGTTGGTTCTGGTGTGGCCATCATGGCCGGTGCCGTGATGATGACAGCGACACCGGCGATTTCTGACGATAAGCCAGCGATCGAAGTGATCACACATGCTGGTGCAGGTGGCGGTACAGACGTGAA
>CALKIF010000037.1:0-21563 GCA_937988715.1 uncultured Alphaproteobacteria bacterium | reverse complement strand
TCACCCAGCCGCATATCCAGCTGTAAAATTGCGGATTTGCCCATCGCTGCCAGCAGATGTTTATGTCCGGGCTCAGCCGATATATGACCGACCAGACAATGATCAAGGCTGCCTGCGGCCATGCCGAACAGAGGGGCCACCGCCGCGCTGCAGATAAACCCGTCCAGAATAACCGGAATACGGGCCATGCGCGCGGCCAGAACAGCCCCGCAAATGGCGGCCTGTTCGCGCCCGCCAAAGGCCAGCAAGGCAGATAAATCTGTTCTGCTGCCATGTATCTTCAGCCCCTGTTCGATCACCGCCTGTTTGCGGGCGATCCCGGCTTCATCAGACCCTGTGCCTGCGCCAACCCAGCGGGCGACATCGCCGCCGAAGACGCTTGCGGCCAGAGCAGACGACACAGTTGAATTGCCAATCCCCATTTCACCCAGAAGCAGGATATCCGCATCTGGGTTCACCGCCTGCGCGCCGCTGCTCATCGCCGCGCACAGCTCATCCTCACTTAACGCTTCTTGTTTTGTGAAATCGGCTGTGGGGGTTTCAAGTGATAAGGGCACAACATCCAGTTCAGCCCCGCTCACTGCACAAAGCTGGTTAATCGCGGCCCCGCCAGCAGTAAAATTCGCCACCATCTGGGCGGTGACGTCTTGTGGGAACGGGTTTACGCCTTGGGCACAGATACCGTGATTACCGGCAAACACAACCGCCTGTGCGGTCGTCAGGGACGGTTTGACCTGGCCCTGCCAGCTGGCCAGAAACACCGCCAGCTCCTCCAGCCTGCCCAGCGCGCCAGGCGGCTTGGTCAGCTGGTTCTGATGCGCAAGGGCCTCAGCCTCAACAGCTTCATGTTTGCCCGGCAACGCCCGGACGGCCTCAGCAACCTCATTTAGATTTGTGAAGGATATCATATCTCATCTGCCTTTTTTGGTCAGTCTGGCTGTGGTTTTATGCGCACCGGAATTCCTGAAATGCTGACATAGACTTCATCAACAGCAGCAGCAATGATTTGGTTCATTCGACCGGCTTCATCCCGAAACCGTCTTGCCAGCGCATTTTCAGGAACGATCCCGCTGCCCACTTCATTGGTGACCAGAACAACCGGATCAGATCGCGCCGCAATTGCCGCGACCAGCTGATCAGCGGCGGTGGCGGTCCCTTGTTCTGAAAACATCAGATTGTTCAGCCAGATGGTCAGGCAATCAACAAGGCAAGGGCCCTTGCCATCAGCCTCCCGCAGCGCTTGTGGCAGGTTCAGCGGGGCATGAACTGTCTGCCAGTCCGGGCCGCGTCTGGCCTGATGCAGGGCGATGCGGTCTTTCATCTCACTGTCAAACGCCTCTGCTGTGGCGATATAGACCAGCGGCGCGCCAAACGCTTTGACCCGCTGTTCTGCAAAACTGCTCTTCCCAGACCGGGCCCCGCCGGTTATCAATAGTGAAAATGCCATAATTTATGGTGTTACTCCAAAACGCTGGAAAAAGGGAACGTTTTTTGACCCCGGCCTATTCTCATCGCGACCTTTATCTCATTCGCCATGCCCCGGCCCGGCCGGCCGGCTTTCTTTATGGCCGCACAGATGCTGATTGTGATGAAATTGAACCGCCCGTAAAAGACCGCCTCAGCCAGATGCTGACAGACTGCCAGGCCCTGTACAGCAGCCCGGCCGTACGATGTGTGAACACCTGCCAGGCTGTGTTTCCGGGCCACTCGCCACAGCAGATAGAGGCGTTCTGGGAGCAGTCCTTCGGGGACTGGGATGGCCGTGCTTTTGAAGATGTGCCGGATGTAGGGCCCCTGCAGGGGGACGAGCTGGTCCGGTTCGCTCCGCCAAACGGGGAAAGTTTTTCTGATCTATGTGCCCGGGTTCAACCTGCCCTCATCGGGCTGCTGGACACAGAACAGGCCCGCTCGACAGCTATTTTTGCTCATGCCGGGGTGATTCGCGCCTGTCTTGCTCTTGCGTTTGACAGCCCGTCAGCCGCCCTCAGATGTGAAATTGATCCGCTGTCAGTCACGCGTCTGCGGGCCCTGCCGGACGGCCAGTTTTCGGTTGTCTGGGTGAACCGGGCTGGGCAGGATTTTCAGCTGGCTTGACAGGCTTTTTGGGGGTGATGTGTCCTTTTTCTTATCCATGCTGATCGCACTTTGTCTGGACCGGCTGATCGGCTGGCCGGATCAGCTCTATCGGCGCCTGTCTCATCCGGTTGTCGGTATCGGGGTTCTGATCAGCACAGCTGATCAGATGCTGAACCGGGACAGCTGGCCTGCGGCTGTGCGCAGGGCTGCCGGCGTATTTTGCCTGCTTGTGATAATCGCTGGCCTTTATCTGGTCTGCAGGCTGATTGTCTCTGGCCTTCCTTCCGGCTGGGCAGGGATTGGCCTGACGGCTGTTCTGGCCTGGCCGTTTCTGGCGGCAAAATCTCTTTCTGATCATGTACAGGCGGTGGCCGTACCCCTTCAGGCTGGCGATCTGCCCGCTGCCCGCCAGGCGGTCTCGATGATTGTCGGCCGCAATTCTGAACAGCTTGACCAGCCTGCCATTGCCCGGGCGGCTGTTGAAAGTCTGGCTGAAAACACCTCAGACGGGGTTACCGCGCCCCTGTTCTGGGGGGTGCTGTTTGGCCTGCCGGGTCTGGTGGTCTATAAGGCCATCAATACAGCTGATTCGATGATTGGCTACAGGACAAAGAAGCATCAGGCCTTTGGCTGGGCGGCGGCCCGGCTTGATGATCTGGTCAATCTGATCCCGGCCCGGCTGACCGGCCTGATATATGCCCTGCTGGCACAGGCCCCGGTGCACGCGCTGACGGTCATGGTGAAAGACGCGCCTGGCCATCGCTCTCCCAATGCGGGCTGGCCGGAATCGGCGGTTGCGTCCGCGCTCGGCATCCGCCTGTCCGGCCCGCGCCTTTATGATGGTGTGGCCAGTTCCGATCCGTGGCTGAATGAAGCCGGGCGTGACCCGGGCCCTCAGGATATAACAGCTGCCCTGCAGCTCTACAGCCGCTTGCTCTGGGTGGTCAGCTTGCTGCTTTTGTCAGGAGCGGTATGTTTGTTTCTTGCTGAAAGGGGGGCAGGCCTATGACACATGATCATGGCAGGACAACAGAACATGGCGGTGATTTGGATCGGGCGATCAGCCGGTTTGGTGGCCAGCGTGCTGACTGGCTTGATCTGTCCACAGGCATCAACCCGCATGCCTATCCCCTGCCGCCGATAGACGACAGCCTCTGGACAGATCTGCCTGACAAGGGCTTACAACAGGATGTTGAGGCCGCGGCGGCGGCGGCCTATCACACCACCCGGCCCTGTCTGGCTCTTGCCGGGGCCCAACAGGCGATCCAGCTCTATCCTGCGCTGTTTGCCAGATATATAACCGGCCGCCGGGCCCGTGTGCTGCATCCCAGCTATAATGAACATGAACGCCAGCTCCTTCGCCAGAACTGGCAGTTTGAGCGTGTTTGCTCAACAGACCAGCTGGCCGGAGCTGATCTGGCGGTGGTGGTGAACCCGAATAATCCGGATGGCCGCCACAGCCGCCCTGAACAGCTGTTCTCTCTGGCTGAGCAGGTTGGCGTTCTGGTGATCGATGAAAGCTTTTGTGATCCGCTGCCTCATTTATCTGTCTGTCCGCATCTGACCGCTCAGCATGACAATATTCTCGTGCTGCGCTCTTTTGGTAAATTTTATGGTCTGGCCGGGCTCAGGCTTGGCTTTGCGGTTGGCGCACAATCTCATCTTGATGATTTGGCAGAGATGATGGGCAGCTGGGCGGTGTCCGGCCCGGCTCTGGCTGTCGGCCGGGCAGCATTGACAGACAGGATTTGGATAACACAGATGACCACACAGCTGGCCACAGAATCAGATCAGCTGGATCAGCTTGCCACTGCGGCGGGCTGGCAGATTGTCGGCGGGACCAGCCTGTATCGCTTGTATCAGATGAGTGATGCGGCTGCCTGGCAGGACCATCTTGCCAGACATCAGATCTGGGTCCGGGCCTTCAGCTATAATGCAAACTGGCTGCGTCTTGGCCTGCCGCCACAAACCGGATGGGCCCGTCTGGAACAGGCCTTGCGCGGCTAGCGGGCAAGGGCAAAGAGGGCGTCTATATCCAGATTCTCTTCCAAATGATCAGCCAGCCTGTCCAGCACATCATCAAGGCTCTTGTCATAAGACAGATCACTTGCCGGGGCCCCCAGCCTGGCGAGGAAAGATTGTCTGAACGCATCTTCCCGGAACAGGCCATGCAGATAGCTGCCCTGAACGCGGCCATCTTCTGAACAGGCCCCTTCTGGCTGCTGGTCAACATAGCCAAACGGGCGCTGACAATCGCTTCCCTCCGTCTGGCCAAGATGAATTTCATACCCCTCTACCGCCAGGCCGCTTCCGGCATCAACGGCTGTAACCTCACGCAGGGTTTTATCAGCACTCATCACAGTGCTGACCTCTAACAGGCCCAGGCCTTCTGTCTTGCCTGCCGGGCCCTCCAGCCCGTCTGGATCAGCAATGCTCTGCCCCAGCATCTGATACCCCCCGCAGACCCCCAGAATATGTCCGCCTCGCCGCCGGTGGGCATATAAATCAATATCCCAGCCCTGTTCCCGCAGAAAGGCCAGATCCCCTCTGGTCGATTTACTGCCCGGAATCAGAACAAGGTCGGCATCTCCCGGGATCGGCTGACCGGCTTTCAGCATGATAAGCTCAACATTTTTTTCCTGCGCCAGCGGGTCCAGATCATCAAAATTCGCCATGCGGGACAGGCACAGACAGACAATTTTTATCTCTCCTGAAGATGGGCTTGCCTTGATATCCAGCGCATCTTCTGCAGGCAGGCGCCAGGCATCAGCAAAATAGCTCAGCACCCCAAAACCGGGCCAGCCTGTCTGCTCTGCTATCATCTGATATCCCTCATCAAACAGCGACACATCTCCTCTGAATTTATTGACGATAAAGCCTTTGATCTGCTGTCTATCCGCATCTGGCAGAACGGCCTTTGTGCCGACCAGCTGGGCAATAATGCCGCCGCGGTCAATATCACCTATCAGCACAACCGGGATATCAGCAGCCTGCGCAAAGCCCATATTGGCAATATCCCCCTTTCGCAGGTTAATCTCTGCCGGGCTGCCTGCCCCTTCAACCAGCACCAGATCATAGCCCGCCGCCAGCCGGTGAAAACTGTCCAGGACAGGCGCCATCAGTTGCGGCTTTATTTTCGCATAATCACGTGCCTTCAGGCTGGCATGCCGCCGGCCCTGAATGATGACTTGTGCCCCTGTTTCGGTTTCCGGCTTCAGCAATATCGGGTTCATATCTGTATGACAGCGCAGATTACAGGCTCTGGCCTGCAGGGCCTGTGCGCGGCCAATCTCACCGCCATCTTCAGTCACGGCGGCATTGTTGGACATATTCTGCGGCTTGAACGGGGCCACCTTCAGCCCGCGCCTGACCGCTGCCCGGCACAAGCCCGCCACCAGAACGGACTTGCCGACATTCGATCCTGTTCCTTGAAACATAATGGCGGGCATCAGCTCTGGCCTTTAGAACTCAACACCCTTCTGGGCTTTGATCCCGTCACGGAACGGGTGTTTGACAAGCGTCATTTCGGTCACCAGATCAGCTGCGGCGATCAGCTCTTCTTTGGCGTTTCGGCCGGTCAGCACAACATGCGTCATGGGCGGCTTTTCGGTCAGCAAAAATTCAACCACCTCATCAATATCCAGATAGTTATACCGGAGCGCAATATTGATCTCATCCAGCAGCACAAACTGAATCTCAGGATTTCTGATCAGCTCTTTTGCTTTTTCCCATCCGGCCTGGGCCGCGGCGATATCGCGCGCCCTGTCCTGTGTTTCCCAGGTAAAACCCTCACCAGACACCACAAAAATACAGTTCTCAGCAAAACGCTGTTCTAAAAAATCACGTTCACCTGTCCGCCATGTTCCCTTGATGAACTGGACCACAGCACAGGGCATCTGATGCGCGATACAGCGCATGATCATACCGAAACCAGAAGATGATTTGCCTTTGCCGGCGCCGGTATGGACGACAATCAGCCCTTTTTCTTCTGTTTTGGTGGCCATCAGCTTATCGCGGGCCTCTTTGATTTTCCGCATTTTCTGATTATGCGCCTCATTACGGGCAGCCTCATCGGTTGTGGCGGGGTCTGGCGTCACCATGGCGTTTTAAGATCCTGTATGTTTTTCTGGACTGTCTTTTCACTATTACGGAAACAGACCGGCCTTGTAAACGAAAGCACGCTTCTTTTTAAAGCCTGCAAATCGCTGGTTTGTGTATAGGCGGCGGCATCACATCTTTTGTTCTGCCGGCGATAATGGTAAAAGCGGAAGCCCCGTCTGTCTCTGACCAGAAAGAAAGTGCCTGTTTCGCTGATGACACCCCCACCGCTAACGGATGTTGACGTTTTTGTTTGCCAGACCTGCCGGCGGGCGGATATGCCCGATCAGGCTGTCCGCCCCGGCGCACAGCTTCTGGCAAAACTTGACAATGCAGACCTGCCTGCTGGGGTGCGCGTCCATGGTGTTGACTGTCTGTCAAACTGTAAAAACGGGTGCACAATTGTTCTGCAGGCCGCGGCCAGATGGACCTACATATACGGAAATATCAATCCAGAGTCGGATCTTGAGCAGTTATGTGAGGGCATTGCCGGTTATTCTGACAGTGAAGATGGCATTGTGCCGTGGAAACAGCGGGTGGCGTTGTTCAGGAAAAACAGCATCGCCCGTATTCCGCCTAAGGCCAAAACAGACTGACCGCCAGACAAAAACTGCGCAGATAGAACAATACCGGGCAAGCCAAAAAGGACGTGTAATGACAGATATGACAAAAATCCCTGTGAGCATCATCACAGGCTTTTTAGGTTCTGGAAAAACAACATTGATCAGCCAGCTGATGCAAAATCCGCAAGGCAAGCGTCTGGCTGTGATTGTCAATGAATTCGGTGATGTGGGCGTCGACGGCGAAATTCTGAAAAGCTGTGCGATCCCTGAATGTCCGGCTGAAAATATTATGGAACTGGCCAATGGCTGTATCTGCTGTACGGTGGCAGATGATTTTATTCCGACGATTGAAGCGCTGATGGCCCTTGACCCGCAGCCTGATCATATTCTGATCGAAACCTCCGGCCTTGCCTTGCCCAAGCCGTTGCTGAAGGCGTTTGACTGGCCGGATATCCGCTCCCGCATTACGGTTGATGGTGTGATTGCCCTGGCTGATGCTGAGGCGGTGGCCGCAGGCCAGTTCGCCCCTGATCTGGCCGGTGTTGAGGCCCAGCGTGCCGCAGATGACCAGCTTGACCATGACACGCCTTTGGCAGAGGTGTTTGAAGATCAGGTCGCTTGTGCAGACCTTATTCTGCTGACCAAATCTGATCTGGCAGGCCAGTCTGAAAAAGACAAGGCCAGAGAGAGGATAGCCGATGTGGCACCGCGCCCCTTGCCGGTGATTGAGGTGACAGACGGCCAGGTGGACCCGCGCCTGATCCTCGGTCTGGAGGCGGCCGCAGAAGATGATCTTGCCGCCCGCCCCTCTCATCATGATGGTGTACCGGACCATGATCATGAAGATTTTGACAGCGCGGTCCTTACCCTGCCGGAACTGACCGCCCCTGATCAGCTGACATCACGGATAAAGAAGCTGGCAGATGAACATCACGTCCTGCGGGTCAAAGGCTATGCGGTTGTCTCCGGCAAGCCGATGCGGCTTCTGGTTCAGGCTGTGGGCGGGCGGGTGCGCACACAGTTTGACCGGATGTGGGCCGCAGATGAGCCGAAATGCGGCCGGCTTGTGGTCATCGCTGAACATGATCATCTGGATATTCCGGCGATTGAGGCCGTACTGGCCGGATAAAAGGCGCTTATGCACGTTTTATTTGTTGAACGACATGGCTTAGAGGAAACAGAAATTCCCACAGATCTGGATCAGTCCGGGGCTGATCTTGTTGTGCTGTCTTTTTCTGACAGTGATCTGGGGGCGTTTGCTGAAGGCTGGCATCGCGGTTATGCGCTTCAGGGGGATGATTTCCCGACCTTGCGTCTGGCCAATCTGGCGGCTCTGAAACATCCTGTTTCGGTGGATACCTATATTGAAAAAACCCTGTCTTCTGCAAAAGGGATTCTGGTCCGGCTGATCGGCGGCACACCTTACTGGTCCTATGGTCTGCAACAGGTTGAAAAACTGGCCCGCCAGAACAAAATCGCTTTTGCTGTCCTTCCGGCAGACGGGCGTGATGATCCGCAACTGGATGCGGTGTCCACTCTGCCGGTCTCCACGCTGCGCCGTCTGCAGCATTTGTGCGAGACGGGCGGCGTGGTCGCGGCTCATGCGGCTCTGGCCCAGCTGGCACTGGCGGCCGGGCTGTATGCCGCACCGGTGACCGGCAGCAAGCAAATCGGCAGCGTCGGGGCCTGGACACCTGAACATCAGATTTGCTGTCCTCTTACCGCCCGCGGCACAGAATGTGATCACCCTCTTATCATCATCTCTTTCTACCGTTCCTACATCACGGCAGCAGATATGAAGCCCATCACAGCCCTGTTTGCGGCCCTGCGTGCAAAGGGCTTTGCGGTCATGGGCCTGTTTGCCCCGTCATTGAAAGCCCCTGGTGCGGCGGCCTGGCTCGCGGCTCAGATCCGTCATTTTCAGCCTGTATGTATTGTCAACGCCACCTCTTTTTCAGGTAAAGGGGCGACAGGGGTCTCTCCTCTTGATGCGGGTAATGTTCCTGTGTTTCAGGTTGCCCTGTCCACAGCCAACCGCTCAGCCTGGGCAGATGCAGAACGCGGCCTGTCTCCTGCCGATATGGCGATGCATGTGGTCCTGCCAGAGGTGGATGGACGGCTGTTTGCCGGTGTGGCCTCGTTCAAGCAAGCAGAGGTTCAGGACAGCGCGCTGGAATTTGCCCGAGTCGCCCATCAGCCTGATGAGAACAGAATACAGGCGGTTGCCGATAAGGTCAGCCGCTGGCACAGGCTGCAGACGACCCCTCTTGCGGCACAGACACCCGCTTTGATCCTGTCCACCTATCCTGGCCGCCCCTGGCAGATGGCGCATGCGGTCGGCCTGGATGCGCTGGCCTCAGCAGAAGCGATCCTCCAGGATTTAGGCCATCTTGACGGCCCGCTTGACCAGCCTCTTGAACACAGCCTGCAGCAGATGACGCTGACCTGGCCGGTTGCTGACTATCAGGCTGCCTTGCGCTGTCTGCCAGAGGTCCTGCAGCGTGATCTGCAGGCAATCTGGGGCGATGTCCGCAACGATTCTCTTGTCTGCGGAGAGGTGTTCGCTTTTCCGGCGGTTCAGATCGGCAACGCGCTGGTGGCCCTGCAGCCTGAACGCGGCAACCCGGCTGACAGGGACGCTGACTATCATGATATCTCGCGCGTGCCCTGTCATGGTTATGTGGCGTTTTATCTGTGGCTTCAGACCGGCTGTTCTGTTGATGCGATTATTCATATCGGGGCGCATGGCACGCTGGAATGGCTGCCGGGCAAGGCGGTTGCCTTGTCTGAGGCCTGCTGGCCGGAAGCCCTGACAGGCAATCTGCCGGTCATTTATCCGTTTATTGTCAATGATCCGGGCGAAGCGGCTCAGGCCAAACGCCGGATAGGCGCGCTGACCCTTGGCCATATTCCGCCGCCGTTGCGCCAGTCTGAAGCCCCGGCACAATTCAGCTATCTGGAATCCCTGCTGGATGAATTTTCTAACGCAGATGGTCTTGATCCGAAACGGCGGGAGCGGCTGAAAGACGATATCCGCACCGAAGCAGAAGCCCTCGGCATAGAAGCTGATTTGGGCCTTGATGAAGACATCAGCCCGGCTGAGGCCCTGACCCGCATTGACCGGTTTGTCTGTGATATCAAGGAAAGCCAGTTTGGTGAGGGCTTGCATGTATTTGGCCGCGCTACCCAGTGCCAGACAGCCTTTGATTCAGACAGCTCTGTTGCCGCCGAACAACAGGCGATAAAACAGGCCTTGTCTGGCCAGCGCATTGCCGCCGGCCCTTCAGGTTCGCCTTATCGCGGCCGCACAGATGTTCTGCCCTCTGGCCGCAATTTGTTTGCCACAGACCCGCTCTCTGTGCCGACCCGCACCGCCTATGCCCAAGGGGTGAAGCTGGCCGAAGAATTTATCCGCCGCCATCTCCAGGATCAGGGCGACTGGCCATCTGGTGTTGTGGTGGATTTATGGGGCTCAGCCACCATGCGCACAGCGGGTGAAGAATTTGCCATGGCGATGCATCTTCTCGGCGTCAGGCCGGTCTGGACAGACGGCACAGAACGTGTCTCCGGCTTTGAAATTCTGCCTCTTGCCCTGCTTGACCGCCCGCGTATTGACGTCACTTTGCGTGTCTCTGGTCTGTTCCGGGATGTCTTCCCGACCCTCTCCAGCCTCTATCAACAGGCGGTTGAGGCGCTGGCGATGCGGCCGGAAACACCAGACTGGAACCCGTATATGACCGCCACGGCCCGGGCCCGTGTGTTCGGCCCGGCCCCGGGGGCCTACGGGCTGGGTATGGGCGCAGCAGCTGAACAGCTGACTGAGGCCGGCCGCCAGGCCGCGGCTGACGCCTGGATAGAAGCCAGTAGCTATGCCATTGATGGAGAGGCTGTCTATCAGGACAAACAGGCTATACAAGACCGCATTGCCCAGGCAGACAGCTTTATTCATCTCCAGGATATGCCGGAAACAGATCTTCTTCTCAGTGCTGATTACGCGGCTCATGAAGCCGGATTTGCTGCGGCCAAGGCGTCTGTTGGCGGCACCGCCGCACTCTATCACATTGATAACACAGACCCTGACAGGCCGGCCGCGCGCACCCTGACAGAGGAAATCGCCAGGGTGGTGCATGCACGGGCCTGTAATCCGGCCTGGCTGGCGGGTATGCAGCGGCATGGCTATCGCGGGGCAGCTGAAATCGCGGCGACTCTCACCCATATGGCCGCTTTTGCGAATCTGGCAGATGTTGTCGGCTCTCATTTATTTGACAGCTATCATGACGCCACACTTGGTGATGACGATATCCTCAGCTTTATGGCTGAACATAATCCTGAAGCCCTGGCAGCGATGCAGGACTGCTTCCAGCAGCTCTTTGAGGCCGGCTTATGGCAGACCCGGCGGAACTCTATCCGTGATCTGCTTGAGGTCTCCGCATGACACGGCCGCCAGCAAAAGGATGGTGTCCGACAACCCGCCGCCCGATGATGTCTGGTGACGGGCTGCTGGTGCGGGTCAAACCGGCTTATGGCCGTCTGGACGCCCAGGCCCTGACCTGTCTGGCTGATTTGTCAGATCAGTTCGGCAATGGGGTGCTGGATCTGACCAGCCGGGCGAATCTGCAGATCCGCGGTGTTTCTGAACAGGCCTATCCGGCACTTCTCTCCTCGTTACAGACAGCCGGTCTGGCCGGGGCCAATCTGAAAGCTGATCAGCTGAACCTCACGCTTGCCCCGTTCACAGGCGAAAATTCACTTGGCTGGCGGTGTGCGGACTATCTTTATGCTGCTGCAGATGATCTGCCGGAGCTGCCGGCAAAATTCGGCTTTTCTGTTGATTGCGGGGAAAAACGCTATCTGACGAACGCGTCTGCTGATCTGTTTATTGAGGCGGCGTCCGGTGGCGGGGTTTTGCTGCGTTGTGCGGGCAGCACAGACGGCCTTGTCACAGATGAAGATAATCTGCTGACGTCTGTTCGCACAATTCTTGACTGGTATCTTGGCCTGCAGGCCGGCGCACCTGACACCCCGCCTGTGCGGATGCGCAAATTGCTTGAGGCCCATGACCCGCCTTATGGGGCCACCGGCCATCTGCCGCACGCTCCTGAACATCAGCTGGCTGTCGGACCGGCGGCCGGCCCCCACATCATTGCCGCGCCTTATGGCCAGCTGACAGCCGGAGATCTGCGCCAGCTGGCCGCTGCAAACTCTTCTGTTCAGATCACAACCGGCCGGATGATGATTGTCGAAACCCTGCCCGGGCCAGACAGCCATCTGATCACCACACCAGAGGATAAACGCTTGTCTGTGGCGGTATGCCCGGGCGCGCCGCACTGCCCGTCTGCCTCTGTGCGGACCCGGGATCTGGCAGACAGTCTGGTGCGCACCGGGGCCTGGTCTGGGGGGAAGACACTTCATATTTCGGGCTGTGCAAAGGGCTGTGCGGCACCTGAGGCCCGTGATATCTGTATTGTTGGCCGGGACGGCCGGTTTGATATTGTTGAAAAAGGTTGCGCCTGGCAGGCCCCGTCCAGTACAGGAATCTTAACAACAGATATTCTTGAACGGGTCAGTGAATTAGGGTCATAAAAGAGGCATCATGCCACATATTTACGAAAAAAATGGCGCCGCTATCTATGCGGAATCCTTTGCCACCATCAGGGCTGAGGCTGAGCTGAGCCGGTTCACCGCAGCAGAAGAAATTGTGGTGGTGCGGATGATCCATGCCGCTGGTCTGGTTGAGCTGGCCCCTTATGTTCAGTTCACACCTGACTTTGCTGAGGCTGCACGTACAGCCCTGGAAGCAGGGGCACCTGTCTTATGTGATGCGCGCATGGTCAGCGAGGGGATCACACGGGCCAGACTGCCTGCAGATAATCAGGTGATCTGCACCCTTCAGGACCCGCAGGTCAGGCCGATGGCAGACGCAGCCGGAAACACCCGTTCTGCTGTCGCTCTTGAGCTGTGGCGGCCTTATCTTGACGGGGCTGTGGTGGCGATTGGCAATGCCCCGACCGCTCTGTTTCACTTGCTGAACATGCTGGAAGAGGAAAGCTGCCCGCGCCCGGCTGCCATAATTGGCTGTCCGGTTGGCTTTGTCGGGGCAAAAGAAAGTAAAGATGCGCTGATGGCGGCCCCGCCTGTTCCCAGCTGCATTGTTGAGGGCCGTCTGGGCGGCAGTGCGATAACGGTTGCGGCTGTGAACGCGCTGGCCAGCCGGACAAAATGACAAATCAGATGACAAAACCCGTTCAGAGAGTAAACCCCGGTCAGACAGTAAAACAAGGAACCATTTACGGTGTTGGTCTTGGCCCCGGTGCTGTTGATTTGATGAGCGTGCGCGCAGACCGGCTAGTGCGTTCAGCCCGTCATGTGGCGTTTTTCCGCAAAGCAGGCAAACCGGGCCATGCCCGCCAGATTGTGGCTGATCTGCTGCCTGACACAGCGGTCGAATTTGCGATGGAATATCCGGTCACAACCGAAATCCCCTTATCTGATCCCCGCTATCATCAGATTTTATCTGCCTTTTATGATGATTGCTGCCAGCATATCCGCGCCCTTATTCAGGCAGGAGAGGATGTGATCGTACTGTGTGAGGGCGATCCGTTTTTCTATGGCTCTTTCATGCATATTTATGACCGGCTGCGCACAGACTGTCCGACAGAGGTGGTACCGGCGATCACGGGCATGTCCGGGGCCTGGACCGCGACCGGCCGGCCGGTAACCTGGGGAGATGATATTCTCAGCGTGCTGATGGGCACCCTGCCTGAATCTGAACTGGCCGCAAGGCTGGCCGATACAGATGCCGCGGTGGTGATGAAAATCGGCCAGAACCTGAATAAGATCAGGCGCGCCCTTGTCACTGCCGGACGGGCTGATGAGGCCTATATCGCTGAATATGCAACCATGCCCCGCCAGTCTGTCTGCCGCCTCAAGGATTACAGCGCTGAACGGGCGCCTTATTTTTCCATCATTGTTCTGCATGGCAAGGGCCGCACCCCATGACCGGCTGCCTCACCATAGCCGGGCTGGGCCCGGGCAGCCCGGATCAGATCACGCCCGCCGTTGAACAGGCGATCGCCGCTGCCACTGATGTGGTTGGCTATATCCCCTATGTGGCGCGGATTGCCCCGCGGGACGGGCTGGTTCTGCACCCGTCTGACAACCGTGTTGAGGCAGACAGGGCCCGTCATGCTTTGGATATGGCGGCGGCGGGGCGGCGGGTTCTGGTGGTCTCTTCTGGTGATCCGGGTGTGTTTGCGATGGCGGCGGCGGTATATGAAGTGCTGGAAACTGACCCCGCCCGCTGGCAGGATGTGGACATCACCGTGCTGCCTGGCGTTACCGCGATGCTGGCGGCCGCGGCCCGGGTCGGGGCCCCTCTTGGTCATGATTTCTGTGTGATTAATCTGAGTGACAATCTGAAACCCTGGGCGCTGATTGAACAACGGCTCCAGCTCGCGCTTCAGGCTGATTTTGCGATGGCTTTTTATAACCCGCGTTCAAAATCACGCCCTGAAGGGTTTGAAAAAACACTGCAGATTCTCAAATCTTATGGTGAAGGGGACCGGCCGGTTATTTTTGCAAGAGCGGTCTCCACCCCTGATGAACGCATCATGATTGTCCCTCTGGCTGAAGCACAGCCAGATATGGCCGATATGCAGACCGTTGTTCTGGTCGGCTCCAGCCAGACCCGTACCTTGTCTCATAAAGGGGCTGTGCTGGCCTATACCCCGCGCTCTGTCAAAGGCTGACCAAGCCAATCAAGAACCGCTTCCGGCTGATGTGTTTCCGGCCGGTCCGGCAGATGTGGTCTGCTCACCATCACCACAGGCAGGCCCAAATCTCGTGCTGCTTCAATTTTGGCATAAGCCCCTTTGCCGCCTGAATTTTTCGCCACGATCAAATCAATGTTATGCGCGCGCAACAGCGCGGTATCTGCGGCTGTGGTAAAGGGCCCGCGCGATATATTCAGAATATGTTGAGGGAAATCAAGCGGGGTTTGCGGGGCGTCAACCAGCCGCAACAGATAGGTGTGCTGGGGCTGGCTGTAAAATAACGGCAGATGCTGGCGGCCAATCGCCAGCATCACGCGGCGGGCGGGCTGGTCCAGGCTCTGAGCCGCGCTTTTCAGATCCGGCACACAGTCCCAGTTATCACCCTGTGTCTGTGTCCAGGCCGGGCGGGTCAGCGCCAGCAACGGAATCTCTAGCTTCCTGCAGGCGTCCACCGCATTTAGGCTCATCTTCGCGGCAAACGGGTGGGTGGCGTCCACAACATGCGTGATCTGCTCGGCCTTCAGATAGGCGATCAGCCCGTCAACACCGCCGAAACCGCCGATCCGTTTTTCAATCGGCTGGGGCCGGGGCCGGTCAACACGCCCGGCATAAGAAAGTCTGGCCTTTACCTCTGTTTTGGCGATAATCTGAGCCAGAGTTGAGGCTTCGGCTGTTCCCCCGAGTATCAAGAGATTTGGTTGCATGACTTCTGTTCCCTGGTTAACCCTTATTGGCATGGATGCTGGCGGTTTTGCAAGCCTGTCTGCTGAGGCGTGTGCAGCTGTGCGGGCGGCGTCTGTGATTATGGGCCCGCCGCGTCATTTGTCTATGCTGCCGGAGCTGCCGGCCCGGAAAATAAACTGGCCGGCCCCGTTCGAAGCCGGGATTGACGACCTTCTGGCGCGGCGCGGCAGCCCTGTTGTTGTGCTTGTCTCTGGTGATCCGTTCTGGTTCGGGGCGGGCACACAGATTGTCCGGCATCTTGACCGGTCTGAATGGTGCGCGCTGCCGGGCAGAAGCTGTTTTTCACTGGCTGCCTCTGCTCTGGGCTGGGCGATAGACAGCAGCTCTGCCTTTGGTCTTCATGCCGCGCCTTTCTCGCGGCTCAGGCCGCATTTATGTCCCGGCCGCCGGTGTCTGGTGACGGTTCGTGATGGCGCGGCGGTACCGGCTCTGGCCGCCTATCTGGCTGAAACCGGTTTTGGCGAAAGCCAGCTGACCGTGCTGGAATCTCTGGGCAGTTCAGATCAGATCATCACCACCTTGCGCGCTGATGACAGCATCTCAAATGTATTTCATCATCCGCTTATGGTCGGTATAGATGTGGCCGGGTCAGGCCAGACCCTGCCACAGGCGGCGGGCCTTTCTGATGACTGGTTTGACCATGACGGCCAGATCACCAAAGCCCCTGTCCGCGCCCTTACCCTCTCAGCCTTGGCGCCCCGGCCAGGCCAGCATCTGTGGGATCTGGGGGCGGGGTCAGGATCTGTATCCATTGAATGGCTGCTGTCTGGTCCGGCGATGCAGGCAACAGCGGTTGAACAGCACCCGGACCGTGCCGCCAGAATTCAGGCAAATGCCACCCGTCTGGGCGTTGACTGGCTTCAGCTTGTCCAGACAGATAATCTGGCCGCTCTTGACGGGCTGGCGCGTCCGGATGCGGTGTTTATCGGCGGCGGGCTGCGTGATCAGCTGCTGGACAGGTTGTGGCAGACCATACCGGCGGGCACGCGCCTTGTAGCGAACGCGGTGACGATTGAAACAGACCGGCTTCTGACCAGCGCGCATGAACGCCTTGGCGGCCAGCTGATTCGCCTGGAACTTTCTCAGCTTCAGACGATCGGCCGGATGCGTGGTTGGCAGGCGGGCTATCCGATCACCCAATGGGCGGTGATACGCTGATGAAACTGATGTTGATTGCCGGATTTGGCTTCCGGGCCTCTGCAGATATTCACAGCCTGGCCAACGCGTTTGAAAAGACCGCAACAGGCGGCCTTGTGGACGGATTTTCGGCCCCGGCTGACAAGATTGATCATCCGGCTTTGACGGCGCTTGCCAGACGTTATGAATTGCCTGTATATGCGGTTGAAACAGAAACAATAAAAGCCACGGATACGCTGACCCAATCTGCGACTGTGCGCAAATGGCGGCAGACCGGAAGCGTGGCTGAAGCCGCCGCGCTTGCGCCGTTCACAAGCCCTGCCAGACTGGTACGTACAAGGCAAATCTCAGATGACGGGCGGGCTGTTTGTGCCGTGGCTGAAGGAGAACGCATATGACGGTGCATTTTATCGGGGCCGGGCCGGGCGCAGCTGATCTGCTCACCTTACGTGGCCGGAATCTGATCGCCGGCTGTCCTGTCTGTCTGTATGCGGGCTCTCTTATTCCTGAAGAGATTCTCAGCCATTGTCCGGCGGGCGCGCGTATCATCAATACAGCCCCTCTGGATCTGGATGCCATCATTGCTGAATGCAAAGCCGCCACTGATGCCGGCCAGGATGTGGCCCGCCTGCATTCTGGTGATCTGTCGGTCTGGTCGGCAATGGGTGAACAGCTTCGCCGTCTGCGGGCGGAACAAATCCCGGTCACGATAACACCTGGCGTGCCTAGCTTTGCGGCCGCGGCCGCGGCCTTGGGAACAGAGCTGACCTTGCCCGGGCTGGCCCAGTCCGTGGTGCTGACCAGAACACCCGGGCGGGCCTCAGCGATGCCGGATACAGAAACGCTGGAAAATTTTGCCCGCACAAAGGCCACCCTGGCGATTCATCTGTCTGTTCATAATCTGGCACAGGTGGTTGAAACGCTGACCCCTGTTTACGGGGCGGCCTGTCCGGCGGCGATTGTGTACCGGGCCAGCTGGCCAGATCAGCAGATTATCCGTGGCCAGCTGAACACGCTTAGCGCCAGCCTGCCGGATGATATTGAGCGTACCGCGCTGATTCTGGTTGGCCCTGCCCTTGGCGGAGACGGCTTTGAGGACAGCTGTTTATACGCCCCTGATTATGACCGGCGGTTCCGCCCGCAAATCGCCCGGCAAAGAGGCAAAGCATGACCGCCCCTCCTGGCTTGCTGATCTCTGCCCCGTCATCCGGGGCGGGCAAGACAACCGTCATGCTGGGGCTCCTTCGGGCGTTCCGGGATCGCGGCCTTGTTGTTCAGCCGTTCAAAAGCGGGCCTGATTATATTGACCCTGCCTTTCATTTTGCTGCGGCCGGGCGCAACTCCTACAATCTGGACAGCTGGGCCATGCCGGCAGCCCTGATGCAGGGTCTGGTCAGCTTTTCTGATGGCGCAGATCTCAGCCTTGCTGAAGGGTCTATGGGCCTGTTTGACGGGGTGGCCAAACCTGGCCAGTCTGGTCACGGCTCAAGCGCGGAAACAGCGTCTGCTTTTGGCTGGCCTGTGGTTCTGGTTGTTGATTGTGGCGGCCAGGCCCAGTCTGCCGCGGCAACCGCTCTTGGTTTTGCCAGCTATCATAAAGATGTGCATCTGGCAGGGGTTATCCTGAACCGGGTGGCCAGCCCCCGTCATGAACGCCTCACCCGGTTGGGGATGGATAAGGCCGGGATTGAGGTGTTGGGCGTGCTGCCCCGGCGCGGGGATCTGGCGTTACCGGAACGCCATTTAGGCCTGATCCAGGCTGTTGAACATCCCGACCTTGATAAAGCGATTGCTGATTATGCGGCCTTTGTTGCTGAACATGTCAGTCTGGACAGGCTTTTCGCGGTTGCGGCATCTTTATCACCACCGCGCCCGGACGGGCTGGTTCTGCCGCCGCCGCCCGGCCAGCATATTGCGCTTGCCCGTGATGAGGCGTTTTCCTTTACCTATCCGCATCTTCTGGCGCATTGGCGGGCCTGCGGGGCAGAGCTCAGCTTTTTCTCGCCTCTTGCTGATGAATGTCCGGATGCGCACGCAGATGTGATCTGGCTTCCCGGCGGCTATCCTGAATTACATGCCGGCCGGCTGGCGGCGGCTGAAACTTGTTTTGCCGCGATCAGAACCCATGCTAAAACGCGGCCTTTGCATGGTGAATGCGGCGGCTATATGGTGCTGGGCAAACAGCTGATTGATAAGGAAGGGACTGCCCATAACATGCTGGGTCTTCTGGGGCTGGTGACCAGCTATGCTGAACGCAAATTTCATTTGGGCTACCGTCTGGCCCGGGCGGTCTCAGATAATTGTCTGTTTGCACAAGGGACCAGATGGCGCGGCCATGAATTTCACTACAGCCGTATCCTTGACCAGCCTGATCAGCCGTTATTTTCGGTCACAGATGCCGAAGGGGATCCGGTCCCTGAAACAGGGTCTGTGCGCGATAAGGTGTCCGGGACATTTTTCCATATGATTGCCGGGGCGCACTGATGGCCGGGTTTGTCAGTTTCGTCAGTTCCGGGCCGGGGGATCCTGAGCTGCTGACCTTAAAGGCGGTTGATCGCCTGAGGCGGGCAGATGCGGTTTTGTTTGATGATCTCTCCTCAGGCCCGATACTGACACATGCCAAAGCCGGGGCTGATCTGATCGGGGTCGGCAAACGCGCGCACCGGGCCTCTCCGAAACAACAGGCGGTCAGCCGTCTTCTGGTGGATTATGCCCAGCAGGGCGGTCATATTGTCAGGCTGAAATCGGGTGACGGGGGCCTGTTTGGCCGTCTGGAAGAAGAACTGATTGCCCTGCGGGAAGCCGGTATAGATTATGAAATTATTCCTGGCGTGCCGTCTGCGTTCGCGGCTGCGGCAGCCGCTGGAATCCCGTTGACCCGCCGCCTGACAGCGCGCCGGATACAGTTTGTCACCGGTCATGACGCCAGCGGCCAATTACCTGAAGATGTGAATCTGCCTGCCCTGGCTGATCCCACCGCGACCACAGTTGTGTTTATGGGCAAACGCACTTTCAGCCAGCTCCAGAAACAGCTGCAACAACATGGCCTGCCGCCGGATACGCCTGCCCTTCTGGCAGAGGCTGTGTCCACACCGCAACAGACCTTACAGCGCACCACAATAGGGGCGTTGGCAGATCAGCTGGAAACAGAGATATCTGCCTCACCTGCTCTTATCCTGTATGGCCCGCTGGCAGAAGGAACGCCGGATGATGGTCAAGATTAACCTGTTTCTGGTCGGCATCGGCACCGGCAATCCTGATCATGTCACGCGCCAGGCGGAACAGATGCTGCGTGCTGCAGATATCATCATGGTCCCGCATAAAGGCACATCCAAAAGCGATTTGGCTGATCTGCGCTATCAGATTTGTGATCAGCTTCTGGGCACAGACTCCCCGCCCCTCTTCAGCTTTGATCTGCCTGTGCGTGATCCGGATAAATCCTATCTGGCCGCGGTTGATGACTGGCATGATGCGATCGCTCTTGTCTGGGCAGATACAATTCAAAATGCCTCTGCGAAATTAGATCAGCCTGTACAGACTGTTGCCTTGCTGATCTGGGGGGATCCCAGCCTGTATGACAGCTCTATGCGAATCGCGGCCCGTCTGGACCCTGAACCCACGATCACGGTTGCCCCCGGCATCACTTCTGTTCAGGCCCTGACGGCGGCACATAACATTCCTGTCAACGCGCTGGGCGCGCCGTTTCTTGTCACCACAGGGCGCAGGCTGCGGGATGAGGGGTTTCCGAACGATGCGGATACAGCCATCATCATGCTGGACGGAAACTGTTCCTTTACCAGCCTGAACGGGGCTGAATTTGATATCTGGTGGGGGGCCTATCTGGGCATGCCGGAACAGATTCTTCTCTCCGGTCCTCTTGATGAGGTTGGCGAAGACATCATTTCCCGCCGCGCCGCCGCCCGCCATGATCATGGCTGGATCATGGATACCTATTTGTTGAAAAGGCGCCGCCCAGCCTGAGCAGAGAGAGAAAGAACAGCTCATCTTTTCAGTGAAAAAAACCTGTTCTGTCTTTTGCACAGCACAGCTGATCGGGTGGTTTCTGCGGTTTGAAAATTTTTGTTAAAAAGACCATATTAGGGTGTCATCATCCTGTTTGCCGGTGCAGCACAGATCAGCAAGGATAGCGTCATGCGCGAAAATCATATCTTTATTTTTGGCCTTGGCTATGTCGGCCAGCATCTGGCTCATGCGTTGTCTGCCCGCGGCTGGCAGGTGACCGGCACAACCCGTTCTCCTGGAAAGCTGGCCGGTCTTGTCCCTGAAGACTGGCAGATTCTGAAATTTGAAGACGGCACCGCTGTGCCTGATCTGGCCGGCCGCCTCCAGGCCTGCAGTCATCTGATCACAACCATTTCTGCCTTGTCAGGTCATGATCCGGTTCTGGCCTGTCATGAACAGGATGTCGCTGCCTTTACTGGCTGGACAGGATATGTCTCGGCAACCTCTGTTTATCCTGATCAGGAAGACGGCTTTGTTGATGAACGCACCCCGGCCGGTCCGGTCACCAAACGCGGCAAGGACAGGCTGGCGGCAGAACAGCAATGGCAGCAGCTCTGCGCAGCTGAAATTTTCCGCATTGCCGGTATTTATGGCCCGAACCGCAACGCGCTGGTTGCCTTTAGAGAAGGGCGGGCCCGGATTATCGAAAATAAAGGCCAGCTCTCCAACAGAATTCATCAGAGCGATATCACCAAAATCATTCTGGCCGCCCTTGATCAGCCGCGGCCCCGCCGGATTCTCAATCTGTGTGATGACGAACCGGCCCCGCAGGGTGATGTGGTGCGCTTTGCGGCTGAATTGCTGGGGGTTGTCCCGCCAGAACCAATCCCGCTGGAACGCGCTGATCTCACCCCGATGGCCAGGTCTTTTTATGTCTCGCGGCGGCGGCTCAGATCGTGCCTTATTGGCCCTGAACTGGGGGTGACGCTTGATTATCCGACTTATCGTGAAGGTCTGCGCGCCCTGCACCGCCAGCTGCAGACCCAAAGCTGAGCCATCTGGTCCTTATCTGCCGGCGCTTAAAAGCGGGACCGGTCCATATCCAGACGGGTGACAAGGCGGCCGAAAAATAGCTCAACCTCTATGCGCACAGGTACCATCAGCCCCGGGGCCAGCTCAGCCACAAACGCCTTGATATCTTCTGGATCAG
>CALKIF010000036.1:0-8995 GCA_937988715.1 uncultured Alphaproteobacteria bacterium | reverse complement strand
GCGCCCCAGCCTGACCCGTCTTTCAGCATGCTGGCATGGTCGATCACCCGCATCATCTGGCTGCGCGGGCCATGATATTCGGCAATCCCCATTGCGTGCCAAATCTGGTCAGCAGGCAGGCCATAAATCCGCCCCGTAACAGCGGCAATGGCAACCGCCATCCAGGCCCCGGAAGTGTGATAGTCAGAAACTGTGCTATGCAGGGCCATACCGCAGCGCACGCCCACCTCGTAACCGATAATCAGCGCAGTCAGCAGCTCTTCTTCATCTGCCTGCCGCCCGGTTGCGGCCAGCGCGGCCAGTACCGCAGGCAGCAATGAGCACCCCACATGCCCTTTGACCAGCTTATGTCCATCATGCGCATCAATGGAATCAATCATCATCCCGCCAGCCAAGGCCGCCCCGGCCGGGCTGACCAGCCGCCCGTCAAACAAAATCGCCGCAGAGGGCGAATCAGCCCCGGCGGCCATATTTGTTGCCGCGTAATCGCTGATAATCCGGGCTGTGGGTGTGCCACTGCCGACCGCCGCCACGCCGATCAGATCAAGCAGCAGATAACGGGCATGTGTGCGGACAGTTTCGGGAATATCAGAAAGTTGTGTGCGGCCCACAAATGCCAGCACATGGTCCGCCTGAGCAGAGCCGGTCAGGCCGTCAACAGGTTGCGGTGTATAATCATCCATCGCCACATCCCCCTTTTCCGATCATGATGGTCATAATTCAGGTCTGACATCAAGGAGATTTGCCCAATTTACGGCATTGCCTTTTAGCCGGCGCAAGTGATATAAGGACGCCTGTCGCGCTTTGCGCCATGCGGGAGTATGGTGAAATTGGTAAACACGCTGGATTCAAAATCCTGTGCCGCAAGGCTTCTCGGTTCAAGTCCGAGTACTCCCACCATCTTTTCCTGACAAGTTGCCAGCTTAAACAACGTCAAAATAACTGCTGAAATGATCGTTCACGTCCTGATGGATGATGTTGTTCAGGATCATCTAAATTTCATCGGCGCCATTGGCATTTACGATTTGCACGGCCAGACCCAGCATACTCAGGAACATTTTGTTACCTGCAGATGTGTCAACGCGCACCCTATCACCCTTTAAGCTGTCAAAATCTGTCACCCTGGTTGTTCCTGAACGGCAAACCCCAGACCAAAATCGCAAGCCCAGAGGGCAGGCGTGAAAAGACCCTTTGCCAAATAGCTGAACAAGGGGTATGCAGAACAGCAGATTTACATAAGCGCGACAGACAGGCAAAAAGACAGAACGAATAGACATGTTTACCCTGCACGCCCTGACTGACTTCGTAAAAATACATGCCGCCTCAGTAAAAGCCCGCTGGGGATTGTATGGTCTGACGGCACTGGAGAGTATAATTTTTCCGATTCCAGTGGACCCTTTATTGGCCGCTTGTGTCTATGCCCGGTCTGAAAGCTGGGTCAGTATCGGCGTGCTGACCACAATCTGGTCTGTGATTGGCGGCGTGATTGGCTGGTATCTGGGGTTTGCGGTACAGGATTTTGTATCTGACATGTTGCAACTGCTGCCACATCAGATTGCAGGCCCGGAGAAATTTTCAGCCGTATCCGCCGCATTTGCTGAACTGGGCATCATTCTGGTTCTGATTGGAGCTTTCACCCCTCTGCCCTATAAGGTAATCGCTGTCAGTGCGGGCCTGTTTGGGTATGCGCTGCTGCCGTTTATCATTTTTTCTGTTATCGGCCGCGGGGCGCGGTTCCTGCTACTCTCAGGTCTGGTGGCGCACCGGCATGATTTCAGGCTTGTGCTGGGCTTTTTGTCTGTTCTGCTGATTCTGGTAGGGGCAGGCGTATGGGTGGTGTCGTGATGCGGGCGCCGGTTTCCCCTCAACTGGCGTTATTGTTGTGCGGCGGTGCTTCTGCCGGGTTGTTGCTGGCGGCATTCGGATTTGAATATTTTGGCGGCCTGGCCCCGTGTAAGCTATGTCTGTGGCAACGCTGGCCGCATTGGGCTGTGGTTCTGTTCAGCCTGTTTGGTCTAGCGGGCCTCCGCCCAGGACTGGCCCTGATGCTGATCGCGCTAAGCGCAGCAACAACTGCTGCAATTGCCGGTTATCACGTCGGTGTTGAACAACAGCTCTGGCCAGGGCCTGCGAGCTGCTCATCTGCTGTGGGAAACGGCAGCGCAGCAGAGCTGCTGGACAGCCTGCTGGCTACACCGGTTATCCGCTGTGATGAGATCGCCTGGTCATTTGCTGGACTGTCTATGGCTGGCTGGAACATGCTCGCCAGCATGGGCATTACGGCACTCGCTGTAATCACACTCACCGCGCGCCATCGTTAACAGCCATACCTTGTGACCGGCGGCGCATTTGGCTTGAAACTGAACTGATCTCACCTTAATTTGAAGTTCAACAATATCATCTGCAGTTTATATAGGGCCTGAGACCATGACTGAGAAAACGCCGACCCGTCTGGCAGAATATCTGCGTGTAAACCATGCTGGTGAACGGGCCGCCCAGACCATCTATAAAGGCCAGCTCGCTGTGCTGAAGGGCCATCCGCAGGCGGCTGAGATTCAGCATATGATGGAACAGGAACAAGAACATCTGGACACCTTTGACGAGCTGCTGAATGACTATCAGGTCAGGCCGTCCTTATTTGATCCGGTCTGGGGGGCTGCCGGGTTTGTACTAGGGGCCGCTACCGCAGCGCTTGGCCCAAAAGCCGCAATGGCCTGTACCATTGCTGTTGAAGAAGTTATCGGCACCCATTATGACCGCCAGGTTCAGGATCTGAGCAGCCGCAATCAGGAACCGGAGCTGGTCAAAACGCTGGCCCGATTCAGAGATGAAGAGCTGGAACATCGCGATATTGCGGTTGAACATGATGGCCGCCAGGCACCAGCCTATGGTCTGATGAAAGCCGTTATCCAAACTGGTTGCCGGGCAGCAATCAAGGTTGCGGAAAAAATCTGACCTGAAAAAAATCTGCCCTGGCACCTAATAAGGCAGGGCCGGAACATCTTCCAGCAATTCGCTGTCCCAATACAGATAATCGCGCCAGCTGTGATGCAGATAGTTGGGCGGAAAGGCACGGCCATTTTCCTGCAGCTGCCAGACAGATGGCGCAGCCGGTGCTTTCAGAGGGTGCATATTGCATTGCTTAGGCATCTTGTTGGCTTTTTTCAGATTACAGGGGCTACAGGCCGCCACCACATTATCCCAGCGTGACCGCCCCCCTTTTGACCGCGGCGTGACATGATCAAAGGTCAGCTCAACAGCGGGCAGTTTGGTATCACAATATTGGCAGGTAAATTTATCCCGCAAGAACACATTAAACCGGGTAAAGGCCGGGGTCCGGCTCTGTGGAATATATTCTTTTAAGGCAATCACCGACGGCAGGGGCATCGTCAGTGAGGGAGAGCTGACCATTTCTTCATATTCAGAAATAATCGTGACCCGGTCCAGAAACACCGCCTTAATGCTGTCCTGCCAGGACCATAAAGACAAAGGGAAATAGCTGAGCGGCCGGAAATCGGCGTTCAGAACAAGAGCCGGTGGATGCATGCCTGCGTTCATTTAAAGGCCACCTTACTTTTTACCTATCCTCACTAGTCAAACATGATGTCTGACTGGTGACAAGGGTAAATCCAGCCTTTATCACAAGATGTTGTGATCTTTGCGGCCACTTATCACAAAATATTCTTCTCCCCTTGGTAAAACACGCACAAACAGATGACAGGGAAATGACAATCTGGCGATGATCTGGTCACAGACTTAAGATAAATGCCGCCAGCTGATCCACCGTTTCCTGATCAATCCCATGTGCCATCGTCTCGCGATACAGGGTTTGCGGCTGAACCCCCGCCGCACGCAGATCAGCTTCAGCCTGGGTCATACAGCCGGCCGGTACCACAGGATCGGCCCCGCCATGAGCCAGAAATACCGGCAGAGGGTCAGGCTGATGAATGGGCTGATCAGGGGTCAGCCAGGCCCCGGACAAACAGAACAGGCCACACAAGGCGGATTCATAAGCCAGCCCGCCGGTCAGCGCCACCATGCCCCCTTGCGAAAACCCGCCCAAGACAGTCTGGGCAGGCGGAAAACCGGTAGCCGCACATACGCTGTCCAGCAGCTCGGCTATCAGATCGGCGGTTTGCAGACAGGCTGAAGCATTCCGGCCAAGACCAGCCGCCGGATCTGTCAGCTCAAACCATTGCCGGCCAAAGGGGTTGGCCGAACAAATGTATGGGGCGTCCGGCACAAACACCGCATCACCGCTGTCATGTGCCACCAAAGCAGGGGCCAGCGGCAATAAATCTGCACCATCCGCACCCCAGCCATGCAGCAGAATAACCAGCTTTGCACCCGCTTTCCTGTCTGATTGGCCGGGGGTATAAAGCTGGCCTGATAACGGGCCAGAACTGTTCAGCTGGAGGGTGAGCGGCGTTGTTGTCATCTTATGTCTGTCCCTATATTGCAGATGGTGCAGAAGAGGCGGCCGCGCCTTATTGTGCCGCCCTTCCTCCGCGTTATACTATAGGCACAGTTTTGTTCAACCATGGCCCTGTCAGAAAAGGTTCTGAAAGCTGTTATGTCTTCTGTTGCCTTGCCAGCTGTTCTGCGTCCTGCCCGCACCCGCTTTGCCCCCAGCCCGACAGGTGATCTGCATCTGGGGCATGCCTATTCTGCGCTGACCGCCTGGCGCGCGGCCGGGCGTTCAGACAAGTTGTTCTGCCTGCGCATTGATGATCTGGACCATACCCGCTGCCGTGCTGTCTACACCGAAAAGATGATAGATGATTTGCAGTGGCTGGGGATGAGCTGGGCAGAGACGCCGCTGGTCCAGTCTGCCCGTCTGAAGCGTTATGCCCGCGCACTTGACCAGTTGCGGGCAGAAGGGCTGGTCTATCCCTGTTATCTGACTCGGCGGGAGATCAGCACCATGCTGAGCGCACCTCAGGATGGGGACAGCCCCTTGGCGGCCCCGTCAACAAAAGGGCTGTTATCAATATCTGAACAGGCTGAGCGTGAAGCAGAGGGGCAGATCCCCGCCTGGCGCCTGGACAGCAAATCGGCCCTCGCCCGCACCGGCAAGCTGACCTGGTCAGACAGTGACGGGCATAAACAAGAGATAGATGCTGACCAGTTCATCACAGATATAGGCGATGTGATCCTCGGGCGGCGGGATATTGCCGCCTCATATCATCTCAGCGTGGTGCTGGATGATGCAGACAGCCAGATTGATCTGGTGGTGCGCGGAGCAGATCTGGCCCCCTCAACCCCAGTTCATAGAGTGCTGCAGGCGGTGCTGGGTCTGCCAGTACCGACTTATCTGCATCACCCTCTGGTCCGTGATGAGACCGGCAGACGGCTGGCAAAACGAGATCAGGATCGCAGCCTGCGTGCCTATCGCGATGCCGGAATGCGCCCGGAAGAGCTGCAGGATTTGATGCCGGATTTCATTGTCTAGAACCGGCGCTGAACCTTGCTCATAAAAAAAGAACAGCCACCTTAACAAATAATATTGACATTATTTCTGTTTCGGCGTAAGTGTCGCTCTGCACAAGATATTTGTGCATTTCCTCCCTAAACTTGGTCGTAAACATCGTTTTGCGACCTTTTTTTTGTCACAAATTCGACATATCTGTTCTGTTTTGTATATAATTCTGAAAAAGAAATCTTTTGTTTCTATTTCGGAAATTATAATCAGGCCCTGAGCGCGGTCCGTGATGTCATCAGCACAACAAATCCAATCACAGCCACTGGAACAAGACAGGACAGAACCAGGCCTGACCAGCCGATGATTGAATGCAGCGCCCCGGCGCTGAGGGAGGCAAAGGCAACCGCTGCGAAAATAAACAAATCAGCCACCCCCTGCACACGGCCCCGTTCTTCAGGTTCAGCCAGACGCGCAATCAACGCACTGCCTGAGACATACAGAAAATTCCAGCCCAGCCCCAGCAACAGCAGCGCCGCAAAATAATCCCAGAATGCGGTGCCGGACAGGGCCGCAAAAATACATAAACCATACATAACAAGCCCTGCCATCATCACCTGTCTGATGCCAAAACGGGCAATCAGATGGCCGGTAAAAAAGGACGGCGCAAACATAGCAATCACATGCCACTGGATCACGCGGGCATTCTCCGCCACACCCAGCTGGCTGACATTGACAATCTGTAACGGGGTGGCGGTCATCAAAAAAGACATCACCGCATAGCCCAGCGCCGCCGCCACCAGCCCAAGCCGGAACCCGGGCAGCGCGAAAAAGACAGACATGTCCCGCCCGGCATGGGCACTTTGCGGCGGTTTCGGGCTGTCCATACCCGCCAGAATGACAAAGCCGAGGAGATGCAAGACCCCTGCCCCGATAAATGCCCCGGCATAACGCGCGCCCTCAACCACATCAACAAAACGATAGGCAATTTCCGGCCCGATTAAGGCCGCCGCCAAACCACCCAGAAGCACAAAGCTGACCGCCTTTGGTTTTTCCTGATCTGGCAACCCGTCTGCTGCTGCGTAGCGATAGAACTGGGCAACACCATGCGCGACCCCCAAAAGCACAGATCCCATCACGAACATACCAAACTGGCCGGTAATGATCGCCAGGGCCTGAATCATGGTGGCTGTTATAGAAATTGCCACACCACACAAAAATACGAGTCGGCGACCAAACCGGGCCATCAGCAAAGAGGCGGGCAGGGTCGCCAGCATCACCGCCACAAACTGCAACGATAACGGCAAGGTGGCCATCCACAATTCTGGGGCCAGAATCGCCCCTGCCAGACCGGTATTGATAATATTCACGTTCATCACGGTCATCGACACCCCTTGGGCCATACTCATCCGCCAAACGGAGGTCGAAACAGAAAGAAAGGACAGAGTCATAACATTTCATCTTTTTAAATATAGGAATTGGCTACAAAAATTATCTGACCGAGAGTCATTAAACAATCTAGAGTTTTGCCGTTATTTATAATGGATGGAAAGGTAAGCCGGCATCAGGGGAATAAGTACCTTGAAAAACGCTTCCCACAGAACAGCCTTGGTTCGTTGTGACCAGGGCTGTTCTTTTTTATAAGCCGCCTACCGACTTATTTCACGCAAGCTGACAAATCAAACTGGGCACTGAGATCGACAAAATCGAACAGTTCCATGCGCACCTCAGCTAGCGCGACACCGACAGCCGCGAGCCGTTCGTTGGCCGGGGCGGCCGCGGCATCTGGATATTTCTGAGCCAACACAAGAGCCGCGCTTGCCAGAGAGGCCTGAGCCAGGCGCATTCTGGCTTTGTCATCTTCGGATACGTCCGTTTTGCTGATGGTCTCGCTGATACATGAGCACACGGATGTTGCATCTTTTCGGCTTATCTTCTCCCACATCCGGGCTTTAATGCACAACTCTGCCTCGCTGGCCTGAACCGGGGCATTTGTCGTCACAGTGAACAGCAACCCGAATAGAACAGATACCAGCAGAGCTGTTCTGTGTCTGGCTAATTTATGTTCCGACATGTGCCTGCCCCCTCTTGTTGGTGCGCTGCAAAATACTGTGCACGACCTTACCAGATCAACCAGTAAGGTAAAAGCTGTGGCATGTTTTGAAATTTAGAAAAATCCAGTGATGAATAATTGTGCAAATTTAATTTTCACGCATATTATATTTGTAAATTCAGAATTATTGATGTACCTTCGAGCGCGTTCAAGCCGAATTCTGGGAGAGTCTGCCAAAGCCATATTGGCGATAAGGCAGCGCCGAAGGAGCAGACAGCCTCTAAATCTCTCAGGCAAAAGGGTCAGAATTCGTGAACAGTCTGGAGAGCGGTTTTGTGACAATATCGGCACAGGCCCACCGACGGGGATAACCGCATCAAACAACGGGGCGGGAAACTCTCAGGTTCCAAAGACAGACGAGGCAAATGAAGATGCTGGCACCTTTTAGGGGCGCTGGCGCAAGTCTGTCTTATTTGGGAGCCGTTGTTATGAAACATTTCGCTGTCATTGGTGCTGGTATTACCGGCGTGACCACCGCCTGGGCCCTGCGCCAGAAGGGCTTTGAGGTAACCGTATTTGATAAGCACCGTTATCCGGCAATGGAAACTTCATTTGCGAATGGCGGTCAGTTGTCTGCCAGCAACGCTGAAGTCTGGACCAATATCAACACCATTTTAAAGGGCCTGAAATGGCTGTTTAAGGCAGATGCGCCATTGGCCATGAATATTCGGCCAAGCTGGCATAAATACAGCTGGCTCGCCGAATTTGCGAGCAATATCGGCAATTATGAGAAACACACAATCGCAACAGCAAAGCTGGCGATTGATTCGCGTGAAGTAATGACCGCCTTTGCTGAAGAAGCAGGGCTATCCTTTGACCGGGTCGATCGCGGTATTCTGCATTTTTACAAGAGCGAGGCTGAATTTGCCCATGCTCATAATGTGACAGCAATGCTGGCCAAAGCCGGTCTGTCACGCCGCCGGCTTACGGCTAATGAAGTCTATGATATTGAGCCTGCCTTAAACGCACCTGTCATTGGCGGGTATTACACAGACAGCGATTTCACCGGGGATATTCACAAATTCGCCACCGGCCTGGCGGAAGCGGCGCGCCAGCAGGGCGTGACATTTGTGATGAACACAGAGGTCGGCACCATCAAGCATCAAGATGGTGAGCCTCAGATTTTCTGGACAGGTCCAGAAGGGCAACAGCAGGATAAAAACTTCGATGGTGTAGTGGTGACCGCTGGTGTGATGAGCCGCAAACTGGCCGCACAGCTTGGTGACCGGGTCAACATCTATCCGGTGAAAGGCTATTCAATTACTGTTGAGCTGAATGACGAGTCTTCACAAGCCGCAGCCCCAACTGTCAGCTTGCTGGATGATGCTGCGAAAATTGTCACTGCGCGTCTGGGCAAAGACAGATTCCGTGTGGCCGGTACAGCTGAGATTAACGGCATTAACTATGATATCCGCTCAGACCGTATTGCTCCTCTGACCCGATGGGTTGAAGAGAATTTCCCT
>CALKIF010000035.1:0-30277 GCA_937988715.1 uncultured Alphaproteobacteria bacterium | reverse complement strand
TTCACTGACTGGACCGCAGAGATGAAGGCAAAAGCCTCTGTCTGTATTTCTGATGATAAGACCTTAATCGGCTCACTGGAAATTGCCCGTGACCGGATTCAGATCATGATCGATAAGGGCATGGATAATGATGACCAGATGCTGCAGGGGCTGATTGACCGCGCAAACGCCCGTATCGCCCAGATTAAATCTGGTGAAAAGCCGGCCCTCGCGCCTGACGCAAACGCACAATATGCTGCTGAAGTGGTGGTTGATCTGGATGCGATTAATGAGCCGATGATAGCTGACCCTGATGTGAATAACGCGGATGTCTCCAAACGCTACACCCATGACACCATCCGGCCGATTTCCTGGTATGGCGGGGATAAGAAGGTGGATCTGGGCTTTGTCGGCTCTTGTATGGTGCATAAAGGGGATGTGAAGATTGTGGCCCAGATGCTGCGCAATCTGGAACAGGCCGGCCAGGCTGTGGCGTTCAACGCGCCTCTGGTGGTGGCCGCCCCGACCTACAACATCATTGATGAATTAAAGGCCGAAGGCGACTGGGCGATCTTACAGAAATATTCAGGTTTTGAATTTGATGATTCAGCCCCGAAACAGACCAGCCGTACAGATTATGAAAATATCTTATATCTTGAACGGCCGGGCTGTAATCTGTGCATGGGGAACCAGGAAAAAGCCGCCAAGGGCGATACCGTGCTGGCCACCTCAACCCGCTTGTTCAAAGGCCGCGTTGTGGAAGATTCAGACGATAAGAAAGGGGAATCCCTGCTGGCTTCAACCCCGGTTGTGGTGCTGTCTGCTATCCTTGGCCGCACACCCACGATTGAGGAATATAAACAAGCCGTGGTCGGCATTGATCTGACCAAATTCGCCCCGCCGGTTCAGGCCCCGGCCACAACAAACTCAGTTCATTTTTAAGCTGAGAGGGTGAGGGGGGTGTCTTGATGAGCCCCCACCGCCAAAACATCAGATGTTTAACCCAGCCCCTTTGCGTTATGTGAAGGGGCTGTTTTTTTATGGCGTGGGCCTATCCGCACGCCGCCTCATTCACCCGCAGATACTCATCAATGAATTTGTCTGTCACCTGCGCAACAGAGGAGATGATAAAATTTGCATTGTTTCCGTGAGTGCCGGTGAAACCAATATCCCAGGTTGCGGCCCAGCCAATATTTGAACTGGCCTGATCCGTTACAACTTTCCGAAGTTCAGCTGTGATATTGAATGCATTTCCGACAATAATGACATTCACATAAAGAAAAATATTTTTTGTGTTTTCTGAATAAATTCGTGCGGCGCGCATACGGCTCCTGATTGCTGTTTCGATTGCTTCCTTTGAGAGACCGATTTTTTCAGCATCATCCCCTAATCCCAAATCTTCTACCGTTAGCGGGATCGGTTTGCACTCACTCCATAGCATGAACTTATCAAAAATGCCGATCTCTTGAGCAGGAAGTAAGGTTGTCGGCATCAAAAACACCGCCAAGATAAACGCTTTTAACACACGCATTTGCCCCTCCGGTCCGGCCGAAAACAGAAGCCTAACAGAGACAAATTAATTTTTTGTAAATGCATGAGGTGTTTCTTTGTCAGATTTCTGAAACTGTTAGTAAGAATCGAGTCGGGCGCATTACACTTGCAACCGCGTCTCCCATCCCCCCCAGTCCCACCATTATTTGACTCAATGCCCCCTGCTGGGTAAGGGTTGAGGGGTCTGCGATTATCACCAGTTCACGCGTTATCCTCTCCGCCCCTTATCCTGTCTTCCGGTTCCCTTCATGTCTTCTCTTTCTTCTGCCACCGTCAAATGCGTTCTGGGGCCGACCAACACCGGCAAGACGTTCTATGCGATGGATCGTATGCTGGGTTATGGCTCCGGCATGGCGGGGTTTCCGTTGCGGCTTCTGGCGCGCGAGAATTATGACAAGCTGGTCGCCCGCCTCGGCCCCTCGCAAGTCGCGCTGATCACGGGCGAGGAAAAAATCATCCCTGCCAATGCGCGCTATTTCTGCTGCACGGTAGAGGCGATGCCGCTGGAACGGTCGGTGGATTGTCTGGTTGTGGATGAGATTCAACTTTGTGCAGACCGGGAACGCGGCCATATTTTCACAGACAGGCTGCTGCATGCCAGGGGCCGTCATGAAACATTGTTGTTGGGTGCGCACACCATGCGGCCTTTGCTGGAAACCCTGCTGCCAGAGGCAGAGTTCATCAGCCGGGATCGTTTCTCGCGCCTCACTTATGCGGGCCAGAAGAAAACCACACGCCTGCAACGCCGCTCTGCCATTGTTGCCTTTTCTGCCTCTGAGGTGTATCGGCTGGCCGAACTGGTCCGCCGCCAGAGGGGCGGGGCAGCTGTGGTGATGGGCGCGCTCTCGCCGCGGACCCGAAATGCCCAGGTTGAGCTGTATCAGAATGGTGATGTTGATTTTCTGATTGCGACAGATGCGATCGGTATGGGGCTGAATATGGATATCGGCCATGTCGCGCTGGCAGATGATATGAAATTTGACGGCCAGTCGATGCGGCGTCTGGCCCCCTCTGAGCTGGCCCAGATTGCCGGCCGTGCCGGCCGCCATACCACAGACGGGACTTTCGGCGTTACTGAAGACTGTCGCCCGCTGGAACAAGAAGTGATTGACGCGATTGAATCTCATTATTTCCCGCCTGTCCGCCAGCTGTACTGGCGCGCACGCAATCTGAATTACAACACGCTGGACGGGCTTTTGAAATCATTGGAAGCGGCCCCGCCTTACGCCTTCATGGCGCGCAAGGGCGACGGGGTGGATCACCTGACGCTGCAAGCCTTGGCAGACCGGCCGGATATCCGCGAACTGGCAGACAGCCCGGGCCGTCTGCGGATTTTGTGGGATGTGGCGCAAATCCCTGATTTCCGCAAAACCCTGACCGACAGCCATGTGGTGATGCTGGCCCGTATTTTTGACAATCTGGCCCGCCAGGGCCAGCTGGATTCACGCTGGGTGGCAGCCCAATTATCGCATCTGGACAGGCTGGACGGGGATATTGATACGCTGATGACACGTATTGCCCATATCCGCACCTGGACCTATATCACCCACAAAACCGGCTGGACAGATGCAAAACAGGATTGGCAAGAGCTGGCCAAATCGATAGAAGATAGGTTATCAGATGAGCTGCATAACCGCCTCACGCAACGGTTTGTGGACCGGCGGGCGGCGCATCTGTCACGAAGATTAAAGGAATCGACGACATTGATGGCATCGGTAAAACTTGACGGTACAGTCCTGGTCGAAGGCGAAGAGGTCGGCAGCCTGGACGGCTTTACCTTCCTCCCGTCCTTATCAGAAACAGGCGGCGATTCAGAAGAAAAAGCGATGATCCTGGCCGCCGCCCGCAAAGGCCTGCCAGATGAAATTGAACGGCGGGTGGCCGCGCTGACCATTTCTGCTGACCCGGCTTTCCGGCTGGATGAGGCCGGCCGGATTATCTGGCGGGATGCCTTTGTCGGCCGTCTTGTGCGTACAGACAGCCTGTATGCCCCGCGTGTTGAGGTGGCAGACAGCGATTTGCTGAGCACAGATCAAAAGGCCCGTATGGCTGACCGGCTGGCCCAGTTTATCACTGATCATATCAACACCGTGCTGGCCCCGCTGATGGCCTTATCTGCGCCTGACCAGCTGTTTGTTCAGGACACAGCCGCGGCAACAGACACCCCGCCAAAGCCCGCGGCAGACGCCAGCTCTGCGCCAACCACACAAACAGCCGATGCTGAGGCGGCAGCCCAGACCCCGCCACCACCGCGCCAGCTCTCCGGGGCGGCAAAGGGTTTTGTCTGGCAGATTTATGAAGGGTTGGGAACTGTTGAGCGGCGCTTCCTGGCTGGCCAGCTGCGCGAGACGACAGAAAGCGACAAACCTCTGCTGGCCAAGGCCGGTCTGCGGGTAGGCACAGAAACGGTCTATCTGCCCGATATGCTGAAACCGGCCCCGATCGCGTTGCGTGTTCTGCTCTGGTGTCTGCATAACCAGACCTTCCCTGATTGTGGCCCGCCACCTGAAGGCCGGGTCTCCTTTGCTGTGCCGGACGGGGCAGAGGATATCGATGCCGGTTTCTGGATGGCAGCGGGTTATCGCCGGCTTGGCCCGCGTATTATGCGGGTGGATATGGTCGAACGTGTGGCAGCGCTTGTGCGTGCTGCTGCCCGTGAAGGGGTGTTTGAAATTTCTGATGACATGTTGTCTTTAGCTGGTGTGGGCCGGGAAGATATGGCCCTGATGCTGGCTGATCTGGGCTGCCGCCAGGTTGGCGAGAAGCCAGCTGAAGATCCGGAAAAACCGGCCATTGCCCAGTTTGAACGGGTACAGAAAAAGCGCAGCGCGAAACCGAAACATAAACAATCTGGTCCGCCTCGCGGTGGCAAGGCAAAACCGTCATCACGTACCGGCCAGAACCAGAACAGGGCGCCGCGGGCCCGGGCTGAAAAACAACCTGATCCGAACTCGCCTTTTGCGGTTCTGGCGGCGTTGAAAAAATAGGCAGCTCATTGGGTGCAGAGACATCATCAGCCCTCAGGCTAGATAAATGGCTGTGGTATGCCCGGTTTTTCAAAACCAGAAGCCTGGCCACAAAGCTGATCAGCTCAGGCAAGCTGCGGATAAATGGTGAGGTGACCTCAAAGCCGCACCGGCATGTGCAGATCGGCCAGGTCTTGACCTTTGCACAAGGACCTCATATTCGTGTCATTCGGGTTGAACAGTTAGGCAGCCGCCGCGGCCCCGCCCCGGAAGCTGAGCTGCTCTACACAGACCTTGACCCGCCACAGAAACAAAAGACAGATGCCGCGTCATCTGCACAGCTGGATTTTGAACACAGGCAGACAGGCTCTGGCCGGCCGACCAAGAAAGAACGCCGTCAGACCAGCCGCCTGAAAGACCCGTTTTCATAAACCCGGCGATGAACAGATATAAAGGACGATAGATATGTTCAAAACCTTCGCAGACTGGTTCCAGACCTCAGATAAAGCCGCAACAGACGCGGCCACCTTCAGCCATGAGCTGGCCGAACTGGTCACCGCGCTGATGGTTGAGGCGGCCTCTGCTGACGGCCAGATTGGGACAACAGAAACAGAACTGATCTCCTCTTGCGTGGCGCGCCAGTTCAGCCTGACAGATGATGAGATGAAACAGGTTCTGGATCGCGCTCTTGACGAGGCAGACAGCCGTATTGAACTGCACAGCCTGGTCAGCCGGTTGCGGGACAAATCTGATTATGAAGAACGCATCGGGGTGATGGAAATGGTCTGGATGGTGGTTCTGGCAGACGGGCGGCTGGACACGATAGAAAGCCAGCTGATGCGCCGCCTGGCCGGTCTGTTATTTGTGTCTGATGTGGATTCAGGTCTGGCCGCAAAAATGGCGCGCCAGCGTCTTGGTCTTGCCGATTAAGGTAAATTGAATTACATCATCCAAAATACTGAGTCCTCACCGCCGACAAGAGCCCTGCTATGACCTATATCGTCAACGACAAATGCATTATGTGCAAATACACAGACTGTGTAGAGGTCTGTCCTGTTGACTGTTTTTATGAGGGTGAGAACATGCTGGTTATCCATCCTGATGAGTGTATTGATTGCGGCGTGTGCGAGCCTGAATGCCCGCCAGAAGCGATCCTGCCTGATTCAGAACCAGGAGCAGAGGCCTGGCTGACCTTAAATCAGGAGATGGCGGAAATCTGGCCGAACATTACCCAGAAGATTGACGCTATGCCCGAAGCAGATGCCAAGCGGGATGAGACAGGCAAATTTGAGACCTATTTTTCCAAGGCCCCGGGTGCAGGGAACTGACACCCCTTTCCCGGCTGATTTTGAAATTGTCTTAATCTGTGCTATAGTCCCAGCTTGAGGGACGGAGGTGATGCCTCTAATAAGGCTGGTTTACCCCAATTGAAAACAACCCATCTGGAAAGCGGTCATGCCCGGCTGTCCCCCTCGGGCTGGCAAAAGAATTATTATGGCAAAAAAACAAGCATTCTCTTATCAGGACGGTGACTTTGTGGTTTATCCCACACACGGCGTTGGCAAGATTATCGGCACAGAAAAAAGTGATATCGCAGGTGTGGATATCACCTTGCTGGTGATTCGCTTTGAACAGGACCGGATGACCTTGCGGGTTCCTCTTGAAAAGGCCATGACCCTGGGGCTGCGTACCCTGTCGTCTCGCAAACATATGGATGATGCGATTTTAACCCTGAAGGGCAAGGCGCGTGTGCGCCGGACAATGTGGTCTCGCCGGGCCCAGGAATATGAAGCCAAGATTAAATCTGGTGATCCGGTGAATATTGCTGAGGTTGTCCGCGACCTGCGCAAACGCGACCCGCAGACCGAACAGTCTTATTCTGAACGACAGATGTATCAGGCCGCGCTTGAACGTCTGGCCCGTGAATTTGCGGCGATTGAAGATATTGACCAGGAAACCGCCGCGGTTCGCCTTGAAGATATGATGGACGCGGCGTAAACCAGCCTGTCTTTGTCTTTCCATCTGATGAAATGATTTGATCAGGCGGCCTCAGTTCTGATCTGCCTCCGTCACCTGCCCGTACAGGGTAGTGAAGGATGGTACGCACATGGCAACTTTTGACTCTGCTGACATCAGGCAGGCTGACAACGCTTACATACGGAAAACGATGCGCAAGCCCTTGCTTGACCGCGAGTATGAGGTCGCGCTTGCCAAACGATGGCGTGAGCATGATGACCATCGCGCGATGCATGAACTGGTTATGGCTTATGCCCGTCTTGTTGTCAGCGCCGCCGCGAAATACCGGCATTACGGTCTGGCCAATGGCGATTTGATCCAGGAAGGCAATATTGGCCTGATGCAGGCGGCAAAGCGGTTTGACCCGAACCGGGGCTTTCGCTTTTCAACCTATGCGGCCTGGTGGATCAGAGCCTCTATCCAGGACCATATTCTGCGCAACTGGTCGATTGTGCGCACCGGCACAACAGCCGCGCATAAATCCCTGTTTTTCAAGCTTCGCCGGTTGCGCGCCCGCATTGGTGAGGCAGATGGCGGACCGCTCTCAGAAGAAGGCCGCCAGAAAATTGCAGAAACCATCGGCGTTACGGTGACTGATGTGGTGACAATGGAACAGCGGCTGTCCGGGGCAGATGTGTCCCTGAACGCTTCTGTGAATGCGGACAGTGAAAACGAAGCCCAGGATTTTCTGGCGGATACGCGGCCAACCCCGGAACAGGTGGTGATCGAACTGCATGACAGCGAAGTGTTGTCGAAATGGCTGTCAGATGCCCTGAATGAGCTCAGCGCACGTGAACGGCTGATTATTCTGAAGCGGCGTTTGAATGAGGAAGGCGCCACCCTTGAACAGCTTGGCCGGATTTTAGGGGTCAGTAAGGAGCGTGTTCGCCAGCTTGAACATCGGGCGCTGAAAAAGCTCCAGAAAACGCTGGAAACCCAGAGCGAATCCTCACTGGATTTATTGTCGCAGTTTTCTTAAACTCAAAGTCCTGTTGTCATCAACAAAGTAAATGGCTGGACCCGTGCACGCGTATGATTCTGAACTGGGGCTGTTTTCGCCGATAAAGCCGTTTAATGAGGGGTTTCTTAACCGCGGCATTCATCACATTTATTTTGAAGAAACCGGCAATCCTGACGGCATACCGGTTATGTTTCTGCATGGCGGGCCGGGGGCGGGTTGTGCGCCGGCGCACCGGCGCTTGTTTGACCCGCACCGCTACCGTGTGATTTTGATGGATCAGCGGGGCTGTGGCCGCTCTGAACCTTTTGCCAGTATAAACCAGAACACCACTCAGGATCTGATAGGCGATATTGAGGGATTGCGCCAGCATCTGGATATTCCGAACTTCATTCTGTTTGGCGGCTCCTGGGGCTCAACACTGGCACTGGCTTATGGTGCGGCCTATCCGGACAGGTGTCTTGGCTTTGTGTTGCGCGGCGTTTTTTTGGGCACACGCGCGGAAATCGACTGGTTCTTATATGATATGGGCCGGTTTTTTCCGGAAGCCTATGACCGGTTTATCCGGCCGATCCCGCCATCTGAACGCGATAACCTTCTGGCCGCTTACTATCAGCGCCTCACCAGCCCGTCCAAGACCATTGCCTGTCAGGCCGCGCGCAGCTGGGCCGCCTATGAAAATTCATGTGCCACGCTTGCTGCTGTCTCTCGTGATGCGGGTGACAGCGCCCTCAGCCTGGCGTTACTTGAAGCGCATTATTTCACCCATGACTGTTTTCTTCCCGAAAATCATATCATGGACAATCTTAACAGGCTGAATCATCTGCCGGCGATTGTGGTACAGGGGCGCCATGATGTGATTTGCCCGCCTTTCACCGCCTACAGGCTGGTTGAGGCCTGGGGCAGGCAGGCGCAGTTACGTATGGTTGACGATGCCGGGCATTCTGCCTTCGAATCGGGGATTGTCGGGCGCCTGATGCGCGGGCTTGATGAGGTTGCCCAACAGCTGTAACAGCTGAAGGAAAGCTGAATTTTCGCTGAATAAGACCAGAGCTCAACATCTTGAAGATGCTTTTACAGCCCAGCTTCTCCTATTATTCAGCAAAAACTTAAAAATGGTTGCACAACAGTTTCTGATGGGTTATGCAACCTTTAGTATTATGATATAGTCATGTGAGGTTTGGCAGGGGGAAAACAGATGGCAGAGGCAAAAATGGACAAGAATTTCAGGGTGACCAACAATAATGCTGTGGATATGCATGTTGGTAAACGGGTCCGCTTGCGCCGCACCTTGCTTGGCATGTCTCAGGAACAGCTGGGCGCGTCTTTGAACATCACCTTTCAGCAGGTACAGAAATATGAACGCGGGGCGAACCGGATCAGCGCGTCTCGCTTATGGGATATCAGCCAGATTCTGGATGTTCAGATCAGCTATTTCTTTGATGACATGACAGATGATACGATGCGGTCGTCGCCGCGCCGGGTCAGCAAGGGCGAAGCGGCCAAACTGGATGATGAAAATGCGCGTGATCCGATGGCGCGCCGCGAAACACTTGAACTGGTCCGCACCTATTATTCAATTGAAAAGCCGAAGGTGCGCAAACGCATAGCTGAGATGGTCAAGGCCATCGCTGTGACCATAAACGAGAAGCGCTGAGCTTCACGCCGCCAAAGCGGCAGGAGAAAGAGATATGAATGGCCCTGAGACAAGCCCGGAGACAACTGTTGATGCGCTGAGCTTTGAGCAGGCGTTAAGTGAGCTTGAGGCCATTGTTGAACAGCTTGAAGGCGGGGCGGTCAGTCTGGATAAAGCGATTGACGCCTATTCCAGAGGCATGGTGCTGAAACAGCATTGTCAGGCCCGTCTGGAGGAAGCCAGGCTGAAGGTTGAACAGATCAAGCTGCCTGAGACAGGTGGCCAGCCGGTGACACAACCGTTTCAGACAGATCAGTAGATGACAGATGTAAAGGCGATTCTGTCGCAGGATGCTGCCCGGGTTGACCGCTGGCTGTCTGCCCATTTTGACCAGCGTGCCGCCGCCGGCACAGCCCCGCGTCTGGTTGACGCGATGCGCTATTCAGCCCTGAACGGCGGCAAACGCATGCGGGCCAGCCTGGTGCTGTCTGCAGCCAGAATGGCTGAACAGCTCAGCGGCCAGCCTGCAAACTGTACAGATTTACCGGCTGTTGCGGCTGCGGTTGAACTGATTCACGCCTATTCTCTTGTTCATGATGACCTGCCGGCGATGGATGATGCTGAATTGCGTCGTGGTGTGGCGGCGAATCACATTGCCTTTGATGAGGCAACAGCGATTCTTGCCGGCGACGCCCTGCAGACAGAAGCGTTTTATATTCTGTCTGCACCCTCTTTATGTGCTGACCCGTCGGTGCAGGTAAAACTGGTCAGGCTGCTGTCCTTTGCTTCAGGTGATCAGGGTATGGCCGGGGGGCAGATGCTTGATCTGCTGGCAGAAGAGACCCGCCTTGATCTGGCCCAGACACGGCAGATGCAGGATATGAAAACAGGGGCGCTGATTAAGGCTGCTGCGGTGATGGGTGTGGTGGCCCAGGGCGGCACGGATGAGCTGGAACAGGCCACCTCAGCCTATGCCCAGGCACTGGGATTTGCGTTCCAGATTGCTGATGATCTGCTGGATTATGATGCCTCACCTGAAGCGCTGGGCAAACCGGCCGGGCGTGATGCTGAACAGGGAAAAGCCAGTCTGGTCAGCCTGTTAGGTCTGGCAGAGGCCCGCCAGATGGCCGAACATCTGATAGAGCAAGCGGCCGGCCAGCTCAAGCCTTATGGCGGCGCGGCTGATGAACTTATTGCGCTGGCCAGATTTGCGATAGATCGGAATCACTAATCGCTGCGTATAGATAGATAAGCCTTTACTAAATAAGGCGGAGAAACGGCCAGCCGTGATGCTGTCAGTCTTGATGCTGGCCTCTCGGCTGTGATACAGACTGAAGCGAAGAGCCATCTGTGCATCTGCCGTTGAAAGCGAGGGGGATAAGTGACCGGCCGTCAAACACCATTACTGGATCAGATCACCACACCAGATCAGCTGCGCGCCCTGGCGGCCAGCCAGCTGCCGATGCTGGCAGAAGAGCTGCGTTATGATGTGATCAAGGCTGTTTCCCAAACTGGCGGGCATCTTGGGGCCGGCCTGGGTGTGGTTGAGCTGACTATCGCGCTGCATTATGTGTTTGATACACCTGCTGATCGCCTGATTTGGGATGTCGGCCATCAGGCTTATCCGCATAAGATATTGACCGGGCGCCGGGATCGGATGTCTGGTCTGCGCCAGGAAGGCGGCCTGTCCGGTTTCACCAAACGATCTGAATCTGACTATGACCCGTTCGGGGCCGGGCATTCATCAACTTCTGTTTCGGCCGGTCTGGGCATGGCGGTGGCGCGTGATCTGCAAGGCGGAAACAATAATGTCATTGCCGTCATTGGTGACGGCGCGATGAGCGCGGGCATGGCCTTTGAAGCGCTGAATAACGCCGGGGCGATGGATTCGAACCTGATTGTTATTCTGAATGATAATGATATGTCAATCGCACCGCCGGTCGGCGCGATGTCTGCCTATCTGTCTGAGATGATTTCCTCTCGCCCGTATCAGTCTATTCGTGATCTGGTCAAGCAGGTCGCCAGCCGGTTTCCTGCAGAAATCGAAAAGACCGCCAGACGGGCCAAGGATTTGGCCCGTGATCTGGTCAGCGGGCACAGCCTGTTCAGCGAGCTGGGCTTTTTCCATATTGGCCCGATAGATGGCCATGATTTTGAACATCTGCTGCCTGTTCTGCGCAATCTGAAAGACGGCCAGATTGGCGGGCCTGTTCTGGTTCATGTGGTGACAGAAAAAGGCAAGGGTCATCCGTTTGCCGGCCCGTCTCTGGAAAAATATCATGCGGTCCCGAAATTTGATGTGGTCACGGGCCAGCAGTCAAAATCATCTGCCAACAGCCCGACCTATACACAAGTCTTTGCGGACACCTTGTCTGCCCTGGCACAGCAGGATGAAAAAATTGTCGCGATTACGGCCGCGATGCCTTCTGGTACCGGCCTGAACCAGATGATGAAAACATGCCCGTCACGGGTGTTTGATGTCGGTATTGCTGAACAACATGCGGTGACCTTTGCCGCCGGGCTGGCAACTGAAGGCATGAAACCCTTTGCGGCGATTTATTCAACCTTTCTTCAGCGCGGCTATGATCAGCTGGTTCATGATGTTGCGATTCAGAATCTGCCGGTCCGTTTTGCGATTGACCGGGCCGGGGTGGTCGGTGCAGACGGGGCCACACATGCCGGTGTGTTTGATCTGGCCTATCTGTCCTGTCTGCCGAACATGGTGATTATGTGCCCGTCTGATGAAGCTGAACTGGCACATATGACGGCAACAGCCGCTGCTTATGATGACGGTCCGTCTGCTGTGCGCTATCCGCGCGGTACCGGTACAGGTTCAGGATTGCCGGATATTCCGGAGCCGCTTCAGATCGGCAAAGGGCGTCTGCTGCGCCAGGGTACTGATCTGGCGATCTTGTCTCTGGGCACAATGGCACAGACCTGCAGTGATGTTGCTGACCGGCTGGAACAGGACGGTATCAGCGTTACTCTGGCTGATGCCCGCTTTGCCAAACCGTTTGATGCTGAACTGGTCAGGGATCTGGCGACAACACATGACGCGTTCATGATTGTCGAAGAAAGCAGCCCTGGCGGGTTTTCTGCTCATCTGCTTCAGTTTATGGCCGCAGAAGGTCTGCTGGATAAGGGGCTGAAGCTGCGTGTGGCCAGCCTTCCTGATGAATATATTGATCATGCGGACAGGGGCCGCCAGCTGGCCGGGGCAGGGCTTGATACAGACAGCTTGGTGGCTTTGGCCGGCCAGATTGTGACCACAAGGCCGGGCCGCGCCAAACAAGACAACAGCTAATCCTGATATGCGTAAGCGGGTTGATCTGGTTCTGGTTGACCGGGGTCTGGTGCCCAGCCGGGAAAAGGCCCGTGCGCTGATTCAGGCTGGCGCGGTCCGTTGCAACAATCAGCCTGTGACCAAGCCTGGTCAGCTGGTCCTGCCTGATGCCGAATTTTGGGTGGATAAGACAGATTTACGCTGGGTCAGCCGGGGCGGGCTGAAGCTGGAGCATGCGCTGAAAACCTTTGCCCTGCCGTCTGTTCAGGACATGATTTGCCTTGATCTGGGCGCCAGTACAGGCGGCTTTACAGATGTTCTGTTATCTTACGGGGCGGCTTGTGTTTATGCAGTAGATGTCGGCCATGGCCAGCTGGACCCGCGTCTGGCAGCAAATCCGAAGGTGATCAATCTGGAAAAAACCCATGCCCGCGATATCACCAGCCAGCTGATTCCCCGGCCGCTTGATCTGGTTGTTTGTGATGTCTCTTTTATCTCTGTGACCAAGGCTCTTGGCCCGTCCTTGTCGCTGGTCCGGCCGGGGGGCTGGCTGGTCAGCCTCATCAAGCCTCAGTTTGAAGCTGGCCGGGCGGCCTTGGGCAAAGGCGGTGTGGTCAAGGACCCCGCAGACCGGCAACGGGCCATAGAACTGGTCAGAACCTGCCTGGATACAGATTTCGGCTGGCAGGTCCATGCTGTCACAGATTCACCTGTCACCGGCCCTGATGGAAATCATGAATATCTGATGTGTGCCCAGAAACCTGACCGCTAGCGCGTGTCCGGCAGAATATCTGTCTGGGCATGATGGCGCATCAGCTGGTCCAGCAGAACAATGGCCATCATGGCCTCTGCCACAGGTACCCCTCTTATCCCCACGCACGGATCATGGCGACCTTTGGTGATCACCTCCACCTCATCCCCGTCACTGTTCAGGGAACGGCGCGGCGTCAGGATAGAAGAAGTCGGCTTGATCGCCACCCGCACAACAACATCCTGGCCTGATGAAATACCGCCAAGCACACCGCCATTATGATTGGACAAAAACACCGGCGTGCCGTCATCACCTTTGCGCATCTCATCTCCGGCGACAGCCCCGTCCAGAGCAGACAGCGCAAAGCCGCTGCCGATTTCAACCCCTTTGGCCGCATTGATAGACATCATCGCAGAGGCCAGTTCGGCATCCAGCTTGCCATATAACGGCTGGCCCAGGCCGGCCGGAATGCCGCTGGCCACGATTTCCAGAACCGCTCCTGCTGATGAACCTGCTTTACGCACCTCATCAAGATACGCCTCCCAGCTTGCCGCCGCCTCAGCATCGCCGCAGAAAAACGGGTTTTTATCAATCTGATCAGGATCAAACTTATCCCGGTCAATGCTGTGCGGGCCGATTTGCACAACTGACCCTCTGATATGATAGGCCGGGCCCAGAGCCTGCTTCAGCGCCAGATCAGCTATCGCACCAGCCGCAACACGCACGGCTGTTTCGCGGGCTGAAGACCGGCCGCCACCGCGATAATCACGATGCCCGTATTTTTCATCATATGTGTAATCTGCATGGCCCGGACGGTATTGCTGGGCGATATCACCGTAATCTTTGGACCGCTGATCTGTGTTTTGGATCACCAGTGCGACAGGTGTTCCTGTGGTCATGCCTTCAAACACGCCAGACAGGATCTGCACTTCATCTGCTTCACGGCGCTGCGTGACAAAGCGGCTCTGGCCAGGTTTTCGCCTGTCCATATAGGGCTGAATATCCGCTTCTGTCAGCTTCAGGCGCGGCGGCACACCATCAACCACACAGCCAATTGCCGGGCCGTGGCTTTCGCCGAAGCTGGTAAAGGAAAAAAGCTGGCCGAAGCTGTTATCGCCCATCGGATCAGACGACCGATATGTCCGGCGCGTCAACAGCCTTCATACCGACGATATGATAGCCGCAATCCACATGATGGGTTTCCCCTGACACGCCGGAAGACAGATCTGACAACAGATACATTCCGGCCCCGCCGACATCTTCCAAGGTTACATTGCGCTTCAGGGGCGAGTTATATTCATTCCATTTCAGGATATATCTGAAATCACCAATACCAGAGGCGGCCAGCGTCTTCATCGGGCCGGCAGACAGGCCGTTCACACGGATGTTTCTGCCGCCCAGATCAACCGCCAGATACCGTACGGACGCTTCCAGCGCGGCTTTGGCCACACCCATCACATTATAATGCGGCATCACACGTTCTGCCCCGTAATAGGTCATCGTCAATAATGATCCCCCGTCTGGCATCATTTCTGCTGCGCGTCTGGCAATCGCGGTGAAGGAATAGACAGAAATATCCATTGTGCGGCGGAAATTCTCACGGGTGGTGTCCACATAACCGCCTTTCAGCTCTTCTTTGTCTGAATAGGCAATCGCATGCACCAGAAAATCCAGCTTGCCCCATCTTTCCTGCAAGGTGGTGAACACCGCCTCAACTGAGGCTTCGTCTGTCACATCACAGGGCAGCACCAGATCGCTGCCAACTGACTGTGCCAGCGGCTCAACACGCTTTTTCAAGGCATCACCCTGAAAGGTGAAGGCCAGCTCAGCACCTTGTGCTGCGGCCGCCGCCGCAATACCCCAGCCGATAGACCGGTCATTGGCGACGCCCATGATAAGGCCTTTTTTCCCTTGCATTAGTCCTGATGGTGAACCGGAAGAAACCGTCATGTGTATCCTCTAAACTTTACGCCTGTTCGCCCGCCAAACAGGGCGCATCGCGTTATATTCAGGCCGCCGGCTTTGGCCGCCGCTTTGTTGATGTCCTCAACAACTAGCAAAAAACAGGGGGTAAATCCAGTAGCATCATTGGGCTGTTTATATACAAAAGGCCCTGTTTCAGGCTGAAACAGGGCCAGATGTTGTGTTCTTCTGTCTGCTTAATTCAGGGCGTAGCTGACTTTTTTATTGACCTCTACCCGTTCACCGACATTCAGAGCCTTGCTCGAATTCAAAGATAAAATCCGGCCATCAGCTTCAACTTTGATCCGGTAGCCGACGACTTTTTCGACCACTTCTTCATGAACCACACGGTTGGTCTGACAGACTTCCTGCTGGCGATAGCCGACAATATTGCCTGACTGTGCTGATTTATTGGCATGTTCCCGGCCCAGCAATGCCCCGGCGACCGCGCCTGCGCTGCCTGCCCCGTTGCTGTCTGATAATTTGTTGCCGACCGCAGACCCAAGCAGGCCGCCGATGATCATAGAGCCCAGCTCAGAACTTTTCTGGCCTTCACCATAGACAGGGACTTCCTCAATCTGGCAGATTCGCTCATCACGCGGGGTTTTCCGGGTGAAACTGTTGGTCAGCGTTTCCACATTTGTCACTGTGCCGATGACGTTTTCATATCTCGTTTCGGCAAAAGCAGGACCGCTCATCACGCTGAAGACGGCCAGACCTGCAACCATTGTTATGGTAAGCGTATGTCGCATGAATCATGTCCTTTCTGAACAAATTAAGGGCGCACAAGGCAACCAGACGCAACACCTCATAGCATCTCAACTCACTAAATGCTGCACATCGTAACCTTAGAGATTGATTTTGGCAATTTTAAGGCTAATTTTGTAACACATCAGATAAAGCCTTTATCCCCACCCCCTTGCCACAGGTGAACCGCCATGACCGTCCTTGGTGCTGACCAGCTGAATACAGACCCTTTTGTGTTGTTTAAACAATGGTTTGAAGAGGCACAAGAAACAGAAATCAATGACCCAGACGCGATTGCGCTGGCGTCTGTTGACAAGACCGGCATGCCCTCTGTGCGGATGGTTCTGCTGAAGGAAATCTTGCCTGAAGGCTTTGTGTTTTACACCAATTATACCAGCCGTAAATCCGGTGAATTGCTGGCCACTGGCAAAGCAGCCTTTGTTCTGCACTGGAAATCCCTGCGCCGCCAGATACGGGTGACAGGCCTTGTTGAACAGGTTCCGGCAGACCAAAGCGATGCGTATTTCCAGACCCGCTCACGCGGCAGCCGGATCGGGGCCTGGGCATCACAACAGTCCCAGCCTCTGAACAGCCGGGCCGAACTGGCTGAGGCGGTGAGCCGGATTGAAGATACCTATGCTGACGGCGTGCCACGGCCGCCACATTGGGGCGGGTTTCTGATCCGGCCTGCTGAAATTGAATTTTGGGCAGATGGTGAATTTCGTCTGCATGACCGGTTCAGATTCACTCAAGATTCAGACGGGGCCTGGGTCTCACAACGTCTTTATCCCTGACCGCAGAACTGATGCGGGGGCGGGCCTGTCTGGCGCAGGCCGGGCTGGGCGTGCGGGCAGACCCGAACAGATCAGAAAAAGTCGGATGTGGGCATATTTCATCTGTGCTGTTTGGTATCTTTGGCCTCTACCGAAATCAAAGACGAAGTCCTTTATTGTCTGAAAAAGGGTGAATAAATGAAAAGTCATGCGCGGGTTGTGATTATTGGCGGCGGCGTTGTCGGCGTCAGCACATTGTATCATCTGGCCAAAAAAGGCTGGACAGATTGTGTTCTGATTGAACGAAAAGAGCTGACATCAGGGTCAACCTGGCATGCGGCCGGGCTGTTGCCGTTGTTCAATATGTCTTATTCGGTGGGACAGATTCACAAATATTCAGTTGATCTTTATGGCCGCCTTGAAGAAGAAACAGGCCAATATGCCGGCCTGTCCCGCGTGTCCAATATCCGTCTGGCCACCACGCAAGATCGGATGGATGAATATATGCAATATGCCGGTGTGGCGGAAACCATTGGTGTTCAGGTGGACAAGCTGACCCCGGATGAGGTGGTGGATATCTGGCCATTGGCGGTCACAGATGGCCTGATTGGCGCGATCCGTCACCCCTGGGATGGCTATATCCAGCCTGCTGACCTCACCCAGGCTCTGGCCAAGGGCGCACGTGATAATGGGGCAGAGATTTACCGGAACACCACAGTGACATCGATTTCGCGGACCAGCTCCGGGGAATGGAAAATCACCACAGACAAGGGCGAGATCACTTGTGAGCATGTGGTCTCTGCAACAGGCAATTTTGCCCGCAAAACCGGCGAGATGGTCGGTCTGGATATTCCGGTTATTCCGGTTGAACATCAATATATCGTCACCGAACCACATCCTGCGATTCAGGAGCGTCAGGCCAAAGGCCTGCCGGAAATGGGCGTATTACGAGAGGCTGACGGGTCCTGGTATATGCGCGAAGAAAATGGCGGTCTGTTGCTGGGGCCTTATGAAGTTGGTGCACCGGTCTGTTATTTTGACGGGCCGGATGACAATTCTGAATATGAACTGTTCCAGGAAGATTTGGAACGGCTGATGCCGCATATTGAATCGGCTATCGCCCGTGTCCCTGCCTTTGCTGAGGTCGGGGTGAAAAAAGTCTATAATGGCGCGATTGCCTATACACCAGATGGCAGCCCGATCGTGGGACCAGCCTGGGATTTGCCGAATTTCTGGCTGAATGAAGGGCACAGCTTCGGCATTACGGCTGCTGGCGGGGCAGGCTGGCAGCTAGCAGAATGGATTGTTGAAGGAGAGCCGACCATTGACATGATGGGCGTTGATCCGCGCCGGTTCGGGTCCTATGCGACCAAAAGCTATCTCAAAGAAAAGAATGAAGAAGCTTATGCCAATGTCTTCACGGTTCATTTCCCGGACGAAGAACGTGAAGCGGCCCGCCCGTTACGCACCGCCCCTTGTTATGACCGCCTCAAGGCGATGGGCGCTGTTTTCGGCCAGAAATTCGGCTGGGAGCGGGCAAACTGGTTTGCCCCTGAAGGGGTGAAGGCTGAAGATCACTGGTCGTTCCGCCGGTCAGACTGGTTTGACCATGTCGGGGCAGAGGTCAAGAACGTCACGGAAAATTGCGGCTTGTTGGATATGTCTGCTTTTGCCAAATGCCGGATAGAAGGCCCGGGGGCAGAAGCCTTTCTTGAACAGGTGATCGCCAATAAATTGCCGCGCAAGACAGGCCGTCTGATTCTGGCACATGCGCTGGCCCCGCGCGGGGGTGTGCATTCTGAATTCACCATCATGCGGGAATCAGATGACAGCTTCTATATTGTGTCTGCCGGGGCGACCCAGCGTCTGGATCATGACTGGCTGAAAAAACATATGCCTGATGACCGGTCTGTCAGCTTCACGGATCTGACCAATTCTATGGGTGTTCTGGTTCTGGCCGGGCCAAAATCACGTGATGTGCTGCAGAAACTGACCAGAACAGATCTGTCCTCATCTGCCTTCCCGTGGCTGTCTGCCCAGCAGATTGATGTTCATCTGGCCCCAACCATTGCGGCCCGGGTGAATTTCGTGGGCGAACTGGGCTGGGAGCTGCATCACCCGATCGAATATCAGAATCATATTTTTGATGCGCTGATGGCGGCCGGGGCTGAATTTGGCCTGAAACCGTTTGGCATACGGGCAATGGATGCGATGCGTCTGGAAAAATCCTACCGTATGGTCGGCACAGAGATGAGCATTGAATATGCCGCTCTTGAATCAGGGCTTGATCGTTTTGTGCAGCTCCAGAAGCCTGACTTTATCGGCCGTGAGGGGCTGCTGGCCTGGCAGGAAAAAGGCTTTGCCAACAGCTTTGTGACGCTGGAAATCAAAGATACCGCAGACAGAGATGTGATCGGCGGCAATCCGATTTACCGTGATGGCGAGCTTGTCGGCCGCGCCACCTCAGGGGGATATGGATTCCGCCTCGGCAAATCGCTGGCTTTGGCGATGGTCTCGCCGGACTGTGCAGATCTGGGGACAGCCCTTGAAATTGATATTCTGGGCGACCGGTTCGCTGCCGAAATTATTGAAGAAAGCCCGTTTGATCCGGCTAATGAACGCCTGCGCGGCTGATGCGCAGACAAAGCTGTTCCGACAGATAGGATGACACACCATGGATGATATCACACCAGAAAGAAAAAGCCGCAGAGGCGGTGGCCGCGGGGCCCGTCGTGAAGCCAGAGGGGCGGCACAGGCCATCAGCTCACCTTATCTTGTTCGCCAGATTGAACCTGTTGATATCCTCAGTGAAGAGGCCTGCCAGCTGATCGAAGAAAATGCGGAAACTGTTTTAGAAGAAATCGGCATTGATTTCCGTGATGATCCCGAAGCGCTGACCATCTTAAAAGATAAGGGCTGTGATATCAAAGGTGAGCGGGTACATTTCCCGCGCGGCTTGGCGCGCGAGCTGTGCAAAACCGCACCATCTGCGTTTACCCAGCATGCACGTAATTCTGTCCGCACCGTTGAAATCGGTGGCAAGAATACGGTGTTTGCGCCTGTTTACGGCCCGCCTTTTGTGCGCGATCTGACCGGTGAGCGCCGCTATGCTGAAATTGAAGATTTCAATAATTTTGTGAAGCTGATTTATATGCTGCCTGGTCTGCATCATTCAGGCGGTACTGTTTGTGAGCCTGTTGATTTGCCTGTGACCAAGCGGCATCTGGATATGGTGTATGCCCATCTGCGTTATTCTGACAAGCCGTTTATGGGGTCTGTGACCGCCCCTGAACGGGCACAGGATACTGTGAATATGGCCAAAATCGTCTTTGGTGAAGACTTTGTCGGCCCGAACTGTGTGACCGTATCCCTGATCAATGCGAATTCGCCGATGACCTGGGATGACACCATGCTGGGCGCGCTGAAGGTGTATGCAAAGAACGGGCAGGGGACGGTGATCTCACCGTTTATTCTGGCCGGGGCGATGTCACCTGTTTCTGTGGCCGGAACCTTGACACAGATTCTGGCAGAAGCGATGAGCGGGATTGCCTTTGCGCAGGCTGTAAACCCTGGCGCGCCGGTGATTTTCGGCAGCTTTGCCTCTTCAATTTCCATGCAGACAGGCGCACCGACATTCGGCACACCTGAACCGGCCAAAGTGCTTTATGGCTGTGCCAAGCTGGCCCGGCGACTGGGCGTGCCGTTCCGCTCTGGCGGGTCTCTGACCGGGGCCAAAACCGCAGATGCGCAGGCTGCTTATGAATCAGCACACACCCTTATGCCGACGGTTCTGGGCGGGGTGAATTTCGCGCTTCATTCCGCAGGCTGGATGGAAGGCGGGCTGGTGGCTGACTATGCCAAACTGTTGCTGGATGCGGATCAGCTGACCATGATGGACAGCATGGTCAGCGGGATTGATGTATCTGAAAATGGCCTTGCTCTTGACGCGCTGCGTGAGGCAGGCCCTGGCCAGCATTTCCTTGGCTCAAGCCATACACAAGCCAATTTTGAAACCGCGTTCTGGCGGTCTTCTATGGCCGATAACACCACTTTTGAGCAGTGGGACAGTGACGGGCGCGTGGAATCAGAAGCCCGCGCGCGGCAAAAAGCGATTGATATGCTGGCCGCCTATGAAGCCCCGGCGATTGATCCGGCGATTGATGAAGCCCTTATCGCCTATATGGACAAACGCAAATCAGAACTGCCTGACAGCGAATATTGATCAGCTGTTCTGTTTATTTGGGGTGAGGGGAAAATTGTCCTCTCACCTCACCTCATAACCGAATTCGGTTGCCGCGTCTTTCAGCCAGGTTTCCACATAGTCAGCAAAGCTGCGGCGGCAGATCAGGCGGATCTCACCCTCACCTTCACAGATCAAAGTCACCGCGGCCCGGTCCAGGGCGGTTTGTGCGCACATGCTTTGTGTAAATACTGTTTTATGCAGGTCAAGCGCGCATCCTTTGGCCAGTACCTCACGGACACATGGTCCGGTGAGCGAATAGACAGATAGCGCATCTGAAATCACGCTCAGCGCAAAATGCCGCCCATCCATCTGTGTGCTTAAAATACGGTGCAGCTCGCCTGCCTCATGATCACTGCAGATCAGCAAACTCTCATCAGGTCCCAGCCAGACCGCCCGCCGCTCACCACTGCGGGTAAAGCTGTTGGGCCGTTCCGGCAGAGTGGTGCCGAAATAGCGGCGCATGATATCGCTGATATCATCTTTAGTGCGCAGATTCATCAGCCCGCCTGCCTGACAGGTGATCCTCAGCCGGTTATCTGCCTGGCCATCCGGATTTGGCATCTGATCAGGCCGTGTTGCTGACTGGCGTGTCTGTGCGCTGTGACTAGTCTGCCCCATTTAACCGGTCTCCTTGTGGGTCATAAAAGCTGGTCTCTGTGATCCGTGCCTTAATCGGCGGCTGGCCATCCAGCATCGGGATATAGACGGTCTCGCCACTTCTGTTATGCCCGCCTTTCAGCAGGGCCATCGCAATGGAATGGCCCAGATTCGGGCTGTAGTAAGATGAGGTGACATGCCCCAGCATCTCCATCGGGGCCGGCTGGTCAGGGTCAAGCACGGCATGCGCCCCTTCCGGGATGACCTGTTTTGGATCCTCTGTCAGCAGGCCGACCAGCTGTTTGCGCTGGGGATCGGCCATAGAGGCCCGCTCCAACGCGCGTTTGCCGATAAAGTCATCTTTCTTGCTGGACACGATCCAGCTCATCCCCAGATCATGCGGCGTAACCGTGCCATCTGTTTCCTGGCCGACGATGATAAAGCCTTTTTCGCCGCGCAGCACATGCATGGCTTCTGTGCCATAAGGGGTGATGCCATGGGGCGCGCCTGCCTTCATCAGGGCTGTCCACAGGGCGGCCCCATAACGGGCCGGCACATTGATCTCGTAAGACAGCTCACCGGTAAAGGAAATCCGGAAGATACGGGCAGGCAGGCCGCTGATATGCCCTTCTTTCATTGACATAAAGCTGAACGCATCATCAGACAGGTCAATATCGACACCGGCAGCGGTTAAGATATCTTTTGCGGCCGGGCCGGACAGGGTGGCGACCGCCCATTGTTCAGTTACAGACGTCAGATACACATCCAGCTCTGGCCATTCTGTCTGCAGCCATTCTTCCAGCCAGTCCAGAACCCCGGCGGCCCCGCCGGTTGTTGTGGTCATATGGAAATGATCTTCAGCCAGCCGTGTGGTGACCCCGTCATCCATGACCATACCGTCATCTTTACACATCAGCCCATAACGGCATTTTCCGATTCCCAGCTTCAGCCAGGCATTGGTGTAAATCCGGTTCAGGAATTCAGCCGCATCAGGGCCTTTGATATCTATTTTGCCCAAGGTTGAGGCATCCAGCAGGCCTGCTGTTGTTCTGGCCGCCACAACTTCTCTGTTGACGGCGTCTTCCATGCTCTCGCCATCTTTCGGATAATACCAGGCGCGCATCCACTGGCCGACATGTTCAAATTTTGCCCCTGCCTGTCTGTGCCAGCTGTCCATCGGGGTGGTGCGCACCGGATCAAACAGCCCGCCGATGGCGCGGCCGGCGATCATCCCCATAGAGGTCGGCGTATAGGGCATACGGAAAGTGGTTGTGCCCACTTCCGGGATGGCCTCACCCAGCTGTTCAGCCAATATTGCCAGCGCATTGATGTTTGATGTTTTGCCCTGATCTGTGGCCATGCCGGTGGTGGTGTAGCGTTTGACATGCTCAACCGAATGATAGCCTTCACGCACCGCCAGCTTGATATCTGAGGCGGTGACATCATTCTGGAAATCAACAAAGGCTTTGCCGCCTTCTCCTTCACCCTGGCCGTTCGGGATAGACCAGATGGCCATCGGGGCCCGGTTTATCCGCGGCGCGTCGACCACCGGAACGTCTCCTGCCTCAATTGGCTGGCCAACGGCCTTGGCGGCCCGGCTGGCGGCGGCCACAGCTTCTCTCAGGCCCTTTTGCAGATCAAAACTGCCGTTACAGGCACCAACTGATTGTTCTGCCTCATGTGTTGTGGACGGGCGGAAACATAAAGTTTTCTCATCCCACATCAGCTTGCCTCTGGCTTGCGAATGCAAATGCACCACGGGGCTCAGCCCGCCTGACATCAAAACACAATCACAATCGATATGCGCGGCATCTCCGGTGACATCTGTGCCCTCAGCAGACAGCGGTGAGACCTCAACACGCGCAACCTTTAGATGCCCATGTGCCGCGGTAATGCCGTGCCCTGCCAGCACCTCTATGTTCAGGGCTTTGGCCTGGCGCATCAGCGCGGCTGTCGGGGCGGGCCGTGTATCCACAATGGCTTTAATCAGGCATCCTGCCTGCTGCAGCGCAAAGGCGGTCTGCCAGGCGGCGTCATTATTGGTCATCACAACCGCGCGTCTGCCGGGCAGCACGCCATATTCACCCAGATAGGTCTGCGCCGCAGAGGCCAGCATCACTCCGGGCAGATCATTACCTGAAAACACCAGCGGGCGTTCAATCGCCCCGGTCGCCAGAATGACTTGTCCTGCCCGTACCTTCCACATCCGCATGCGCGGCAGATGCGCAGGCTTGTCAGCCAGATGATCTGTGACCCGTTCAGCCAGGGTTAAGTAATTATGATCGCCATAGCCAAACAGGCTGGTGCGCGCCAGGACAGTCACATTTTCCATCGCCTCCAGCTGGGCAAGCGTTGCGGCGATCCAGTCTTGTGCGCTCTGACCGTCAATCTGCACATCACTTATACTGTTCAGCCAGCCCCCGAACCGCGGCCCGTCTTCACAGATCAACACGCGCTTGCCGCTTTTGGCCGCTTCATGCGCGGCCATCAGCCCGCACGCCCCACCGCCAACGACTACAATTTCAAAATGGGCGTGGCGTTTTTCATATCTGTCGGGGTCATTATGATCATCACCGACCTTGCCCAGACCTGCGGCATGGCGGATGACTTTTTCATAACTCATCCAGAATGAGGCCGGCCACATAAAGGTCTTGTAATAAAATCCGGCCGGAAAAAACCGAGACAGCAGCGAGTTCACCTCACCCACATCAAATTTCAGGCTGGGAAAGCGGTTTTGCGATTTGGCGACCAGCCCGTCATACAGCTCAACCTGTGTTGCCCGCAGATTTGGTTCGACCCGGCCGCCTGTGCCGACCTGGACCAGCGCGTTGGCTTCTTCTGCGCCGGCGGCCATAATGCCGCGCGGGCGGTGATATTTAAATGACCGGCCCACCAGATGCACATTATTGGCCAGCAAGGCAGAAGCCAGCGTATCACCGGCAAAGCCTGTATAGCTTTTGCCGTCAAAGCTGAAGCGGACAGGCGTCTGTGATGAGGTGGCGGCACCGGAAGTCGCTCTCATGGTCTGTTTGCGCCGTGCCATCAGCGTGCCCCCTTACCATTTTTCACAGGTTTGGCCGCGGCTTCAGCAGCTGTATCGCGGCGCCAGCTGGTCTGATAGGCAGTCTTTCCGGCCTTGCTTTTGGGCAGGCTGCCCATCGCATAGATCTCTATAATCTGGTGGCTGACGGTATCACGGACCACATTGAACCAGCGCCGGCATCCCGCCGCATGCCGCCAGCGTTCCAAAAACACCCCCTTGGGATTGTCCCGCAGGAACAGATAATCGGCAAACTCGCGATCGCTGATTTTATTCTCGGCCAGCGGCCGGGCGATATGGGCTTCGCCGCCGCAGCTAAACTCAGCTTCATCTCTTGGCCCGCAATGAGGGCAGTCCAGCTGTAACATCTCGTCTGTCTTCTTCTCTGTCGTCTTGCTCGTTTATTAATGGGCCACACCGGCGGCGCCATGCTCGTCAATCAAAAAGCCGGTCTCAAACCGCTTCAGCGCATAAGGCTCGGCAATCGCATTCGGGCGGTCCTGGGCGATCAGATCAGCAAACACATGGCCTGATCCGGGGGTGGCCTTGAACCCGCCTGTGCCCCAGCCGCAATTGAAATAAAGCCCGTCAATATCGGTCTTTGATATGATCGGAGAGGCATCAGGACAGGTATCCACAATGCCGCCCCAATGCCGCAGCATCCGCAGGCGTGATAACACCGGAAACAGCTCAACAGCGGCTTCGATCATATGTTCGGGCACAGGAAAAGAGCCGCGCTGGGCGTAGGAATTATATTTATCCACCCCGGCGCCTAACACCATCTCGCCTTTGTCTGACTGGCTGATATACATATGCACCGCATTCGACATAATGACCGTATCCAGAATCGGCTTAATGGGCTCAGACACCAGCGCCTGTAACGGCCGGCTGGCCAGCGGCAGATGTATCCCTGCCATTTCGGCCAGTACCGAAGAATGACCGGCAACCACACACCCCACTTTGCGGGTTTTGATAAAGCCTTTTGTGGTCTCAATACCGGTGATCCGCCGGCCGGACCGTCTCAGGCCGGTGACCTCGCAATTCTGGATGATATCCACGCCCAGATCATCTGCGGCCCTTGCATAGCCCCAGGCCACCGCATCATGGCGGGCGGTCCCGCCCCGTTTCTGCAGAAAGCCGCCCATCACCGGATAGCGGATAGAGGGATCCATATTCATAATCGGGACGAATTTTTTGATCTCTTCAGGGCTGAGAATATCCGAATCAATACCGTTCAGGCGTATTGCGTGAACCCGGCGGGACATTTCTTTCAGCTCATGTTCGGAATGGGCGATGGTCAGAACCCCGCGCTGAGAGAACATGATATTAAAGTTCAGATCCTGTGCCAGCCCTTCCCACAGCTTCAGAGCATGTTCATAAATAGAGGCTGATTCATCCCACAGATAATTTGACCGGATAATGGTGGTGTTCCGGCCGGTATTGCCGCCGCCCAGCCAGCCTTTTTCAATCACCGCGATATTGGTCATACCATGCACAGAGGCCAGGTAATAAGCTGTGGCCAGCCCGTGACCGCCGCCACCGATAATCACCGCGTCATATTCACTTTTTGGTTCAGCATGCCGCCAGGCCTGCTGCCAGCCTGTGTGATAGCTGGCGGCCTGCCGCGCCAGTGAAAACACAGAATACCGCTTTGCCTTGTCTTTTAACCCGCCAATGCCGCGATCCAAATCTGATCCAGCCATAATCAACTGCCCTTCTTGATGGTCTGGTGATGCCTGTTCGCCCACCATAGGAAAAAACGTGAGCCACGTCCAAAAAATCCAGCCCTAACCTTGCTCAGATGATGAAAAAAACCTGTCTTCTGGACGACTTGCCTTTGTGCTTGGTCGACATATCACGATGAAGCGCCTATCATATCGTCTGGACACAGATTTTACCGCAAAAAAGGGCGCAAGATGGCGATCATTAACCGGGTATCAGAATTTCATGAAGATATGACCGCATGGCGACGAAGTCTGCATATGCATCCTGAGATTTGTTATGAAGAAGTCTGGACCTCTGATTTCATCGCCGACAGGCTGGCCGAATTTGGTATTGAAACGGTCAGAGGGCTGGCCGGAACCGGTGTTGTCGGCATCTTGAAAGGCAAAACAGATTCAGGCCGCGCCATTGGTCTGCGCGCCGATATGGACGGTCTGCCAATGCCGGAATCAAATGAGTTTGATCATAAATCAACAACTGAAGGCCGGATGCATGCCTGCGGGCATGACGGGCATATGACGATGCTGTTGGGGGCGGCCCGCTATCTGGCCGAAACCCGCAATTTTGACGGCACGGTCTATTTCATCTTCCAGCCAGCTGAAGAAGGCGGGGCCGGGGCCGCCAGGATGATGGAAGAGGGGCTGTTTGCCGATTTTCAGATGCAGTCTGTCTGGGGCATGCATAACTGGCCCGGATTGCCTGCAGGGGAAATCGCGGTCTCTGAAGGGGCCAGCATGGCCAGTGCAGATCATTTTGAGATGACCGTGACCGGCCGCGGCGGCCATGCCGCGATGCCGCATCAGGCAGCTGATCCGGTGGTGGCGGCAGCGGCTATTGTGCAATCTCTGCAGATGCTGGTCTCGCGCCAGACCAACCCTGTGGATTCTGCGGTGATGTCGATCACGATGATTCATGGCGGCAGTGCATTTAATGTAATCCCTGATGAAGTGACATTATCAGGCACCGCCCGGGCCTTCCGGCCGGAAACCCGGGCCCGGCTTGAGGAGTCCTTGCGTGAGGTATCTGCCCTGACCGCCAAAGTTCATGGCTGTTCGGTTGAAATTGACTGGCGGGTTGGGTATCCGCCAACAGTCAATCATAAAACAGAAGCGGGCCGGGCGGCTGATGTGGCCCGATCTGTGGTTGGTGAAGGACGGGTGCATCTGAACCCGGAACCCTCTATGGGGGCAGAAGATTTCGCGTTCATGCTGCAGGAAAAGCCCGGGGCCTATATCTGGCTTGGGGCAGGTGAGGCCCAGCCAGGGAAAATGCTGCATAACACAGGCTATGATTTCAATGATGAAATCCTGCCTGTCGGTACCAGCTACTGGGCCCGGCTTGTGGAAAGCGAGTTGGCCCAAAACTAAGGCGCACAACAAACCATCTGGCCAGTCTCTGGCCTGCGCGCAACTGGTCTGACGAAAGGGGCGGCTATGCCCGATACAAAAATAAAGAACAAACGCAAACACGGCACCGGACTAGCGGTTCTGTTTGCCCTGACCAGCCTGATCGTGATCGCCGTGGCCAGCTATGTGGTCTGGCGGCAAATGGGCCAGATTGAACTTGGCCTGCATGGCTGGATTGCCTTGATTGCCGGGTCTGTCGGGATGATGGTTCTGGGCGGCGGGCTGATGGCGCTCAGCTTTTATTCGTCACGCTCCGGCCATGATGAGGCGGCCTGGCAAGACCCTGATGATGATCTGAACTGAAGGTTCATATCTGACTGTTTTTCCTATGTTTAATTAAAACATCAGATGTTTAATCTGAAAGCCGGCCAATTTTTGCACTTGACAATGTTCTTGTTTTGTTCTATTCTGGACAGCCTTTCTGATGAAACTGATTCGGTGGTGAACAGAAAGGCTGGCTGAGGCCAGGGAAGGGGGCATTTACGCGCAAGGTATGGTGAGGTATGCAGGCACCAAATTTGACATCTTCTGGTTCAGGAAAGGGGGCTGAGGCAAAAGCCGGTCTTCACTTATATGATCAGGTCCCGCCTGTCTGTTCTGTACAAAAAGCAGACAGGTTTGCTGAGCTGAAAACACAGCTCAAACAGGCAGACACAGCCCGGTCATTTCCGGCTTTGGCCTTGGGGGTGGATAAATTTGATACCGCTTTGTCAGGCGGGTTGCGGTTTGGTCATGTTCATCTGATGACCGGGCGGCCATTTGACGGGGCGGCAACCGGATTTGTGCTGGCGTTGCTGCGGTTGCTGATGGAACAGGATAAAACCGCACCTGTGATCTGGTGCAGCCCGCATCATGCGGGTCAGGCCGGACATATTCTGGCGTCTGCTCTGCCGGCTCTGGGGATATCTCCTTCACGCTTTATTTTTGTGCATGACCAGCATCCCAAACGTCTGATGGGCGCCTTTGAAGAGGTTCTGCAGACCAGGGGTATTCTGGCGGTGGTTGGTGAATATGGCCTGTTTGCCCGCAATATAACGGCCTGGCAACGCTGGGCCCGGCGCTGTCGTCTGGCGGCACAGACCGGCGGCGGTATCGGGATGTTGCTGGGCGCGCCTGCTCCTGTTTCCGGGTTTGAAACAGGCTGGCAGATCACCTCTGCCCCTGGTGGCAGGGTTGCGGGAAGTGCGGCTGGTGATCAGGATTGGCGGCCCTGTTGGGCGGTCCAGCTTGACTATACCCGTCAGGGCACATCCTGTGCAGACAGGCTGCGCTATGATGGTCTGACAGGGCGGTTGCATTCTCAATCAGCTCAGCTCAGCACCCCGCCAGCATATACCGGCAGGACCCGGTCTGATGCTGCTTTGCCGGCCTCTTTATCTGCCTAGGATGAGGGAAGGTGCGGGATGTCTGTTTTGGCTCATGACCGGCAGGTCATTTATCTGTATCTGCCCTGCCTGCCCGTCCGGCGTCTGATCCGGCTGCATGGCTGGCCAGAACAGGGTAAAACAGCTCTTTATCAGCGTGATAAAGGGGCGGACAGGCTGCTTTATCTGTCTGCTGAGGCACAAGAGGGCGGGTTGACGACAGGCATGTCTGTGGCGGATGCCCGGGCCCGGTTTCCCGATATCCGGCTTGCCCCGGTTGACCATGACGGGGATCACGCCTTGCTGACGGCACTTGCCCGTTGGGCCTTTCGCTTCAGCCCTGTTGTCGGGGTTGACGCCACTGGTCTGGGTCTGTGGATTGACGCCACCGGGGTCAGCCATCTGTTTGGCGGGCTTCAGGAAATGTGTGCTGAGCTGCACCGCCAGATCAGCCAGACCGGCCTTGTGGGGCATCTGGCCACGGCACCGACATTTGCGGCCGCCTGGGCCCTGGCACATCATCATCAGGCGGCCTCAGCCGGGCCGGTTCATGCCCCTGTCCGGCGCCAACAGATGCTGGCGTTTTTGTCTGATCTGCCGGTGGCGGCTCTGCGTCTGGACTCGGCTCTGCAGCTTGCGCTCAGCCGGGCAGGCCTGCGCCAGATCGGGCATTTATACCCGCTTGGCCGGGCTGATCTGACCGCCCGGTTTGGCCCGGATATGGTGCGGCGCTATGCCCAGCTGTTCGGGGATCAGCCCGAACGACCTGTACCGGTTGCCCCGCTTCAGCCTGTACAGGTCACACAAGCCTGGCCAGAACCTGTGATCGGGTATGAGGCGTTAGGCTGTATGGTCAGCCAGTTGACTGATCATATTGCTGACAGGCTGCTGCAGGCAGAACAGGCGGCCCGCACGTTTGAGCTGGGCTGGCAGCGTACAGATGGTCAGGTTGGCCGGCTGTTCTTCCGTCTGTCCCGGCCGGGGCGGCGCAAACACACTCTGCATCGTCTGCTGGCAGGGGCAGCTGAAAAAATTGATGCGGAATTTGGTGTTGAATATAGCTGGATACAGGCGCACGGGCTGACCGCGGATATCCCTGTCACCGCTGTTCTGGGGACAGATGAAGACAGCCTGAAGGCCGGACAGGTCAGCGATCTTATTGATATTCTGGCGGCCAGGCTGGGCCCGGATAAGGTCCAGCGTGTGATCAGCCAGCCAGACTGGCAGATAACCGACAGCCAGGCCTATTTGCCGGTCGCCGATGTAACCGATAAAACAGGGCA
>CALKIF010000034.1:0-6618 GCA_937988715.1 uncultured Alphaproteobacteria bacterium | reverse complement strand
GGCCAGTTTATCCAGTCCCGTAATCAGCGGAATTTCACCCATTATCAGAAAGCCTGAAGCCAACAGGCAGTGTCAGACAGTAAGGAGGTCTGCATGAAACGGATTTATAACTTTTATCGCCAGCCCTCAGCCCGCAATTATACGATTTCTGATTTGCAGGATCTGAAAACAACCGGCCGCAAGCTGTCAATGGCAAATCCGGCCGATAATGATGAGGTGAAAGCCTGTGTTGAGGCGGGAATTGATCTGTTTGTTGTTGGTGAGGATCAGATAGATGATGTGCGCCAGATTGCACCGACCCACTTCACCGGTGTTGGCAGCAAATGGGCACAGTTTGATCAGCCTGAGGATATTCTTGGTCATGCGTTTGAGATGATGCGCAGAGGCGGTGATCTCTATTACACACTGCGGTCTTTTGATGTGATGGAATTGTTGTCTCGCGAGGGGATTCCGGTACAAAGCCATATTGGCCTCATTCCGACGTTCAGCCATTATTGCGGTGGGTTGCGGGCATGGGGACGGACCGCGGATGAAGCTATGAAAATTTTCCAGACTCTGAAACGCATGGAAGATGTGGGCGTTATCGCGGTTGAAGCTGAATGCATTGCTGAAGAGGTTCTTGACGCCGTCAATCAGAAAACATCTATTGTCACGTTTTCGCTGGGATCAGGGCGGGCAGGTGATGTGATTATGTCATTTGTGGCAGATGTGTGCGGGGATGACAGCGAAGAAGACAGCCCGCCAAAACATGCACACGCCTTTGGCAATGTAGGCCGTCTGCGTCGCCAGATGCACCAGGAACGGGTCGCGGCTTTGCGCCAGTTTCATGATGAGGTTTCTGCACAGAATTTTCCCTATGACAGCACAAATGTAAAGATGCATGAAGGCGAGCGGGAAAAGTTCCTTGACGCGCTGGCAGGCTGGCAGCCTGTACATAGCTGACATCTGCAAATTTTTTGGTGCCTGACAGGGGGTATCAACGCGGGTTTATCTGGCATTCGTTAAAAAAATTTATACACTGGGCTGGTCACTTCTATCTGGTCTTCTCGGGGTCGCTATGATGGGTATGAAAGTCGGTCTTATTGGTTGTGGGCGCATCAGCGATATATATCTGCAAAATTGTGCCTCTTTTAATGAAATTGAAATTGTGGCTTGTGCCAGCCTAGACAGGGCAGAATCATCGGCAAAAGCGGCTCAGTATAAGATTCCCAAGGCCTGTACGCCTGATCAGTTGATCGCTGACCCCGATATCGATTGTGTTCTAAATCTGACTATACCGGCTGCCCATGCCGATATCACGCTGCGGGCCCTTCAGGCGGGCAAACATGTTTATTCAGAAAAACCATTTGTCACCCGTCATGAAGATGGCGAAGCAATCTTGAAACTGGCCCGGGAAAAAGGATGTCTGGTTGGTAATGCACCAGACACGTTTTTAGGGGGCCGCTGGCAAACCTGCCGCAAGCTGATCGATGACGGGGTGATTGGCCGGCCGACGTCTGTGGCAGCATTTGTGGGTACACATGGTGTTGAACGTCATCATCCCAATCCGGATTTTTATTACCAGGCAGGCGGTGGCCCGTTACTGGATTTGGGGCCCTATTATCTGACTGCGATGGTGTTTTTGCTGGGACCGGTTGCGCGTGTGTCCGGCCTGTCCAACCGCGCTTTTGACAGGCGGATGATTGAAAACGGACCTAGGCATGGCGAATGGATGACAGTTGAGGTGGATACACACAGCCAGTCAATGCTGTCTTTTGCCTCCGGGGTGATTGGCAGCATGACGATGAGCTTTGATATCTGGGATTCAGAGATGCCTCGGTTCGAGATTTATGGCGAGGAAGGAACAATATGTATCCCTGATCCGGACCCGGTGCATGGAGCCAATATTTTTGATGGTGAGGTGCTGTACCGCACGCGTCAGACCTCACGCTGGACGCATCAGCCGCGCCCGACGGGCCGGGGTGACTGGCAGATTGCTGAGAACCAGTTTGGCTATAATTACAATGCCCGTGGCCTGGGGTTGCTTGATCTGGCTAGCGCGGTCCGTGAAGGGCGGGCCCCGCGGGCCTCATCTGAACTGGCCTTTCATATCTTTGAGGTGATGGACGCAATTGCCAGATCACATCAAACAGGTCAGGCTGAACAGGTCATCAGTCGGGTTGCACGGCCAGAACCGTTGCCTAAGGTGTTTCCGGCATGAAGGCTGCAGGAGAGAGTTATGAGCGTAAAACAATTAGATTTTGCTGAACCGTTCTTTCAGGTGTCGCTGATTGAGAATGAAGACAGATATTCACTTGCCGGAAAGGCAATTGTGCTCAACCTGTCAGACCAGCCAGTGAAGATTGAACAACAGACCCTTGGTCATCTGCAATCAGCGATTTTCTGTGATACAGATTTTATCCATCTGGGCCGTGCAGTTGTAGTGCAGGGGTTTGACCGCTTTGCCTCAGATAATGAATTATTTGCCCAGATCAAAACGGTATGGCCATCTGCGTTTGAGGTGCGGGGGGAAGAGCGCTTGCGCGGCATATCCCATTACATGTCAAAAAAGATCTGGATCGGCCAGTTGGGCTTGACCATGTATCATTCAGGGTCTGTGCCTTTGAATGTCGGTCTGCATAAAGACCATGCGTTTTGTCCGGTGCCCGGGTTTAAAGAGGTCCATACGCAAATCGCCGGTTTCGGGAAAATGCAGCAATGCCGTAAGCGGGATATCAACACTCTTTATCTTGAAGAACCTATGGCCCCGGGCACAACTCACCGGCCGATGTATGATGAGGAAGGCAATTATCCCTGGCATCAGTTTGAAACCATCACCCCGTCAGTGTTCATGGCAGTCGAAATGCTGCCTGACGGAGCGAGCCCGCCTGAGATCGGAGAGCGGATATGAACAAGATTCTGAGCGGCCCGGTCGCAACAGATAAATCCTTTCCAGGCCAGTCCCGCCGCCTGCGTCTGGGAATTGTTGGTGGTGGGCGGATCGCGGCCACTCAGGCAATGGCCGCCCGCCTGACAGACAGGTTTGATATTGTTGCTGGCGCCTTGTCATCTGATCCGGAACGGGCCCGGCATAAGGGTCTCGACTGGCATATTGATCCTTCCCGATGCTATGCCAGTTTTACAGAAATGGCGGTGACCGAGGCAGGTCGGGCAGATGGCGTGGATGCGGTGATGATTACCACGCCGAACCATCTGCACTATCCGGCCGCCAAAGCTTTTGCAGACGCCGGCATTCATATTATGTGTGACAAGCCGCTGACCAATGAGGCTGCCGAAGCTGATGCGCTGGTCAGCCTGGCACGTCATACAGGTGTTCAGTTCACTGTTGGGTATGTGATGAGCTGTTTTCCGATGGTCCGTCAGGCGCGCGAGATTGCCGCCTCCGGCCAGTTAGGCGAGATCAATCAGATTCATGTTGAGTTTATGCAGGACTGGATGACCCCGCCTGACAGCGCAGAGGCCGCACATGTGAAATGGCGGCTTGATCCAAAAGCATCAGGCCCGACCAGCTGTACAGGGGATATTGGCACACACGCGGCCCATCTGGCCGGATTTGTGACAGGCCATAAGCTGACCGACCTGCGAGCTGAATTTCATGTTTGTGGTGCTCCGAAACTGCTGGAAGATACAGTCTTTATGTCCACCCGCTATGATGGCCGGATTCCCGGTACTCTGATGGCGACACGCCTTGCCCCTGGCAACAGGGGTGGTTTGCGTCTGCGGGTGTTCGGCAGCAAAGGCGGGTTAGAATGGGACCTAGAAGCCTGTGATCAGCTGAAGGTAAATATCTTTGGCCAGCCTGATCAGATGTTCAGCCGCGGGCATGGGCATGGGCTCTCAGCTGCTGTCGAACGGTTGGTGCGCGCCGGACGCGGATTTCCTGAAGGCATTATTGAGGCTTGGGCCAATCTGTATACCGAATTTGCGGTTGCTATTGCTGCGCAAAAAGACGGCGTCAGCCTGCCTGACGGCTATATTCGCTGCCCTGTGGTTGAGGAGGGGGCAGAAGGTGTGCGCTTCATCGAAGCCGCTGTTGCGTCTCATCAGCAAGGCTCTGTATGGGTGTCTGTTCGCTGACCAGACTGGCCAGCCAGTTTTCACCTGTACAGCCTGTAAAGCCCGCCACTAGTCTCATCACTCAGCAGCAGGATAGAGCCGTCAGGGGCAATTTCAACATCCCTGATGCGCCCGACCTGTCGGTCCAGAATCACCTCTTCCTCAACAGGCGAATTGCCAGCCAATTTCACATGATACAGACGCCTGAATTTTAAAGAGGTCACCAGCAGACCGCCCTTCATCTCGGCAAACATCCCGCCGTCATAAAACGCCATGCCAGACGGGGCGATAGACGGGGTCCAGTGCCAGACAGGGTCTTTCATGCCTGGAAAACTGGTCAGCCCGTCTCCGACCGGGCCGCCGAAATATTCTTTTCCAAAGCTGGCTAAAGGCCAGCCATAATTTGCCCCGGCGGTCAGGATGTTAATCTCATCCCCGCCTTTTGGGCCATGTTCATTGACCCAGATATCACCTGTATCGGGATGAATGGCGATGCCCTGCGGGTTGCGATGGCCTTTGGTGAACAGACCTGGCGCGCCGCCAGTGAAAACCGGGTTATCTGTAGGCAGGCGCCCATCCAGATGAAGCCGGACAACAGACCCGGCATGAGAGGCCAGATCTTGTGCATGATCACGTTGACCGCGCTCACCAATGGTTAAATACAAATGGCCCTGATGAATAGCGATGCGACAGCCAAAATGTAACGGCCGAGGAGAGATGTCATTGGCTTCAAACAGTGTGGTGCGGTTGGTCAGACGGTTATTGTCCAGAACTGCCCGATCAAGAGCGGTTGTCGCTCCACCTGTAACAGGCTTGCTGTAGCAGATATAGACATCTGTCCGCCCATTCTCTGCTCTTCGGGCCAGCACATCTAACAACCCGCCCTGCCGTCTGGCCACCACTTCAGGAAGATTTTCAATCTGTGTGGTTGTGCCTGTCTGCCAGTTCAGCTTGACCATTTGCCCGCCACGCTGGCTAATCAGCAAACTGGTCTCATCAACAAAGCTCATTCCCCAGGGATGGGCAAGGGGCGGGCCAATCTGTTGTATCTTCTCGCCGGCCATCGTTATAGATGTTATTCCTATAAGAGCGGCAGCAAACAGAAGACCTGCGTGAATACAGGTTTGCCTGAGGCTGAATATCATTTTTGCCATCCTCCTGTCAGGATAAGAAAAACCTAAACCTAGCATGGGTCATAATCAAAGTCTTGGTTTGCCGGATATTGTTTTGTAGACTGCCGGCATGACCGAAGCATTCATGATACGACCTTTTGCTGAGCCTGATATACCGGCAATTGCGGCCATTTACAGTCATCACGTGCTGAACGGCACTGCGACTTTTGAAGAAGTGCCGCCAGATGTTGATGAAATGGGCTCCCGCTTGTCCGGCCTGATGGATACGGGGTTTCCTGTTCTGGTGGCTTGTACCGGCTCTGATGAAGTGGTTGGTTATGCTTATGCTGGACCGTACAAAACACGTTCTGCCTACCGGTTCACGGTTGAGGATTCGATCTATATTCATCATGAGCATCTGCGCAAAGGGATCGGGAAGGCGCTGTTATCCGCACTGATTGATAGCTGTAAGGCCCGCGATTATAAGCAAGTTCTGGCGGTGATTGGTGATTCAGATAATCAGGGGTCAATTGGTTTGCACCGGTCGTGTGGATTTGTGCCTGTCGGGACTGCCCGTGATCTGGGGTTTAAGTTCGGCCGCTGGCTGGATGTGGTCTATATGCAGCTTTCGCTGTAGAAAAAGAAAGAACAGATAAAGAAAGGCCCTCATTGTGAAGCTGACACCCTATTGGTGGGACCAGATGCAGATGACGCCGGGCGATGCGGCGATGAAGGCTGCCCGCCTGCCAGCGGCTGATGTTGATTTGCTGGTTGTCGGGGGCGGCTTTACCGGCCTGTCCGCTGCCTTGACGGCGGCACGTCTTGGCAAGACAGTTCTGGTCTGTGATGCAGGCCAGATGGGGCTGGGGGCCTCCACCCGGAATGGCGGAATTTGCAGCGGTAATATCCGGCATGATCATGGCTATCTTGAGAAGCATTATGGGCGGGGGTTTGCTGACGGGGTATATGCTGAAGGTATAGAAGCACGGCTTGATCTGGCCCGTTTCTGTGCTGAGGAGAACATTGATTGTCACTTACAGATGACCGGCCGGTTTACCGGCGCGATGACGCCGAAAGACTATGACAGCCTGGCCCGCAATATCGAAGCGCTGAACAGAATTGACGGGCATGAAGGCTGGGCCGTACCACGCGCTGAACAGCACAAAGAAATTCACACTGACCGGTTTTTCGGCGGCGTCGTGCGGGCAGAGATTGGCGGCTATCACCCGGGTCTGTTTTATGAAGGTTTGTTGCGGGTGGCGGCGCAGGCTGGTGTGCTGTTATCGGCCTATACACCGGTCATCTCAATCGAAACAGACAGTCAGGCAGGTAAACAGGTCCGGACTGAAAAGGGGGTTGTGCGCGCGGCTCAGGTGATTGTGGCAACCAATGGCTATACGGGCACAAGCCGCCCGTTTGGCCGGTATCTGCGCCGCCGTCTGGTGCCGGT
>CALKIF010000033.1:0-1227 GCA_937988715.1 uncultured Alphaproteobacteria bacterium | reverse complement strand
TGATAAATTTATGCTTTGCATAGATAAACGGCCAGCAGGCCCCATGCCAGCCAGAGGGCAGACTGCCGCCCTGATCAACCGTCCAGCAGGCCTCTCGTTTCAACTCGTCAGGATCAGACCAGACAGCAGAAAAAATGGAAAAATCAAGAAGGGTGTAAATCTGGCTGATGCCAAAATACAACAAGAACACAGACAGAGCCGCCACGCTCAGTGACCGCACTGTAGCCCCGGTTGAGCTGTAATCAGCCATACTAGCGAAAATATTATGCCAAAGCCATCCGGTTATGCCAGCCTCAGTCGCTGGCGGCGGCAAGAGCGGGGCATCAGTTGTGCGCACAAATGCCTGTTCAGACTGCTGTTTTTCAGCCTTTTGTTTCTCGGCCATTCTACCGCTCCACCAATTTTACACGCGCATTGAACCAGTTCATGAACGCTGCTGTCAGCAATGAGAAGGTCAGATAGACAGACATCATCATGCCAATCATCTCAATCTCTTTCCCGACCTGGTTCAACGCGGTTCCGGCAAAAATCGACACCAGCTCAGGATAAGCAATCGCCACCGCCAGTGATGAGTTTTTCGTCAGATTCAAAAACTGTGAGGTCAGCGGCGGAATAATCACCCGCAAAGCCTGCGGGATCACAATCAGGCGCAGGGTTATCCCCGGCCGCAATCCAAGAGAATATGAGGCTTCTGTCTGGCCCTTTGCCACTGCCAGAATCCCGGCCCGCACAATCTCCGCAATAAAGGCAGCTGTATATAAGGACAGCGCCAGCCAGACCGCGATCAATTCAGGCACAATCACCATACCGGTACCAGACTGGAACCCGCGGCGCAGGGCGGGTCCTGTGTTCTTGAACTCAGGCAGGCCCCAGTCCAGCGGGCTGCCCATGGCAAGAAACACCAGCAAAGGCGCGATGATGATCAGCCCCAGCCCGGCCCAGAACGCCGGAAAGGTCTGGCCGGTTTCATATTGCCGTTTGGTCGCCCATTTTGAGATCATCACGGCCCCGACAATCGCCAGAACAAAAACTGAGAACACATAAATAAACCCGTCACCGGCAAGCGGGGCGGGCAGATAAAGACCGGTGATATTGATGCCGGCCAGACCGGGGATCAGCTCAACCTGATCACGTCGGCCCGGCAGAGAGCGCAGCACAGCAAAATACCAGAAAAACAGCTGCAGCAACAACGGGATATTGCGCAGCAATTCGATGTAGATGGTGGCA
>CALKIF010000032.1:0-2599 GCA_937988715.1 uncultured Alphaproteobacteria bacterium | reverse complement strand
CATACCATCTTTTTTTTATTTGTCTATAAATAAATATACAGCCAATACATACATCCAAATAGTTGACCGGGGTAATATTCATAATTTATCTTTCTGTTAAATTTATCTGTTCCGCCTTAAGACTGCGTTATTAACGGCAATCTGGCAATGTGCTAGTCGTGAAAACCTGAAATCAGCAAACCGGTTATAAATCAGCTGCGCGACCTGCCTGATCCCAGGCAACCTCACAACCATGCCAAACCAGCGCCAATAGGGAAGCTCGCGCCAAATCAACAGAAATGCATCAACCCCAATATGTAAACGTCCTGTAGAGTCAAGGCCGTGCAAACGGCGAAGCCCATCCGCCTGTGAAAGCTCTAACTGGTTAAGCGGTGTTGGGTCAGTGGCAATGTCTAACCAATTGAATTTATCTGCTTTCGCAATTTTTTTATAATAATTTATTTCACGGGAACACAAACCGCATTTACCATCATAGAAAATCGTAATCATTGTAAGGCCGTTTTTAAAAAGAATTAATATTATGACAACATGTAAGCTCAAGATAAGTTGTTTTGATACATCACCATCTCAGCTAACTAAATTTGCGCGGTAAGCCGCACCACAATAAACCATATAGGCGAGTATACTTATAATGACAAACCCTACCCAGTCAGATCAAAATTTCATATACAAAATTTGCCCAAATCACCTTTGGCAACAGGCAAAGGAAGCTGGTCAGTTTATTGGGGCACCTGTTGACATAAAAGACGGATTTATTCATTTTTCGACAGCTGACCAGATGAGAGAAACTGCAGAAAAACATTTTGCTTGCAAAACAGACCTACGGTTGCTTCAAATTGATATCAATAAAATAAAAATCGTCTGGGAAGTATCGCGTGGCGGCCAGCTCTTTCCCCATCTTTATGACGTCTTGCCTCTGTCTGCTGTAGTAAAAGTGTGGGATTTGCCGCTAGATCATAACCACAAGCACCTGTTCCCCGAAGTCGTCTAATGTCAGGCATATTGGCCTGCCACCCATCCCGATGACCAGGCCCATTGGAAATTATAACCGCCTAAATGACCTGTCACATCTATTACCTCACCAACAAAATAAAGCCCCGGACAACTATGTGCTTCCATTGTCTTTGAGGACAGCGCAGATGTGTCAACACCGCCTAATGTTACCTCTGCTGTGCGATAGCCCTCAGTTCCAGAAGGAAATATCTGCCAACGATGTACAGCAGTATACAATCTGTCTACCTCAACAGAGGTTAAATCGGCTATGCGTCCTGAAACTCCCTCTCGTTCAAGTATCGCTGCTGCTAGACGACGCGGTAATATTCTGGCCAAAACTGTGAGGATATCCAACTTTCCTTGAGATGATTTTGCCTGTTGAATTTGTTCAGACAGGCTCATGTCGGGAGCAAGGTCAATCAAGAGCATCTCACCATCCTGCCAATAAGAGCTTATTTGCAACACCGACGGCCCAGACAAGCCACGATGTGTAAAAAGAAGGCCTTCCCTGAAACTAGCTGCTGAACAGCTGACCACAGCATCAACTGACAGACCTGCGAGTGCCTTACAAAAAGCAAGTACCGAATCTGAAAATATCAATGGTACCAAACCTGCCCTGACCTCTGTTACCGGGAGGTTAAACTGACGCGCAAGTCTGTAGCCAAAATCAGTAGCCCCTATTTTCGGAATGGATAAACCGCCAGTGGCTACAACAAGACTATTTGCTTGAACAAACCCATAATCTGTATTCAAAACAAAGTGTTTTTCCGCCTTTTCCACAGCTGACACTTTGACGCCTTGCTCTAGTTCAACACCCGCTTCAAGAACATTATGTTTCAGTAATTCAATAATCTGCTGAGCGGTATCATCACAAAACAACTGTCCAAGCTTCTTTTCGTGATAACTAATTTTTGCATGTTCAACCATTTCAATAAAGTCATGTTGCGTATATCGGCTAAGAGCTGATTTACAAAAATGCGCATTGTTTGAGAGAAATGCAGCAGGGTCAGTAAATAAATTTGTGAAGTTACACCGTCCGCCGCCAGAGATGCGGATTTTTTCTGCAAGCTTGTTGCTATGATCAAGCAGCAAAACACGTCGTTTCCGCCTGCCAGCCTCACTGGCACACATCAAGCCAGCAGCACCTGCTCCGATCACAACCACATCAACACTTTTCGTTGTCACCTTTACTCATCCCTCTACATTCCGGCTTAGGCAATTGACCCCCGATTTAGCATGGACTAGGCTGACGCGGCAATTTTGTTTTCGAATTCATCTACAAGGCTTGAGCCGATGACCATAGACAATCCCTCTCCCGAACAGATGACGGCTATGATCGAAGCACTTTTCACTAAAGCTGATAAACTTCTAGAGACACATGACTTACCCCCGCCAGGTGACTTGATAGGCTTTAGTGAATTATTGAGGCTTGTCTTTGATGATGACGATGCTGGCCGCGCCATTTTTGCAAGTTTTGATGAAAAATTATTCGGGATACTATGGGAAATCTACAAAAAAAGAGCCTAATAGGCTTCGGCTTGAGAGCGGCACTATAAAATCTTACCCCTGCTCTTTAACTGCTAACCAATGACTTACTCGGGGAGAC
>CALKIF010000031.1:0-12488 GCA_937988715.1 uncultured Alphaproteobacteria bacterium | reverse complement strand
CGGCAGCAAAATCGCTCCGATCCGGTAAGCGGCAAAATGGGCAATCAGCACCTCTGGGCCTTGTGGCAGCAACACCGCTATCCGGTCGCCTTCGGCTATGTTCTGTGCGCGCAGATAATGTGCCAGCTGATTGGCCGCCTGAAACAGATCTTGATAAGACCAGTGTCTGGCCTTTTCACTATCTTTGGCCTCTATCAGCGCCAACCTGTCCGGCTGGGTCTTTGCCCATCTGTCGCAGCACATATCGGCAATATTAAATCTGTCTGGCAACGGCCAGGCGGCCGGCCCGTCATCAGCTGTTCTGCTGGACATCTGGCTGAGCACGGAGGGGGCGAAAAGGGTATCAGGTCCGATCATCTCTCTTGCTCATCTGGCGTTTATCCTTACAGATACTGTCGGGCCCGTTCTGTCTGTGCTGCGATGGCGGCTGCATATTCTTCACACAGCCGGGTGACAAGTTCAGCCACAGGCGGGGTATCTGTGATCGACCCAACACCATGGCCTGCTGACCACAAATCCCGCCAGGGCTTGGCGCTGTTCTGTCGGGGGTCAAGGGCCTCTGCCAGCTCTTTGTTAATATCCACCTCACCATGTGCAGACAGATTGTCCGGGTCATAACCAGCCTGGCTGAGGCTTTGCTTGATGAAATTGGCGTTCACACCAGTGATCGCGTCAGTCAGCATGATGTCACTTGCGGCAGCAGCAACGACCATCTGTTTATACGCATCAGGGGATAAACATTCTTTGGTGGAGATAAAACGGGTCCCCATATAGGCCAGATCAGCCCCGATCATTTGTGCTGCGGCAATATCTGCGCCAGTGCTTAACGCCCCTGACAGCAGAACCGTGCCATCGAAACTGGCTTTGATCTCATTAATCAGGCCAAAGGGGCTGGCCTGGCCGGTGTGCCCCCCCGCCCCGGCACAAACAGCGATAAGGCCGTCCACACCTGCTGAAGAAGCCTTTTCCGCATGCCGCAGATTAATCACGTCATGAAAGACCAGCCCGCCATAGTCATGAATCTGTCTGACCAGATCACTGACCGCACCAAGCGAGGTGATAATCAAAGGCACATTGTATTTTTTGCATAAAGCCAGCTCGTCAGCCAGAACATCATTTGATTTATGCACAATCAGATTTACCCCAAAGGGGGTTGCCGGCCTGCCGGTGGCCTGTTCATGGTCTTTTAAATCGGTGGTGATCTGGTCAAGCCAGGCTTCCAGCCCGTCTGTGGTGCGCTGGTTTTTTGCCGGAAATGTGCCCACAATACCCGCCTTGCAGCAGGCCGATACCAGTTCAGGACCTGAGGCCAGAAACATCGGCGCAGCGATAAGAGGCAGGGTCAATCTGTTGTCAAAAAGAGACGGAATAGGCATCAGTTACGCTCTTAACAGCCTTCAACAATAACTAATGTGCCTGTTGAATTATCCAGCCGCATCTGTTTGACAGGGGCATATTCAGGGCTGTCCACAAAGGCTTTGGCTTGTGCCACAGACGGGAATTTCAGCAACACCATGCGGGTGGGCCGCCATAATTCATCCTGGACAACATCCAAGGCCCCGCCGCGTGCGATATATTCACCGCCAAAGGCTGTTACGATAGGCACAACCTGCTTTTTATAGTCTTCATAAATTTCAGGGTTGTGAATATCGACATCCACAACAATATATGCCGGTTTTTCAGCCATAATGTTCAGCTCCCGTTCATCGTTATGTCTTCACTATGCCTTCGGAATATACAGCTGTCAGCAGTTTTTGACACATCGGCGATCGGGAAGACGGGTAGCGAAACTGGCCTTGCCAAGTAAAGCTGACTGCCTTAATAGCCGGCCGCCATGCCGTCTTTGCGCGGATCAGACCCGGCGATCAGCATGCCGGTTTCTTCATCAATCCAGATCGCCTGTGATCCGCCGACAGGGATTTTCGCCCGCCGGATATGATGACCTTTTGCGCGCAAAGCCTCGCAGATAGCCTCAGGCACACCGTCTTCCACTTCCACAACATCTGAAAACGGGTCTGGGAAGAAGCGCGGGTAATCCTGGGCCTGCTGGATATCCAGCCCGTAATCCAGCATACGTGTGAGCAGCTGCATATGGCCGAAGGCCTGATATTCGCCGCCCATCACCCCGAACGGCATCACGGTTTTGCCATCTTTTTTCAGCATGCCGGGAATAATGGTATGCAGCGGCCGTTTGCCCGGCTCAATACAGTTCGGATGGCCTGGCTGAACAACAAAGCCCTGACCACGACACTGGAACAGCACACCTGATCTCGGCGCCAGCAGGCCTGCACCAAAGGTATGAAACACCGTATTGATAAAGCTGCAGGCATTCCGGTCTTTATCAACCACAGTGATATAAACCGTGCTTTTATGCTTGGGCAGGGTGGTTTCCGGCAAGTCTGTCAGGGCCGCATCAGGAGTGATCAGCCCGCGCAGCTGGGCGGCATATTCAGGGTCAAGCAATTCAGCCACCGGCACATCGCTGAATTCAGGATCGGCCAGATACAGCGATCTGTCGCGGTAGGCCAGACGGCCAGCTTCAATTTCATGATGCATACGATCAGCTGAGATCGGATCATCACCAAAAGTATCAATGCCGGCCATGATATTCAGCAACAAGAGAGCGATCATGCCTTGCCCGTTCGGCGGGCATTCCCAGACATCATAGCCTCTGAACTGGCTTTTAATGGGTGTGACATAGCTTGCCAGTGCGGCATCAAGATCAGCTTGCGTATGGCGGCCGCCAAGAGAGGCCAGCTTTTCCAGCATATCTTCTGCAACCCAGCCTTTGTAAAACCCGTCTCGGCCATGCTCGGCAATCGCGGTGAGGGTTTTCGCCAGTCCAGGCTGCCTTAACACCTCTCCCATCTGATAGGTCCGGCCGTCTTTCAGGAACACATCGCCAGCATCTTTATCCCCTTTTAACAGCTCAAGACAGCCGGAAAAATCAAAGGCTGACCGCTGGCCGACCGGAAACCCGTTTTCAGCATAACCAATGGCGGGTGCCAGCAGCTGGTCAAGCGGCAAGCGGCCGTGATCACGGCTCAGCTGCACCCAGGCATCCACAGCTGTCGGTACGGTCACCGCATGAGCAGATTGCTGGGCTATGCTGTCTATGCCCTGATCCAGAAGCCATTGCGCATCAAGGCTCAAAGGCGCGCGCCCGGACCCGTTTATGGCAATCACCTCATCTGAACCCGCTGGGGCATATAAACAGAAACAATCCCCGCCAATGCCGGTAGAGGCTGGTTCAACCACACATTGCACCGCCACAGCCGCCAGCGCGGCATCAAGCGCATTGCCCCCATTTTGAAGCACCTCAAGACCTGCTGCGGTAGAGAGCGGCTGTGATGTGCTGACCATTCCGTTTGGCGCAAGCACAGGTGAACGACCGGGAAGCTGCAGATTTCGCATAAGCATTCAGTCCTTAAGTTGATAAAGGTGAGAAGGGTTCACGCATGATGATGCATAAACAAAGCAGAGTTAAGACATAACCCTGTTCATTTTCCCTTTCAAGCCTGATGTGTGTGTTCATTCTGTCTGGGCAAAGAAGGGGATCACCAGCTCCAGCAGCTCATCAGGGCTTTCTTCGGGCAGGAAATGGCCACCGGGGACCTGTGCTGCAGATACATTTGTAAAGCTTGTCTGCCATTCAGCGGCCAGATCATAACGCGCGCTGACAAAGCTGGCTGCCCCGCTGATCGCGAATAATGGGATATCCAGCTTGCGGCCTTTGTCGGCTTCATCATGGATAAGGTCAATGCTGGCAGCAGCCCGGTAATCTTCGCAAGAGGCATGAATTGTGGCCGGATTGGAAAAACAGCGCAGGTAATCAGCCATCGCCTCATCTGTGTGGACATCACCTGACTTGCCCCAGCTGCCGATTTTCTGGCGCAGATAAAATTCAGGATCTGCCCCAATAAGGGTCTCTGGCAGGGGATAGGGCTGAATCAGGAAAAACCAGTGATAATAGGCCTTTGCAAATTTCATATCTGTGGTTTGGTACATATTCGCGGTCGGGGCGATATCCAGAACCGCCAGCCTGGTAACGCGCTCAGCACAATCACGGGCCAGCCTGTGCGCGACCCGTCCGCCTCTGTCATGGCCCATCACAGCAAAAGTCTGATGGCCAAGAGCAGTCATCAGTTGGGCCATATCTGCTGCCATTGCCCGTTTGGAATACGGGCTGTGTTCGGCATCTGTTTGCGGTTTGCCGCTGTCGCCATAGCCGCGCAGATCCGCCATCACAAGCGTGAATTGTTCAGCCAGCCTGTCGGCAACCAGATGCCACATGAACTTTGTCTGTGGATAGCCATGTAAGAGCAGTAACGCCGGGCCGGTTCCGCCGGTATGATAGGCGATTTCTGTGCCTTCACTGCGAAACCGGCCGGTTTCAAATTGATCCAGATTGGGCATTTCAGGCCTCCTGTTTGATCAGATCAGCTGCCTTTTCACCGATCATAATCGTGGGCGCGTTGGTGTTGCCAGAGACCAGTTCCGGCATGATAGACGCATCTGCCACCCGCACACCTGTCAGCCCATGTACCCGAAGGCGAGCATCAACCACATCCCCGCGGTCCGGGTCTGGCCCCATCCGGCAGGTCGAGACCGGATGATACAATGTCACGCCTGTCTGGCGGGCATAATCCAGCAAGGCGTCATCACTGTCCAGCTCTGCCCCCGGTTTTGTTTCCTCAACAACTTCATCTCTCATTAACGGGCTGTTCATGATATCGCGGGCAATCCGCATGCCGGCAATATGGACCTGTTGATCCTGTTCAGCGTCCAGATAATTAGGCTGAATGGCCGGCGCTTCAAACGGGTCAGCAGAGGTGATATGAACATAGCCTTTTGATTCCGGCCTGAGCTGGCAGGGCCCAATGGTAAAGCCCGGAAAATTATGAAACTGGCGTTTGGCCGGATTTTCAAAACTGGCATGGGCGATATGATACTGAATGTCTGGCTCGCTTAAGGCCGGGTCAGATTTCACAAAACCGCCCAGCACACCTGCCGGCAGAGACAGAAGCCCGCGCCGGGTCAGCATATAACGGGCAATTTCGGCAGCCAGCCGCAAGCCATGTGCCCGGTTGTTCAAAGAGACATTTCGTTTCAGCCGCCAGGATAATCTGGAGATATAATGATCTGAAAAATTCTCGCCCACACCGCTCAGCTCATGCTGAACGGCAATGCCATGCTGCTGCAGAAGTTCCGGCCGTCCAATGCCGGACAGCTCCAGAATTTGCGGAGATTGTATGGCCCCGGCGGATAAAACAACTTCCCGCCGGGCCGCGATCAACAGATCCTGGCCGCCGCGCCTGCACACAACACCGGTGACATGCTTGCTGCCACGTGCAAAGCTGAGGCGCGTGACATGAGCATGGGTGACAATGGTCAGGTTTTTCCTGTGCCGGACAGGGTTGATATAGGCTTTCTTGGCCGAAAAGCGCAGGCCATTTTTCTGGGTGACCTGGTAATAGCCAAAGCCTTCCTGAGAGGCGCCATTAAAATCTGTATTCCGTGGAAAGCCGCATTGTTCTGCTGCGTCTGCAAACTGGTCCAATATCGGATAGGTCGACCTGATATCAGAAACGTTCAACGGGCCGCCTCTGCCGTGATAATCTGCTGATAACGCCTGATCTGTCCCGCGCCAGACAGAGCTGTCATTTGCATCAGCATGTTCTGCCTTTTTGAAATAGGGCAGCACATCTTCATAAGACCAGCCTGGGTTGCCCCGCTGGGCCCACAGATTATAATCCGCAGCCTGGCCACGCACATACAGCATGGCATTAATTGCAGACGAGCCGCCCAGAACCTTTCCGCGTGGCATGTCGATGCGGCGGCCATGCACACCGGCTGTGGCTTCATTTTTAAACATCCAGTTCATCGCTGGATTAACCATTGTTTTGATATAGCCTGCAGGGACATGAATCAGCGGGTTGATATCATTTCCGCCAGCCTCAATCAGAATAACATGATGGTCCGGATTTTCGCTCAGCCGGTTTGCCAGCACACAGCCTGCTGATCCGCCGCCAACGATGACATAATCTGCTTCCATAATTTGACCTAACTCTACCTGCTCCTGCCCGGCTGGACAGGGGCTATGATTGTGCGGTTTTGCCGATTTGTCCATATGGCTGTTGGCCTCATGGGGTCAGTTCTCTTGTCATCAGGCTGGCTTTATCTTTTGCAATCTGCTCAGCTTCTGGCTGGCTGACCACAGTAAAGCTGATCATCCGGTGCGCAGGCAGGCGGGTCAGCCTGGCCAGATCAGCAGAAATGACAGTAGCGATTTTGGTATAGCCGCCGGTGGTCTGATGATCTGCCATCAGAATAATCGGCTGGCCGTCTCCTGGAACCTGAACCGCCCCTTTGACAATGCCGTCAGACAGAATATCGGCTGAGGTTTTATGTTTCAGGGCCGGGCCGGACAGACGCAGACCCATTCTGTCCATCCGTGTGGTCAGCTGCCAGTCAGCCGAAACCAGCCTGTCAATCTCGCTGGCGTCAAAACAGAAATCCTGCGGCCCCAGAACGACGCGGAAACTGTCTTGCGGGGTGAATAAATCAGCAAGGGGTGAAGGCAATTGCCGCTCAGCAGGGGCGGCGTTCACATCTGTTAAGGCCAGCTTGTCCCCTGTTTTCAGCATGCCGCCCTCCAGCCCGCCGATTTTTGCATTCGCGGATACGCCCACAGATCCGAAAACAGCCGGCAGGTCCAGCCTGGCCGAAACCGCCAGAAACACAAGATTGCTGCCGCGCAAAGGCGGGATGGTAAGGCTGTCACCGGCCTGAAGATAAACCGTCTGTCCGGCAGGCTCTTCCCGGGTCTGCCCAGAGGCGGAGGTAATGCTGAGCCTGTCTGACAGGCTGCCGCCCAAGGCCACCGCAAGAGCAGTGTCGGTGTGAAAAGACAGGCCGCCGATGAAAATTTCAAACCCGGCTGTTTCAGCTGGCCTGCCCACCAGCCAGTTGGCGATGATGCGGGCATCCGGGTCAACCGCACCGCCTTCTGGCACGCCCAAGGCCTGATAGCCGGTCCGGCCTTTATCCTGAATGCTGGTGTATGGCCCGGCATTGTTTATCGTCAGACACGCCATCATCCCGCCTCCTCAGACAGAACCGGACTGAGCGGCAGATGACCATCTGCACACGATGCGGCAAGTTCGGCAAATTCATCTTCGCTGACCGGATAAAATCTGACCTTATCTCCTGCCGCGAACAGAATAGGGGTGTCACGGGCCTGATCAAACAGAGGGATAGGCATCTTTCCGATCAGGTTCCAGCCACCAGGTGAATCAAGCGGATAGATAACGGTCTGGTCCATGGCAATACCCACCGACCCTTGCGCAACAAAAGTGCGGGGCTCGCTGCGGCGGGGCAGATATAAAGCCTCATCCACACCTGTCATATAGCCCAGCCCAGGCAGGAATCCCATTATGGCGACCTCCAGCACACAGCTTGTGTGGCGGGAAATGACCTCTTCTGGGGTGAGGTTTGTTCTTTTTGCCACCTCGTCAAGATCAGGGCCAAACGTGCCGCCATAACAGACCGGCAGATGCCATAAGGGGGCCGGGCTCTCGGCTGTTTCATCCAGCTGGTCAAGAAACAGCGAGATTTGTTGTTTAATGGCAGCAGAGGTGATGATCAGCGGATCGTAATGGATCAGCACACTGCACAGGCCGGGGACAATATCGGTAATTCCGTCAGCCTGTCCTGTATCAACCCGCTGCTTTATCATCTGGCCCAGTTGCCGTGCTTTACGGGTCAGGCCAGCCCTGTTTTCAGCACTGAGAGGCGAAGCGCCCAAAGAGGGGCCATAGCCTGAAAAATCAAGCAGCAGCCCTGTATCTCCACAGGCAAACCACACCGGCTGGCGCATCTTTTGCTCCTCTTCATATTCTTCTTGTTAGGCTGGCCTTTTGCTTGACGGGCGACCCTGCTTTCCCGTTTGATAATAAAGGGTAAACCAAAGCCGACAAGAGCTGATGCGCCCAAAAAGCGATGATAAAGGTGAGAGCAAATATGACAGACTTTAATCTGAACGCGGATATGGCAGAAGGCTACGGCCCGTGGCGGATGGGAGATGATGACGGGCTGCTGGCGATCATCAGCTCTGCCAATATCGCTTGCGGCTTTCATGCGGGTGATTACCAGATTATGGGCGAGGTGATGACAAAGGCCCATCAGCAAGGCGTGTCCATTGGGGCACATCCCGGCTTTTATGATCTGCACGGCTTTGGCCGCCGCCAGATGAGCCTGTCTGAGGCTGAGGTCGAAAGGCTGATTGCTTATCAGCTCGGTGCCAGCCTTGGTGTGGCAGCAGCTGAGAAAGTGGCTGTTACGCATATCAAGCCGCATGGGGCGATCAACAATATGGCTTGTGCAGATGCCGGCCTGTCAGCCGCGATCGTCAGAGCCGTCAAAGCGGTTGCACCGGATATCATCATGCTGGCCCCTGTTTTGAGCGAATTGCTGAGCGAGGCGGAGAAAGCCGGGCTGAGCGTGGCGGCTGAGGTGTTTGCTGACCGCGCCTATATGCCAGATGGCCAGCTGGTGCCGCGCAGCCGGCCGGACGCGATGATCCATGACCCTGAAGACAGCCTTGCGCATTGTCTGCGTATGTTTGGTGAGGGTGTGATCAAAACAGTAGAAGGGGGTGAGCTGAAGGTGGCGGCCCAGTCGGTATGTGTGCATGGGGACGGGCCTGCGGCCCTGGCCACAGCAAGGCATATAAAAGACGGGCTTCAGGCCGCGGGTTTTGAGATGAAACCCCTGCCGCAGATGATTAGCTAAAGCCGGTTGATTTGCCGCCGCCAATTCTGCCAGCATAATTTCTGGATTAAGTCGGTACCGAACTCATGGTTCTGCATCGCCTGTATCAAGCGGGGCAGACAGGCACAATCAGCAAGGCTGGCCGGCAGCACCGCCCCGTCAAAATCAGATCCCAGCCCGACATGATCTTCCCCCAGCTTGCCGATCAGATAATCCAGCTGGCGGATGATCAGCTCTATCTGCGTATCCGGGTTTTTCTGGCCATCACTGCGCAGGTAAGCGGTCGCAAAACAGGCCCCGACCAGACCGCCTGAGGCGGCAATGGCGTCCAGCTGTTTGTCGGTCAGATTGCGCGGCGAGGGGCATAGGGCGTGCGCATTTGAATGGCTGGCGATCAGAGGATAGCCGGACAGGCGGGCAATGTCCCAGAACCCGGCCTCATTGAGATGAGAGACATCCAGCAGAATATTCATCTCATCACAAGCGGCAATCAGGGCTTTGCCTGTGTCGGTCAGGCCCGGGCCCTGATCAGGATGGCCTGGAAAGCTGAACGGCACACCAACCCCAAAGCGGTTCGGGCGAGACCAGAGCGGACCGACAGACCGCACCCCGCGCTGATAGAGTTCAGCCAGCCTGTCCATGTCGGCCCCAACCGGTTCTGCACCTTCCAGATGAAGCAGTCCGGCCAGCGCACCATCATCAACCGCCTTATCTATGCTGGCGGCTGTGGTGCAGAGCCTGAATCTATCTGGATGAGTGCTGGCCAGCCGGTGCAGCGTATCTGCCATCTGGCAAGCGGTGGTGAAGGCATAGGCCTCATCAACCGCGGCTGTGGCTTCCAGATCTTCGCCTTGCTGCGGGACAAACAGCGCAAACAGCCCGGCGGCCAGGCCGCCTGTCTTGGCTTTGCCAGCGGTGATGTGCGGGCTGTCTTCTGTTGCATCTAAAAAGGCTGAGCCCTCTGTATCCCTGCGCCGCCAGAGCTGGTAGGCCAGATCATTGTGACCATCAAAAATGTTTATCTGGTCTGGGCCAGTCATTTTGGTGAGCCTGTCTGTTGTGTGGATATGAGATGGTCTGCCAGCACAGGGGTTTGTGTTTTGGCGATCCGGTCTTCTGCCATCTCACCTCTGGCCAGCAGCAAATCGCCTTTCAGGCCAAACAGATACGGGTACCATTCACGGGCCAGGGGGCCTTTCCATTTCCACAACAAATGTTCAAGGGCGGCCAGCATAGCGTCTGTGTCATGTTGATATACGGGCACGCTCTGATGTGAAAATACAGGATGCCAGAAACAGCTCTCTACCGCGGCAAAGGCCTCTGGCACACCGGCGGCGGTTAACAGCATCTGCCGGTCCTGCCCGGTCATCAGCTGTAATAAAAGCTTGTCTGTTTCCACCAAGCCGGTGCCGTTCAGCAAGACAGGATCAGCCTCAACCCGTCCGGTCCAGGGGCCGGTAAACAGCCGGCGCGGGCAGTAATCATTACAATAGAGATTATCCCAGATAAGTGTGCGGCGGTGCAGATGGCGGGCGAGGATGCCGGCCTTATCTGTCAGGCTGACGGTGTTGGCCACAATGGTCTGCCCGCAGGTGAACACGGCAATATCCTCAGCCAGATTCTGGTTCAGATCTGCTGCATAGGCGGTATGATCGCCCTCTATCTCGTCAGCATATAAGCGCGGGACCAACAAGAGCGGACAGCCGGCTTCTTCCTGCAGCCTGTTGGCCAGCCGGGCATGGGCCAGCCCTTCGCTGAGGCCCGCTTCGGCAAATGCAGAAATATCATCACTGATATCATCAAACATCAGCACAAGCGCATCTGCTCCGGCGGCCAGCATCTGGCGGGCCTTGGCCAGCAGGGCAGCAAAGTCGGCCTTATCCTCAGCAAAATTGAAATCAAGCCCGGGGGCAATTCCGGCCAATACCTGAATTTGCCGTGCTTGTGCGTCTGCACAAAAGGAAGCGAACGTGCTAAGCCAGCTCTCGCGATAGGGGCGGCGCCAGTCAAACCGGTGACAGATATCCTCTTTAGGCGCGTACAGATAGCTGTCCATTGACAGATTTTCAAGACAGGCCAGCAGCTTATGCCTGTCCTCGAATGACAGCAATTTGCCGTAATAGCCCTCAATATAGCCGCGATGTATCTTATCCAGCATGAGCGGGATGCCTGATTGCCCTTGTCTGTTCTGTCAGGCATTATGAAGCGGTCAGTCCGCGCTGGCGAGAAAAAACAAATGAGGGCTTCAGATGCGTATTCTGGCAATCGGGGCGCACCCGGATGATCTGGAAATTTTTTGTTATGGTCTGCTGGCGGCGTGCAAAGCCCGCGGGGATGAGCTGCATCTGGCGGTGGCGACAGACGGGGCGGCAGGCACGGTTGCCGGACAGGATGACAGCCTTGCTGAGCGGCGCGCGAATGAGACCAGAACAGCCCTTGCCCGGCTTGGCGTGCCTGCTTTGCTGGGGTTGCCTGACGGGGCGCTGTCAACAGCCAAGACCGGGCGTGAAGTGGTCGCTGATCATATCGGCCGCATTGCCCCTGATATGATCATCACACATGATCCGGCAGATTATCATACAGACCATCGCGCGCTGTCCTCATGGGTGACAGAACTGGCCGGATTCGGCTGTCCGGTTATCTATGCGGACACGTTGATGGGGGTCGGGTTTCAGCCGCAATATTATGTGGATATCACCTCTTGGCATGACCATAAACAGGCTGCGATACTGGCCCATGCAAGCCAGGTCCCGGAGCGGTTTGCCAACGGCGCGGCCTTGCTGAACCGGTTTCGGGCAGCCCAATGCAACGCCCCTGACGGGCATTATGCTGAAGCCTACCGGACATCTGCGCGCTTTCCGTTTGCGGATATCCGGTCTCTGTTGCCGCCTGCACCGCCCTACCGGCCGTTTTATGTGCCGGGGTCAGATGCCTATCTGTGAAGGCTCAGCCCGCACGCCAGCAATTTGCGGCGCAGATGTGCCTGTGGTTTGCGGCCAGGTGGATACAAGCCCGGCCTGATGACGGGCGGCCAGAAGCGCGATCAATTCGGCCTCTGTCATATCTGAAGAAGCGTTAATGTCTTCAGCTGTTTTGACCGCGCAAGAGGCAGGCAGGTTTGTTTTGATCAGCTTCATCAGGGTTTTGTTATGCACCCCGCCGCCCGCGACAACCAATGTATTCAGCGTAAACGGCAGGCGGGACAGGGCCACAGACAGGCTCTGGGCGGTCACAACGGCCAGGCTGACCAGCTTGTCTTCAATAGGCAAAGTGGTGAAGCCCGGGTCTTGCAGATAGCCGGTAAACTGGGCCCAGTCCAGTGAACGCGGGCCGGACAGACAAAACCACGGGTCAGCCAGAACAGCCTCGATAAAGGGCGGGCAGGGGGTGCCGGCCGCGGCCAGCGCGCCGTCTTTATCGAACGCACTGCCCAGCTCTTGCTGGCAGACAGCATCCATCAGCCCGTTTGCCGGACCAGTATCAAAGCCAAGTAAATCGTCACCTGAACAGATGGTCAGATTGGCGATACCGCCCAGATTCAGAAATGCTGCTGGTTCAGCAAGCCCGGCCTGACGCAGTAATATCTGGTGATAAACAGGGGCCAGCGGGGCACCTTGCCCGCCAGCGTCCATATCTGCCCGCCTGAAATCATAAATCACCGGCAGGCCTGTTTGCCGGGCCATCTGCTGGCCGTCTCCCAGCTGAATGGTGCGCCC
>CALKIF010000030.1:0-3817 GCA_937988715.1 uncultured Alphaproteobacteria bacterium | reverse complement strand
ATTAGGGTTTGCGGTCTGTTTGGCGACTATTTTAGGCGCCGCAGCTACAGTCGGGATTCATCTTTACGTTGATATCTTAAGTTTTTTATTTGTTCTTGGCGGGGCAGTTGGGTTTTTGGTTATGAAAAACAACCCCGCGAAACACATTGAAAACTTCGGACAAGGTGCTGTTTATTTTGGCTGGATGGGAACGTTGGTCGGCTTAATTGCGATTACGGGAAACCGGTTTATGGTGTGGGGTGACATAGACAAGATGGGGCCAGCTTTGGCTGTATCCATGCTCACCATCCTGTACGGCTATACAATTAAGTTAGTTACTATTGCTCTGACGAAGGATTAATCTTCATCTGCCAAAGCCAGCTCGTCAGCTGAACAAAACCAAGGAAACTCAGCTAAAAAATAGGGTCATTGGAAAATGACCCTGTCTGATATTGTTTTTCATGTCACGCGTAAATTGGATTGGTGTTTTATTTACGCAGCTTTCAGAAGGTCTATTCGCCTGTTGAGGGCGGCCCATGACATTTCATCGATTTCGAATATTGTCTCGACGGTATCGGCATCAAGAATGTCGTTGTTCTCAGTGTCCACTGAGGGGTGCCGCTGAGAAATTTTAAACGACAATCCTGATGCTTCCAGTGATGCACCGATTTCACCCAGAATTTTTGTCATAAATTCAACTTGCTCTTCAGTTAAGCTGTTGACCAGTTTTATTGAAGCCATTAGCTCATTCCTTTTTGCGATTTAGCTTGCCCAAGGCTTGGGTCTGCGGGGCAGTGGACTTTTGCGAAGCCCACATGATGTAGTGGTCGAAAAACCTCCTGAACACAGCATCTGGGCGCCTTTTAGCACATTTTCCTAAAAAAGGCAAATTTGTGCGCTTCAAGCAGCATTATTCGCACGTTATTGCGATAAAATTCTATTTACGAAATGCTTTGTTATATAATCAGGTTGGCCTCTAATTATGTGCTGAATTGAAAGCCTTGTGTTCTGGAAGAGCGGCAAAAACCGATTGTTCTCGGATATTTGTTTTTGGCTTGCGGGTATTGAGTTTACGATATCGCTCTGACTCTTTTTCAAGGCGTATCGCCAGTGTCGTAAATCTGTCAAAGAAACGTGATGAGCTTAAGCGATACGGGGTTTTCGCAATTCCCGGTAACTGATAAAGGCTGTTGCGCATATAATCAGCAGGCTTCCTGCATACATATGTGCTGTGGGAAGGTGATTAAACAGCAGGAACCCAAGCAGGGCTGACCAGATGATGCGAATATAGTCTAAAGGCAGGATCACAGACACTTTGCCGATTTTCAATGAAGCATAGAGTAACGCATGTCCCAATGTGCCAAGGCTGGCTATTCCGAGCAAATACAGAAGTTGCTCTGATGTGGGTAACGCCCAAACAAAAAGAGACGCTGCGAAGGCCAGGGGAACGCATCCCATCGCCTGCCAAAAAGTAATGGAAAGAATAGTGTCTTTTTCAGTCAGTTTTTTGGCAATCAATATTGAGGTCGACCACGATATAGCCGCACATATCAAGAAAAGATGACCTAGATTTAGAGATGTTTCAGGTCTTGTGATTATAATGATTCCGGCAAACCCGACCAGAATTGCTGCCCACCGCCGAACGCCCACCTTTTCGGCCAGGAAGATTACAGACAGTAATGTTGCGAAAATAGGGACTGTAAAGAGCAACGCGGTCGCTTCAGCGAGGGAGACCAGGCTAAGGCCAGTGAATACGCAGAGCATGCCAATACCCCCAACCGCCCCTCTTGCCACCTGCAGCTTGACTGAGGATGTCTTTACAGCAGCAAACCCTTTCCACAGCAAAATAGGCAGCAGAACAATGAACACGAGAGCGGCCCGATACAGCGTGATGAGAAAGGGGTGTAAGTCTGAGCTGAGCAATTTTACGGCTGCCTGCATGAGGGCAATCGATACGCCCCCGATGAGCATGAAGATAATGGCTCTTATCAGCAATGTGACTCTACTCTTGTGCAAACGAACTTAATTTCATCTAATTTAAACCTCAGCATCCAAAAAAACAGGTATATTTGCCCTCAGAACCGCAGAGACAGGCAGGACATGCCCCCGTCAATTTTGGCACATTCACTATTCGCTACAGTCAGCACATTAAAGCCCTTTTCTTTCAACATATTTTCTGTCTTGTAAAAGCCTTCAGCCATAATGATATGGTCATTATATCTTATCATGTTGGCGGCTTCCTCTTCTCCCTCTGGGACCAAAAGGACAGCATAGTCCTCAAAACAACCGCTGGAGGCCAGACGTTTTGTGGATAACAGGCAATGATCATCAATCAAGCTGCAATCAGTCTTAAAGTGCAACACTTCAGGCGGTGTTTTAAAAACGCGCACTGAAAAGCCATGATGCTGCAGAATATTTTGTAATTGTTCGGCGCCCTCAACATTCGTTCTTGATGACAGCCCCACCAATATTTCCGTTGGTGTGGTCAGAATGTCACCTGCTTCAATACAGCCTTCAGTTATGTCTTCAATAGTGTCAAATGTCTCGGACAGAACATCCCGCATTGGGGCGACCTCGCCTCTGCGGCTGGCTGCTCCAGGCTTCATCATAACGGCCATACCAGGCAGACACAGGGCTGTGTCTTCAACAAATTGAGCATCTGGAAACTCTGCTAACGCCTTGAGCTCAGTCACGTCTGCACCGGCATATTTTAACGCATCAATGTAATCGCGATGCTGTTTCATCATCACATCTATATCCACGGCCCCCCGGTCTTCTGACCGTAAGCCGTTTACAGCAGACAAAGCCGGGCTCAACGTCACGGCGTGGGCAAATTTTGTTGCGTGACTGTTGGCTGTGCTAGGTATGTTTGCAGACTTCACGACAGCCATTCTAACCCTCTACTCATCAGATGTTGTTCTTATTCGACAGTTCAGATTCACCTTATGACCCCACTGATTTCGTATTTATTTAAAAGGGTGGCTGGGCGCAACCACTGTGGCAAAGACTAGTAAGAGGCCAAACAGCAAAATGACTGTACCGCCGCATATTGCTAGAAGATCAGAAATCCATCTCAATTTTTGATTGTTAGCAGTCTTAACTAGAGGCAGCCGTTCGGCCAGATGCCGTGCATAAACAGTTAACGCGGCAAGAGCACTTGTGGTCAGCGCAACCCCTAATGACATCGCCAGAACAGAAAGCAAGCCTGCCGTGAATAAATCCAGTGAATTGGCGAACAGCAGCACAATAACCGCCCCGGAACAGGGACGAAGCCCGGTTGAAAACACAATCGAAAAAAAGGTACTGACCGAAAACGCCTTCCCGTTCAGCGACGCTGCGGGAAGAGGGGCATGGCCACAATGTTCATGGGTGTCATCAGAGATGATATGGGCGTTTGCGGCCTGTCTGCGCCGGAGACGGGAGGATATGTTTTTCAGCCTCAACCCTATGATCAGACACCCCGCTGCTGCGATCAGAACAAAGCTTCCCAATTCAACATCATCGATAAGAAGCTGCGTGGTTCTCATTGAATAATTCAAAATCCAGGTGGCCCCTGTGACCACTGAAATGGCGGTGATCCCCTGCAGAAGTGAGGATGAAAAAGACAGCATCACCCCGCGCCTCAGCTGGTCTCCTGTGGACAGAAGATAGGTTGAGATAACAACTTTTCCGTGCCCGGGACCTGCGGCATGAAAGATGCCATATAAAAAGCTCAGCCCGACAAGGGTGAGCGATGCTGTGACGGGCTCAATCTGAGCCTGCTTTACCGCATCCAGCAGCATCGTGTGATAGCCCTGCTGCACAGAATGAATGAGCACCAAATAATTTGGCCAGACAA
>CALKIF010000029.1:0-2139 GCA_937988715.1 uncultured Alphaproteobacteria bacterium | reverse complement strand
GATTTTCTGAGGGCGGGCGGAAATAAACAGGTTTTAGCTGGCCGTGCAGGTCCGTCAGATGAAGCAGCGTCACCTGGCCTTTGCTGTCGAACTTCAGCAAATCATCCTGGGTCAGGCGTTGCTGGGCGGCGGCGCGGGCAAAATTCGGCATCGCCGTAAAATAAGACGCGCTCACGGCGGCCATCTGAAGAAATTCGCGACGTGAGCGCATGGACGTCTCCCCGGGATGTTTTCTCGTTTCCTGTGCGAGCCGGCCGGCCTATTGCAGAGACTCGAAATAAGCGATGATGTTCTGCCTGTCTTTTTCTTTTTTCAGACCGGCAAAGGCCATCTTTGTGCCCTTCAGATATTTTTTCGGATTGGCAAGATAGCCGTCCAGCGTTTCTGCGTTCCAGACAATCCCGCTGTTCTTCATGGCTTTAGAATATTTCTTGAAACTGTCCACAGCCCCGGCTTCACGACCGATCAGACCGACCAGATGCGGACCTGTCTTATTCTTTTCTTTATCCACCACATGACAGGCTTTGCATTTTTTGAAAACTTTTTCGCCTTTGGCGATGTCCCCTGCCTGGGCAGCCGCACCCAAAGAAAGAGCCATCATCAGAACTAGAGCTATACGCTTCATCACAATCTCCTTAACTTTCATCCTCTGGCGTCACATCAATATCACGTGCCTTGCCGATGACATTCGTCGGCACATCACAATCTTTCATACAGGCAATACCAGACATAGGCTGCGCATCCGGGCGTGGATCAGGCATCATGAAACCGTCACGGTTCGGCATTTCAATGGTGCCGATATTATCCTGATTCACCTCAAATTCGTCATCAATGACATCATTCATATATAAAAGATATGCGACAATCTGATAGGTCTCATCATGTGTGAGCGACTGGGCCTCACCAAACGGCATAGCCCGGTAAATATAGTCATACATGGTCGATGCATAAGGCCAGTAACTGCCGGTTGTCTTCACCGGATCCGGGCTGTCCAGCGTGCCGTCGCCGCCGACCAGTACAGGCCAGTTGTCAACAGCCTCGCCAAAGTCACCATGACAAGAGGCGCATCTGTCTGCATAAACCTCTTCACCGTCAAACGCATTGCCGGTGCCGACAGGGGCCCCCAGGCCGTCCGGGCGTACATCAATGTCCCAGCCGGCAACCTGTTCTGCTGTGGCAGCCTCCCCGAGATTGAAAGGACGCTGGTCCGCAACAGCCTGAGAGGCGGTGAACAAAGGAAATAAAAGCGCGGTTGCCATCAGGCTGTTCTTCATAGTCTTAGCCAAGTCTGACATTGTCCACACTCCCGTCTTTATTCACCATCCAGGTGGCGATTGAATTATTGTGATAGATAGAATTCACACCTCTTTCCGCCTGCAACTGCTGAATGGTCGGCTGGACATAGCCTGTCTCATCAATCGCGCGGGACTGGATCAGCATCTCTTCCCCGTTCCAGTTGAACGGCAGGGTGAAGCGGGTCAGTGATTTATCGAGCACAGGCCCATGCAGCTCTGATGTCTGCCAGTTGCGACCCCCATCAAAAGACACATCCACACGGGTAATTTTTCCCCGGCCTGACCAGGCTAGACCCTTCAGCAATTGTGTGCCTTTGCTCATGATGGCCTTTTCAGGGCAAGGCGATGTGACCACGGATTTTGCATCCATCACCCAGGTAAACATCCGGGCCTTCCCGTCTTTCATCAGATCAGTGTATTTTGAGGTTTCCTCGCGGGCCATATACGGCATATCACCGAATTCAAGACGACGCAGCCATTTCACCCACATATTGCCTTCCCAGCCAGGCACAACCAGACGGGCCGGATAGCCCTGTTCCGGGCGGAGGGCCTCACCGTTCATGGCATAAGCAACCATACAATCGACCTCGCGGCAGATATCAGACAGACGCACGCCGGTATATTGTACGTTATGCACCATACCGAAGGTGAACTGACAACCATTCAGCTGCGCCCCGCGCCATTCCATGCCGCCATTTGCAGCACATTCCAGGAAATAGAACCGGTTGGTTTGCGGAAACCGCCGCAAATCATCAAGTGTAAAAATCAGCTCTCTGTCGACCAGGCCGTTGATCATCAACCGGTAATCAGTGGGATTGACCTCTGGCACGCCGCCATGATGCCG
>CALKIF010000028.1:0-16278 GCA_937988715.1 uncultured Alphaproteobacteria bacterium | reverse complement strand
TGGAAGGCAATATCTGTCGGTGTACCGGCTATCATAATATCGTCAAATCTGTGCAAGCAGCTGCAGAAAAAATGGGAGGTTAAGATGCCAGAGGGTACAATGAACCAAGGAATTGGAGCGTCAGTTCGCAGAAAAGAAGACAAAAGATTCATCACCGGAAAGGGCCGCTACACAGACGACATCAATCGGAATGGACAGCTGCACGCTTACTTCATTCGGTCAGATGTAGCCCATGCAAACATCAAAAGCATTGATGTGCGTGAAGCAGCCAAAAGTGAAGGCGTCATCGCCATTTATACTGGAGAAGATATCGCGGCTGATGGCATCGGAGGGCCAATTTGTGGCTGGGCACCCACAAACCGAGATGGCTCCGCTCCAAAGGAACCAGCTCATCCTCTACTGGCTGTTGGCAAAGTCAGATATGTAGGTGACCACATTGCTGTTGTTATCGCAAACAGCCTTTCGGACGCACAAGCAGCAGCTGAAAAGGTCGCCATTGATCTTGAAAATCTTCCTCCTGTTGTTGATCCAGCCACGGCAATTAATAACACACAAATTCATGAAGAAATGGACGACAATGTCTACTTTGACTGGGAATTAGGGGATGAGACAGCGACTGCAGATGCTTTGGGTGGTGCAGACAAAGTCATAGAACTGACTGTTACTAACAATCGCGTCATACCGAATGCAATTGAACCGCGAGCCGCAGTAGCTGAATATGATGAAATTGAGGATAGATACACCTTATATACATCATCACAGAATCCGCATTTGACACGCTTAGTTATGGCAGCATTTATGATGCAAATTCCTGAAAGCAAACTCCATGTTGTTGCACCAGATGTTGGCGGGGGCTTCGGCTCAAAGATCTACATTTATCCAGAAGAAGCTGTATGCACATGGGCTGCAAAAAAACTGAGGAAGCCAGTGAAATGGACTGCTGACCGAACTCAGGCGTTTCTAGGGGACGCACATGGGCGTGACCATATCAACAATGTTAAGCTAGGACTCGACAAAAATAACAAAATTGTAGGCTTACGTGTTGACACTATTGCTAATCTTGGGGCCTATCTCTCAGCTTTTGCGATGGTCACACCAACTTATCTACACGGCACGTTATTGTCAGGTTGCTATGATATCCCAGCGATTTACACAAATGTAAAAGGCGTTTGCACAACGACAGTTAATGTTGATGCTTATAGGGGTGCTGGTCGTCCGGAAGCCACTTACCTTCTCGAACGAACAATGGATTATGCGGCCAAACAGATCGGCATGGATCCAGCCGAGTTTAGGCGGATTAATTTCATTCCCAAAGATGCTTTTCCGTATCAAACTGCGGTAGCCCTTCAATATGATATTGGTGATTATGAAGCGCCTTTGGACAAAGCCATGGAGATGATTGACTATGCTGGCTTTGAAGCCCGCCGTGCAGAAGCTGCCAAGCGTGGTAAATACCGTGGTATCGGTTTGTCGAGCTACATCGAAGCCTGTGGCATTGCACCATCGGCTGTTGTTGGCGCACTTGGGGGACGAGTTGGTCTGTATGAATCGGCAGTTGTCCGTGTCGACCCGACAGGAACAATTTCCGTCTTCACAGGCACTCACAGCCATGGGCAAGGCCATGCCACAACATTTGCACAAATCGTTGCCGACAAACTTGGTGTGCCTATTGAAAGCATAGATATTGTTCATGGTGATACTGACAGAATTCCCTTCGGAATGGGAACTTACGGCTCACGATCATTGGCAGTTGGGGGAACTGCGATTTCGAAGGCTGTCGATAAAGTTATCGAAAAGGGTAAGATCATAGCTGCACATATGATGGAGGCTGCAGAGGCTGATCTTGAATTCAAGGACGGCAAGTTCACCGTGGCAGGAACTGATAAGGAAAAGTCATTTGGTGAAATTGCACTATCCGCTTATGTTCCACACAATTTTCCTCATGACCGACTGGAGCCAGGGCTGGAAGAAACTGCCTTTTATGATCCGCTCAATTTTACTTATCCCGCCGGCACTCACATATGCGAGGTCGAAATTGATCCGTGTACAGGTGTTGTGGATGTAGTTGACTGGGCAGCTTGCGATGATTTTGGCAATCTCGTGAACCCTATGATTGTTGAAGGTCAGGTTCATGGCGGGATTGCTCAAGGGGTCGGTCAGGCATTGCTAGAAAATGCCCACTATGATGAAAATGGCCAGCTTTTGACAGCCTCATACATGGATTATTGTATGCCACGAGCAGATAACTTGCCTTCCATAAAGGTAGATTACACTGTTACAGCCTGTACTCATAACGATTTGGGCGTGAAGGGCTGTGGTGAAGCAGGAGCTATTGCCTCACCGCCAGCAGTGATCAATGCAATTGTAGATGCTTTATCAGTTGTTGGTGTAACTGATATGTCGATGCCTGCAACAACTGAAAAAATCTGGCGAGCAATCAACGATGCAACCACCAAGGCAGCAGAATAGGCAATAGGAGACATAAAAAAAATGTATGCAACTAGTTATATCAAAGCCAAAGATGTTGCAGACGCGGTCAGCCATCTGAACGGTGCAGATGAGGGCAAGCTGCTGGCTGGGGGACAGACCCTGATCCCAACACTGAAACAGCGTCTGGCGGCCTCAGACTGTCTTGTTGACCTGTCTGATGCGAACCTGTCCGGAATCAGTGATGAGGGCGATTCTATCCGTATCGGGGCAATGACCCGCCATGTTGAGGTAGAAACATCCGATTTGGTGAAAAAGGCTATTCCGGCTCTGGCGGCTCTGGCAGGTGGTATTGGTGACCGGCAGGTCCGCAATTGCGGGACCATCGGCGGTTCAGTGGCCAACAATGATCCGTCTGCCTGTTATCCATCTGCTGTGATGGCTTTGGGGGCGACAATTCATACCGATAAAAGAGATATCGCCGCAGCTGATTATTTCACTGGTATGTTTGAAACCGATCTTGATGAAGCAGAGGTGATCACCGCGATCAGCTTTCCCAAGCCAGAGGCGGCAGCCTATGTGAAGTTTCCAAACCCGGCATCACGTTATGCTATGGTTGGCGTGTTTGTTGCGAAATCCGCGTCAGGCGTGACCGTGGCCATCACCGGGGCAGGGCAAGACGGCGTGTTCCGTCATGACGGGCTGGAAGCGGCACTGAACAACAGCTTTACAGCTGATGCTGTTGACGGGGTTGCGGTTGATGACAGCAGCCTGATGAGCGACATGCATGCTTCAGCAGACTATCGCGCGCATCTGATTGTTGAGATGACAAAGCGGGCGGTTGCTGCCTGTTAAGCACACAGGCAAAGACATAAATCTGACAGGCAGGATGACGCCGTCCTGCCTGTTTTTATTTCACCGCCCTGCGGCGTGACGAATCAGCATTTACACACTGCCGGTTCAGCCTATATCGTAGGAGGAGCAACCAGCCTTGCACCTTCCCTCACTTTTTGGAGATAAATTCACCGATGGAACTGAAACAGTCTCAGGACATACCCCTTCCTATTGATGAGGTGTGGGCCGCTCTGAATGATGCGGAAATATTGGCCAAGGCGATCCCGGGCTGCCAGGAGCTGAATCAGGTGTCTGATACAGAACTGACCGCCAAAGTGAAGCTGAAAATCGGGCCTGTTTCTGCCACTTTCACTGGCGAGGTGACCTTATCCGAACTGAACCCGCCACATTCTTATGTGATATCAGGATCAGGCAAAGGCGGTGTTGCGGGCGGGGCGACCGGTTCAGCCCGCGTTGATCTGGAGCCGATTGAGGATGGGGCGGCAACCCGCCTGACTTATGAGGTTGATGCAGCTGTAACCGGCAAAATCGCTCAGCTGGGATCACGGCTGATTGAAAGCACAGCCAAGAAGCTGGCGACCAAGTTTTTTACCGATTTCATATCTGTTTTGTCGCCTGAGGCTGACCCTGGCTAGGCAGACGTTCTTCCCTGTTATATGTCCCGAGATGAAAAGGTCTTAATCGAATGTCTTCTGCAAAATTATTTAGCCCCATCACAATCGGCGGAATTGAATTGCGCAACCGCGTTATTGTTGCACCCATGTGCCAATACAGCGCGGTGGATGGAAATGCAAATGACTGGCATCTGATGCATATTGGCCAGTTTGCGGTTTCTGGCGTCGGCTTAATCATTATGGAAGCCTCAGGTGTCACGCCAGAGGGACGCATCTCACCAGGCTGTCTTGGTCTGTGGTCAGATGACAATCAGGCTGCCCTGAAGCGCGTGGTTGATTTCTGTCATGATTACGGACATGCCAAGATGGGGATTCAACTGAGCCATGCAGGCCGAAAGGGATCTACAGACCTGCCCTGGCTGGGCGGTGCGCCTATCTCGTCAACAGATGCGCGCGGCTGGCAGACGTGTGCCCCGTCTGCCACTCCTTATTCAGAGGCGTTTGAAACGCCCGATGCCCTGGATGAAACTGGGCTGAATGAGATCAGGGACGCATTTGTTCGCTCTGCCCGCCGTGCAGATGAAATCGGCTTTGATGTGGTCGAATTACATATGGCGCATGGCTATCTTCTGCATCAGTTCTTATCACCGCTCAGCAACCAGCGTAATGACAGCTATGGCGGGGCCCTTGAGGGCCGAATGAAATTCCCGCTAGAGGTGTTTGAGGCTGTCCGTGCGGTCTGGCCAAAACATAAGGCCTTGGGGGTGCGTTTTTCTGCAACAGACTGGGTAGACAGCTCAAGCTGGGATGTGCCGGAAGCCACCGCCTTTTCGCATGAATTGAAAAAACGCGGGGCAGATTTCATTGATGTGTCAAGCGGGGGCAATTCACCCCTGCAGAAGATTGATGTGGGCCCTGGGTATCAGACCGGCTTTGCCAGTGATATCCGCCGCGAGACAGACCTGCCGACAATGGCTGTCGGACAAATCACAGAACCAAAACAGGCAGAAGCGATTTTACGGTCAGGCCAGGCCGATATGGTCGCCCTGGCCAGAGGTATGCTGTATAACCCGCGCTGGGCCTGGCATGCCGCAGAGGCTTTGGATGCAGAAGCCGCCTACGCGCCGCAATATATGCGCACAAACAGGGCCCTGCGCGGCCTACCTATACCTGGTAACCCGCCTACCCCGAAATAAAACTGCACTGAAAAGATTAATATTGGTATATCTAGTCTGTTAGGAACTCTTTATTTTAGACTGGACTATCTTGGATGGCAGACTGGCTGCTGAAATTTGCCCGGTTTGAGGCACAACTGTAATGGTTGGCCCTAGAGCTGGTCTGCTCAGCGCAGTGGCGATTAAACGTGACTGGTACTCTTGGACCATGTTCATCAGCCTGCCGTGTTGTCTGATCTGGGTGTATTGCGCCTGGCTGCATACCGAACGACAGCTGAAATGGATTAATGTTGTGTTTCTGTCCATTTATGCGGTCGGCATCTGGAATTATTTTGCCTGAACCGCGGACAGCCATATTGCCTCTGGCCCGGACAGTCTGCAGACTGAAATCAAACCACAAAAAAAAGAACCTTTATGCACCGACCAGACAATCAGCCTTTGCCGCCCGTCGAAAAACTGCCCGCCCTAAGCATGGGGTTGCGGGGCTGTGGGGCTGAACAGTGGCTGGATGGGCCGGATGCGTTTGGGGACCGGGCCATGCGCACACGCCAGCTGGCCGAAAAACAAGTTCTGCTGTCTGAAAAAGCTTCTGAGGTTTTTGTGTGTCTTCATAATGGCAAGGCCGCCGCCCTAGAGGCCAGCCAAACCATCGCCGCGCATCTACATCACTATCACAACATGAAGATCAGCGCCGAACAGGCCGCTTGCCTGCGCCAGCTCTCTGCGCTGATCCCTGAAGATGTGCTGGTCCTCACCGCTCCTGATGACACCGCAGCTGAGCCTGACTGGGTTTTGGCAGCCGCCAGTTTGTGCTTTCCCAGCCATTGGCGCCTGTCAGAGAAAATAGGCCAGTCCATTACCGCCATTCATACCCCTGTGCCTGAATTTGCAGACACACTTGCCAGGCCTGTAAACCGGTTTTTCACCACCATGCAATCTGGCGTCCTGTCACAACGTCTGAACTGGTCAGTCCAGACAGATGACAGGTTGTTCGCCCCCACCCGCCCCTCACCTATGGAGGCAATTGCGCATTCAGCTGAAGAGTGGGGCACGATTATTCATGTCCGCATTGAGCGACAATGTTTTTATAAATTACCCGAGAGCGGGGCGGTTATCTTTACCATCCGCACCAGCCTGGCACCGCTCAGCCGGTTCCGCCAGCAACCTGAATTCATAAAAGCCGTTCTGAAGCAGGCCAGCAAGCTGTCATCAGCCTTCAGCGCTTATAAGAACATTGCTGAGGTTGAGGAGGGATTGCGGGTTTGGATTGACAAGCATTTGCCTGAACCGACATGATCGCATGAGGGCAGTCAATATAACAAGGCCGTATGGACATGAAGCTGAGTGACGAAGAACAGGCCATGCTGGCCGGAGAGGCCGGACCCGCGATAAAGTGGGCGATTGAGCACCAGCTGCAGGTTGGCCAAATGTTTGATGCTGAAGATATGGTCAGCGTCAGTCAGGCCCATATGATGGCTGACCCGGAATCCCTTGGTGAGGCCGGGGTAGCGTTTGCCGAGAAGATGGCCGCAGACGGTGCAGAAGTACAAATCCCGATGATTACCGACCCGCGCGGTGTTGACCTGTCCTGTTATGAGCCGCTTGGCCAGACAGAACAGATGGCCAGCCTGGAACGTCGTTTCATTGCCGCCTGCAAGGCTATGGGCATCATGATGACCAATACCTGTATCAATTACCAGACGATTATGCCGCCGGTCTTTGGTGACCATGTAGCGTTTGGTGATACAGGGGTTGTTATCTATTCAAATTCTGTGTGCGGGGCCCGTTCAAATTTTGAAGGCGGGCCGTCCGCTCTGGCCGCTGGTCTGACGGGCCGAACCCCGCGCTATGGTCTGCATCTGGATGCCCATCGTCAAGCCAGCAAACGCTATCATGTCAGGCACAGCCCGCAGGACCTGATGGAATGGGGGGTCTTGGGCGCAACAATTGGCCGGATGGCGGGCAGTTATTGGGAAGTGCCTGTCATTGAAGGGATTGAGGCAGCCCCAACCTCAGACCAGCTTAAACATTTTGGCGCGGCGATGGCCAGCTATGGCTCTATCCCTCTGTTCCATATCGTTGGCATCACACCTGAATGTCATAAGCTGAGCGATGTTGGCGGGGATATGCTCAGCACAACTGAAATTACCGCTGAGGCTCTGGCCAGCTTAGAGCGACCCTTTATCGCCACCGGCGAGTCTGTTGATGTGGTGGTGTTTGCCGCCCCTCAGCTCAGCCTTGTTGAAATGGGCCAGCTGGCCAGCTTATGTAAGGGCCGGCAGCGGGCAGACACAACAGATGTGATTATCTGCACCTCTGCACAGGTCTATGGGGATGCGGTCTCTATGGGCTATGTTGCTGCGCTGGAAACATTTGGGGCGCGGGTTCTGGTCGGCACTTGTTTTTATCAGCAATATGCCCGCGAAATCGGTGAGGCAAATGGCTGGACAAGACTGCTCAGCAATTCAGCCAAGATTGTGAATATCTTAGGCGGCTATGGTTACAAGCCTGCTCTGGCCAGCATGTCAGCTTGTATAGATTCTGCTGAAAAAGGGGTGATTGTGAAATGACAACAGAATTGAAGTGTCATATCGGGATTGGCCCAAAGACAGAAGGGGTTGCGCTTGTTGCTGATGATAATTTTTCTGCCCGCTATGATCTGGACAGGATAAACGGCGTGTTTTCACGGCCGCAGCATAAGCTCTATGGACATAGTTATCGCGATGTCATTCTGGTTCTGAACACAGCAAAAGGCGGGGTGGCAACAGCCTGGATGTTGTATGAGATGGCCTCTCGGCAGATTGCCCCGAAAGCCATTCTGTTTAATCAGGCCAATACGATTCTGGCGCAGGGCGCGGCCTTGGCCAATATGGCTATGGTAGACCGGTTCGCAGACGGTGATGTGACCAGATTGATCAAAACAGGAGAACATCTGATTGTTGACCCTGCCGAAGGCCGGGTGATGGTCACAAGTAGAGCCTAGCCTGAGCGGGGTTGATAGCACGCTGGTTCTGTACCTCATACAGCCCGCAGATATGGAGAATTTATGTCCCTTGACCCGCCCATTTCATATATCGAACGGACCACCAGCTATTATTTAGGGCTGGGATATGACAATCCTTATCGCTGGGCCCGATGTGACACGGTTCCGTTTACCCGGCCGTCAAAACCGCTTAAGGACATGCGTGTGGCGATTGTCACGACCGCCGCCCCATTCCAGCCGGACAAAGGTGATCAGGGCCCAGGGGCGTCCTATAATGCGTCAGCAAAATTCTATCAGCTTTATCGTTTACCCATTGATCCTGAACCTGACTTACGGATTTCTCATATCGCTATAGACAGGGTCCATACAACAGCAGAAGATAAAGCAACATACTTCCCCCTTGCCGCCTTGAAACAAGCCGCAGCAGACGGACAGATTGGTGCGGTTGCCCCCTTTATTTATGGCTTTCCCACCAATCGCTCACAGCGCACACATCTTGAACAGGACTGTCCGGCCCTTACCTCTGCTCTGTTGGAAGATAATGTAGAGGCCATCATTCTGGTGCCCAACTGTCCGGTGTGTCATCAGTCTGTTGCGTTGGCGGCGCGGGCAGCTGAAGAGGCAGGCATAGCGACAGTCATTATGGGCTGTGCAAAAGATATTGTTGAACAGGTCGGCGTGCCGCGGTTTTATTTTTCTGATTTCCCGCTGGGCAACAGCTGTGGACGCCCTAACGACAGCCTGTCTCAACAGCAGACCTTGGCAGGGGCCCTCACCCTTCTGTCTTCTGCCACAGCCCCGCGTACAACGATCACCAACCCGATCATCTGGGACGGGGCGGAAAACTGGAAAGATGATTATTCAAACATCAACAAGCTGTCTGCAAAAGAAATCGCCAGAAGAAGAGCTGAATTTGATGCTGCAAAGACCATCTCTCATCAACAAAAACGGTGATGTGCTGTTCCTTTAGTAAACAGAATCAGCGAATACCCCAATCATCAAGCACCTCTTGATTGTCGCCTCCTAGCACAGGCGGCGGGCGATCATAATGGGCCGGCGTTTCTGAGAGCTTCGGAGGATAAGCGACACCTTTGAAAACAGTCCCGTCAGCGCGTGGCAGTGACACTTCCATATCCCGCGCCTGTAATTGCGGATCTGAAAATAAGGACGGAATATCATTAATGGGCCCGCAGGGCACATTCACAGATTCCAAAAGCTCTATCACATCTGCCTTCTGACGAGGCGCTACAGCTTCTGCAAGAAGGCTGTCTGTAAGTTCGCGGTTCTGACAACGCGCTTCATTCGTTTTGAACCGCTCATCATCAGCCAGTTCCGGCTTGCCCAAAGCAGCAACAAGCCGTGCGAATTGCCCGTCATTACCGCAATTAATAATGATGTAACCGTCACTTACCTCAAAGACACGATAGGGAACAATACTTGGATGATGATTGCCCATACGTTCTGGTGTGATCTGACAATTCAACCAATTAGAAGACTGATTAGCGAGCATGGCGGCCTGACTGTCCAGCAGCGCACAATCGATATGTTGCCCTAATCCGGTCCGCTCACGATAGTGCAAAGCCGCCAATATTGCACTGACAGCATTCAAGCCCGTAAAGAGGTCACAAATGGCAACACCAACTTTCATCGGCTCAGCACCAGATGTGCCGTCTGCCTGTCCTGTAATACTCATCAGACCTCCCATACCCTGAATGAGAAAGTCATAGCCGGGGCGATGTGCATACGGCCCTGAATGACCGAAACCCGTGATTGAACAGTAAATCAGCCTGGGGTTTATCTGCTTCAGGCTGTTGTAATCCAGCCCATATTTTTCCAGGCCCCCAAATTTAAAATTTTCGACGAGAACATCTGCAACACACACCATTTTCTTCAATGTCTCGACATCCTCTGAAGTGGAAAAATCAAGTGCCACAGAGCGCTTGTTTCTATTGCAGCATGCAAAATATGCTGCCTCTGCACGTTGACCTTCAGAGTTGTCAATAAATGGGGGACCCCAACCGCGGGTATCATCACCGCCAGCTGGATTTTCAATCTTGACGACATCAGCACCGAGGTCACCCAGAAGTTGGGTCGCAGATGGCCCGGCTAAGATACGGCTGAGATCTAAGACGCGCACATCTGAGAGTGCCGAATTATCTGGTCGTTCATCCGTCATAACAACATTTCTTTCTAACTTGCTTTTGTAGCTGGTTCTCTTTTTGTATCAGAAGGTACAGACTTGGAAAAACAACAAAATACACCTTGGCTCACAGTGAGCGTCAACCACAGGAGCAAACCTGGATTTCCCCTTTCAGAGGAACAACAGGCTCTGGCGGATGTTGCAAGAAAATGTGCGCAAAAAACTTCTCTCAATTGACGTTCAAAAGACAAATATTGCAGCCGCTTTAATTGGCCGCTGGTTCAATCAACTTGCCCGTTAGCCAATTGAGTGAGGCGGCATATGAGACTGCTTTTTTGTCTCTCACTTGATTTAGTTCAGCCCTGACTACTTCTTCTCAACTCGCGTTTCATCAATTGAACTGCTCCGGGAAATTTTGTCTTCTTTTCCTCACCTTAGTTTTCATTTCAGGATCATGGCTTGGCAAAACAAGATAACAAATCGTAATGTGCTAACTGTGATTGTGAAAATAAACTGATAAAAGCCAGAAGAGATTAACGTGCAGACAAAAAGATTGGGATGGTCGTCTCTGAAGGTCAGCAAACTGTGTTTAGGATCAATGACATGGGGAGAGCAGACCACACCAGAAGAGGGGTGGCGTCAAATGGATACAGCTCTGGCTCACGGTATCAACATTATTGATACCGCTGAGATGTATCCAACCAACCCAATGCGCGCCGAAACTTCCGGCGACACAGAACGGGTCATCGGCACATGGCCAGCTATAAAAAAACGCCGAGATGAGGTTGTGCTTGCCACCAAAGTTACAGGTGAAGGCCAAAAATTTGTGCGTGAAGGTGCCCCGATCTCTGCGACGACCATCCGCAGTGCTTTAGAAAACTCCCTGCGCTCAATGAACACAGATTACATTGATATCTATCAATTACACTGGCCAAACCGGGGGTCATATATGTTCAGAAAAAACTGGCAGTATGATGCAAGTGGACAGGACAATGCGGCCTTCTTAGACCATGTTGATGACGTCCTGAACGAGATGGATAATTTAGTTAAAGCTGGCAAAATTAGATATTTCGGTCTTTCGAATGAGAGTGCATGGGGCACCTCCACCTGGCTGCAAGCCGCAAAAACAACAGGCCGCCCGCATGTCCTCACTATTCAAAATGAATACAGCTTGCTGTGCCGCCTATTTGATTTAGATTTGGCGGAGCTTTGCCACCATGAGCAGGTGGATTTGCTGGCCTTCTCTCCTCTGGCAGCCGGACTGCTGACCGGCAAATACGAGCACGGATCTTCATTGCCAGCCGGCTCACGCATGGCCGCCACGCCAGACCTTGGCGGGCGCGCCACCGCACGTGTCTGGCCAGCAATTGATGCATACTTGAATATTGCGCAAAAATATGGGCTGGATCCGGTGCATATGGCCCTTTCCTGGGCGATGATGCGTCCTTTCATGGGGTCGGTGATTTTCGGGGCAACCACACAAACCCAACTTGAGCATATACTTGCAGGAGCTGACCTGATCTTGAGCGATGAAGTAAAGGCAGAAATCGAAAAAACCCATAAAGACCATCCCCTGCCCTTTTAGCAGCCTTCTCTGGTCGAGTTAAACCTTGGTCTAGGCAAGATCTGAACGTCAACCAAACGTGATGGCCAATTGTGTGAATGGCTGAAAAAACATCAAACCTGGCGGAGGGAAAAAATGTATCTGGGCATTGATATAGGCACATCTGCACTTAAAGTTGTGTTGGTGGATGAGAACGGAAAAACAGTCCGCTCTTGCTCGAATGATCTGTCTGTTCAGCGTCCGCGCCCAGGCTGGTCAGAACAAGACCCACACAGCTGGTGGCAGGCGGCGGATCACGCCGTTAAGGCACTTCACCTGACCTGTGCAAAGCAACTGCAGCATGTGCGCGGTATCGGCCTGTCTGGCCAAATGCATGGCATGGTGGCGCTCGACAAAGGCGGGAGCGTTCTGCGGCCCGCCATATTATGGAACGATACAAGATGTGCTCAAGAAGCAGCAGAGCTTGATGAAAATCCTGCCTTCCGCGCAATTTCCGGCAATGCTGTCATGCCAGGTTTCACCGCTCCAAAGGCTGTATGGTCAGCCCACCATGAGCCAGAACGCTTTGCAAGGACAGCAAAGTTTCTACTGCCTAAAGATTATCTTCGGTTCGTGCTGACCGGCGAGATGGTCACAGAGATGTCCGACGCCGCAGGAACTCTCTGGCTTGATGGGGCAAAGCGATGCTGGTCAGATAAGCTGCTCTCAGCTTGCGGCTTATCAACTGATCACATGCCTGATGTGATTGAGGGCAGCAAAATTTCAGGTTACCTTAAACCAGATATTGCCCGTTCATGGGGCATCAAAGGGCAACCTTTTGTGGCAGGCGGTGGCGGCGATAATGCCTGTGCAGCGACTGGCCTTGGTGTTGTCTATCCAGGTGACGGATTTTTGTCTTTAGGTACATCTGGTGTGGTGTTTACCGTCACAAACAAGTTCACGCCTGCCGCCAAGCGAGGTGCGCATGCCTTTTGCCATGCGCTGCCCGATACTTGGCATCAGATGGGGGTTATTCTGGCCGCAAGTGATTGTATTTCCTGGCTGTGTGAAATTACTGGACAGGATGTGCACACGTTACTGGCGGAGATGGCGGCAACAGACCCTACAGATTCGCAACTGATCTTCCATCCCTATTTGTCTGGCGAGCGCACTCCACATAATGATGCACAAGCAAGAGGTGGCTTTTTTGGCCTGCAGCGCCATCACAATGCTGGCGACATGATGCGAGCGGTTATGCAAGGAGTAGCATTTGCTATCGCTGATGCGATGGATGTGTTGCAAGAGGCAGGCAGCACACCAGATATGCTATTGGTCACCGGCGGCGGCGCAAACAACCGGATATGGCTTGAGATGATTGCCAGTTTGCTGAAGCGTCCATTGCTGCTGCCAAAAAACAGTGACACTGGCGCGGCTTTAGGTGCGGCCCGCCTGGCCATGATTGCTGGCGGTGCATCTGTGGCTTCAGTATGCACAAAGCCTGAACTCAGCGCTGAGGTTCTGCCAGACCACGCGCTTACAACAAAACTGTCTAACGCGCGAACCACCTCTCATGCCTTATATCAACAGATCCGCCCCTTACTATCCTAAGTTTAAGGACAAGCATTTGTCCCGAAAACATGTGTCTGTGTGCGTATTCATTGAAAAAAGAGGCTATGCCCACCCAAAAATCATAAGTTACAGCGTTCAAAAGGGGCGTGTGCCGCACAGAGCGGCCAACATTTAAATCAGTCAGCTATTTTTAACGACTATTTCGACCTTGTCATCGGTTGGTGAATTCCTTTAACGTAAGATGACGATGCTAGAAATACAGCGCAGAGCAAAAATTTCAAAATTGTTCAAATCTGCTCCGGTGTTTTTGATGATGATGTTCACACACAAAACACTCAAATTCAGGAGAAACGTCATGATACACTACATAACAAAATATTTAGTAATTGGACTGGCTTCCATGTTGATGGCAGCGACCAGCCATGCTGAGACCAAAGTGCAATTTGCCCTTGACTGGAAGTTCGAAGGACCTTCTGCACCCTACTTCCTAGCCATTGATAATGGCCATTTTTCGGCGGTTGGTATGGATGTCGAAATTACGCCAGGAAAGGGCTCACTTGACGCCATTCCGAAAGTGGCCACAGGCGCATTCCCTTTTGGGTTTGCTGACATCAATTCACTGATTAAGTTTCTTGACCAAAACCCAGGTGCTCCTGTTACAGCGGTTATGATGGTTTATGATAAGCCTCCTTTTGCTGTAATCGGCCGCAAGTCACTTGGGATCAGCGGGCCCGGCGACCTAGAGGGATCCGTCCTTGGTGCGCCGCCGCCAGATGGAGCATGGGCTCAATTCCCCTCATTTGCAAAGGCAAACGGAATCAACATAGACAAGATAACAGTCGAGCCGGTTGGATTTCCAACACGCGAACCTATGTTGGCCGAAGGTAAAGTAGATTCGGTGACCGGCTTTTCCTTTTCATCCTATTTGAACCTTGTCCGTCTAGGTGTGCCAGAAGATGATATTTCAACGATTTTGATGGCTGATCATGGCCTGAAACTCTATGGAAACGCTGTCATCGTGAATACTGAGTTTGCAAATGCCAACCCAGATATGGTCAAAAAGTTTCTAACCGCTGTCGGGGCGGGGTGGAAAGATGCCATAAAGAACCCAAAAGCCGCAGCGGCGGCGTTGGTTAAGCGCAACCCGGCAGCTGATGCCACACTAGAGCAAAGACGCTTGCAGTTGGCCATTGATGCAAATGTTCTTACCGATTATGTAAAGGCGAACGGCATGGGTGGGATTGATACAGCCCGTTTCTCAGCGGCCTTGAAACAACTCGGCGAAACGTACGACTACAAAACCACACCGGATGCGGAGTTATATTATACCGACGCATATCTGCCCGGTGGCGGGATATCAATCAACTAAGAAGAAACTAAGTGCAGCCTGGTATTTCCAGGCTGCATATGCATAATGGTCTATTTCATGGCGCCAGAAAAAAATAAAGATATTATCAGGATCGATGGCGTCTCGCATACATTCACCACTAACACCGGGAGCCTTCCTGTCCTTGACAGACTGACACTCAGCGTGCCGGAAAACGGTTTCACCGCCATTGTTGGCCCTTCAGGATGTGGAAAATCTACAGTGACCCGACTGGTTGCTGGGCTGTTGAAACCTGATTCTGGAACTGTTTGGCTGCAGGGCAAGAAAGTAACCTCACCGCGCGACATTGTTGGCATGGCTTTTCAGAACCCAGTTCTGCTTGAGTGGCGCAGCATCCTGAAAAACGTAATGCTACCGCTAGAAATTGTGTCTAACGACCTAAGCCTCGCAGACCGTGAGGCCAGGGCCCACGACTTGTTGAAACTGGTCGGCCTATCGGGTTTTGAAAATAAGCGACCGTCTGAATTGTCCGGAGGTATGCGCCAGCGCGCATCTTTATGCCGGGCACTGGTTCATCGTCCGGAAGTTCTTATTCTTGATGAACCGTTTGGTGCTCTTGATGCCTTTACCCGTGAGGATTTGTGGCAAACTATGCATCGGCTTCGCGAAGAAGAACCGTTTACCGGTGTTCTCATTACACATGATTTACGGGAGGCCATTTTCCTTGCTGATGAGGTCATTGTGCTGTCCGGCCGGCCAGCCACAGTGCAATACACCCAGAAATTGGCACAACGCGGTCCCCGAAGCCTTGATCAGCTTTACACGCCTGAAGCCACTGAGACACTTAACATTCTTCGTGAGCAGATCAAAATTGCCCGTAAAGATGAGGAGGCCAAATCATGAGACAGGTTGCTGTCCCCATTTTAGCCATTCTCATCTTTCTTCTTTTTTGGGAAGCCCTTGTTTGGGTCAATGACTGGCCCAACTACAAGATGGCCTCCCCCAGCGATTTGTGGCCTGCATTCTGGCGTTTCAAATGGCTGTTTTTGACCTTTGGCTGGGAAACCTTGTGGCGAACCGTAATCGGTTTGCTGATTGCCATTGTGGTTGGTGTCTTGTTGGGCATGATCATGGGGTTTTCGCGGGTCTTACGCGAAGGGCTTTATCCACTTCTTGTTGGGTTTAACGCTATCCCCAAGGCGACTGTCGTGCCGATCGTGGCGTTAATGTTTGTTGGCCAGCATGATCTGAACACCGTGTTGATTGCCTTTATGATTTCTTTTTTTCCGATTGCTGTTTCTGTGTCTATCGGCCTGTCGACACTGGAGCCGGAATATCGCGATATTTTACGCGCCCTCGGAGCCTCAAAACTGACGATATTTTGGAAAATCGCCCTTCCCAAAACGCTGCCAGAATTTTTTGGGGCGTTGAAGGTCGCAGTGACACTTGCCTTTATCGGCACCAATCTGATGGAAATTGTCTCACCGCATGGTCGCGGCCTTGGAGCTCTGTTTGACAGCGGCAAAACCAATTCTGATTATCCGCTTATGTTTGCTGTTCTGATTGCGCTGGCGATACTGGGCATTGCACTTTATTATGTGGTTGTCTTGCTGGAACGTATTTTTGCTGGCTGGGCAGAACGCCA
>CALKIF010000027.1:0-1251 GCA_937988715.1 uncultured Alphaproteobacteria bacterium | reverse complement strand
ATCCATTGTCCGCTCCAGAAGATAGGTGGCTTCCGGACGGCCAGCCCCGCGATACGCATCAACAGGTGCTGTGGTTGTGGCCATGCCTTTTACATTGGTGTAAATGGCCGGAATGTCATAACAACCTGACAACAGCGTGCCGTGCAGATAGGTGGGTGTGGCAACCGAAAAGGCAGACAGATAGCCGCCCAGATTTGCCAGTGTGTCCACCCGGAGCCCCACGATTCTGCCTGTTTCATCCAGACCCATCTGAACATTGTTCACATGGTCCCGGCCATGCGCGTCAGACAAGAAGGCCTGCGTGCGGTCAGCTGTCCATTTTACTGGTCGGCGCAGTTTCTTTGATGCCCAGGTACAGCACGCTTCTTCAGCATAAAGATAAATCTTTGATCCAAAGCCGCCACCGACATCAGGGGCAACAATCTGCATTTTGGATTCAGGAATACCCAAAACAAATGCACAGATCACAAGCCGCAGCAGATGCGGATTCTGTGTTGTTGAATAGAGAACATAGCTGTCAGCAATATCATCATATTCAGCAACTGCTGCCCGTGTTTCCATAGCGTTCGGGACCAGCCTGTTGTTCCGCAGGGTTGCGTTAACAATGGTGTGTGCCCCTTTAAGAGCCGTATCTGTTGCGGCCTCATCACCCAATTCCCAGTCGAAATAGGTGTTATTGGCCATACCGTCGTGAATCTCTGCACCACTGGCCGCAGAATTCAGATCAACAACAGGTGCCAGCTCATCATAATCAACTGAAACCAGTTCTGCTGCGCTCATCGCGATCTCAAGCGAATCAGCAACAATCATGGCGACATGGTCACCTACATATCTGACTTTGTCTTTGGCCAGTACAGGGTGTGGCGGCTCAGACATGGCGCTGCCGTCACGGTTGGTCACCGCCCAGCCATTAATCAGTGAGCCGACACCGTCAGCTTCAACATCTGCGCCGGTATAGACCGCATGAACCCCGTCCATCGCGGCAGCAGCAGCTGTATCAACAGATTTGATTTTAGCGTGAGCAACATCAGAGCGCACGAAGAACGCATGCAACTGGCCCGCCCGGTTGATGTCATCTGTATAGCGGCCCTTGCCGGTCAGAAACCGCTTATCTTCTTTCCGGCGTACTGACGCGCCAATACCTTGATTCATTGCACCTTCTGGCATCTTAACCTCCCATTTCTTCTGCAGCTGCCTGCACAGATTTGACGATATTATGATAGCCGGTACACCGACAGATATTGCCTTCCA
>CALKIF010000026.1:0-3052 GCA_937988715.1 uncultured Alphaproteobacteria bacterium | reverse complement strand
TAATGTCACGCAGAATGAGCCCGCTGCTGGTGTCAAATCCGCACAGACAAATCTGACGGTCTCAGAAAGCGCTAATCTGTCGTTCCGGTCTGTGAATTCTGATAACGCCACAGACGGCGTGCTGTCGAACGCCTTACAGAGCTTTGTGTCTGCCGATAACGGCGCGGGCCAGTTCAGTATTTCAGGCGGGGCGGATGCCGCAACATTTAGTATCGATCAGGCAAGCGGTGTGGTTTCCGCAGCCATAGAATATGAGCAGTTCGCAGATAGTGATTCAGACAATCTTTATGAATTTAATGTGAAATATACAGCCTCTTCTGGCGATGAATTTACTGAAACAGTCCGGCTAACTGTTACAGATGCGCAGGAAGAAGAAGTTGAATATGTGCTGCCTCTGCCGCTGCCGCCTCAACCAAACTCGCGCTTTTCGCTGCAGATTGATGGCCAGACGATCAACACAGACCTTGTGCCGGCCGGCGCGCTGAACGCACAAATCATTGCGACCAGCCTGAATTCTGCCAATGCGGCCATGTCGCCTCCTGTGCGCGCCACGTTCTCAGCAACCACGGCAGGTGTAAAGGCAGTATTTGACAATGCTGCCGGTGATGTGGCGACAGCGTTGACCTCGTCTCATCTGCGGATTGAGCAGGTCATCGGCAGTTCAACAACCTTTGTAAATAGCCAGGTCGGCCCTCCTGCTGCTCAACTGGCGCAGGATGCAACCTCTGATCAGCGCACCTTCACACAGCTGAACGGGGCGGTGAATACTGCGACTTCCGGAGACACATTCAGCTTTGTGCTGAACGGCACGACCATTACATCAACGGTCGGGGCAGGCATTCAGACCGGAGAGTACAGCATCGCCGATCTGGCCACAGATCTGAACACAGCCAATAACAGCCTATCCACGCCTGAAACATTTCAGTTTTCTGCATCAGGTGATGATCTTGTGGTGACCAGAACGGTTGCCGGGATAACCACTCCACCAACCGTTTATGGCGATTTCACCTTCAACAGCCAGACATTATCCTCAGCAGGGACAGCAACCCGCGGCGTCGATGCAAATGTCCGCACAGTCGCACTTGATGTCAGCGCCTTTGTCTATAGCGGTGGCGGCGGAGACATGCCAGAGCTGACAATTGATGGTGAAAAAATCTATGGTGCGGCGTTAGGCGCGCTTACACCAGAAGCTGATTTGGCAGCCAGCTTGAACACTGCGCTCGCCTCAAAAGGCATAACCGTCACAAACGGGACACCTGGCAGCCTGTTATTCACTGTATCCAGCAGACCGGCAGCGAGCGCAAATGCCATCAGTTTTGATGAGCTTGAGATTTGGTCAAGCGGTTTTCAGGCCAGTCTGACGATTAACAGAACTGACGCTTCTGCTGCGGTCAGTTTTGCTGGTGCAGAGAATAATTCAGCCAGCGGCAGGGATAATTCAGCCAGCGGCAATAATACAGACGGGGCGCAGACAGCCACTTTCGCGCTGGCAAAAGCAGCCCTGACCGAAAGCCAGACTTCGGCCGTTCATTCTATTCTGAACTTTGAAGATAATTTCACCATATCCTTAAAGAAAAATGATTACGCAAGCGAATTTACAGACTTCACGGACGCTAACCCGTTTGGCAGTTATGAGATTTCAGGAACAGATAAAGCCTTTTTCAAAATTGATGCCTTTGACGGCACGCTGAAAACAACTGCCTTGTTCAAATCAGACCCGAAGAACCAATATGCGGTTGATGTTCACTATACCGGAAAGAACGGCAAGAGCTTCACCAACCAGCTTACGCTGAACCGTGACCCGTTACAGAATGTGGTCAAGGATTCAGTAGCGGATGTGGATATCAGCACAGCAGAAGGGGCCACCAACGCCATCACCATCCTGGACAGGGCCATTAACCAGATGGCGGCACAGGAAGCCGAAATGGGGGCAGCACAAAACAGGCTGGAACATGCGATTGATTATTTGTCCATGGCCGGGCTGAACACCGCCGCGTCCAAAAGCCGGATCATAGATGCCGATTTTGCAGATGTCAGCAGTATGTTGGCCAAACACCAAATCCTCAACCAGGCGTCAACATCGATGTTGGCCCAGGCCAATTCATCCAAACAGATGCTGATGCAGCTGTTAAATTAAGCCTCTAAAGCCCGCTGAAAGGCACCAAAAAGCGACTGAACCGGCCTCTTAGAGTCCCTGATACGGGCGGAGCTTTTCAGCGCTTTGGTCAAAAAAATAAACAAAAAATTAACAATATTTTTTTCATGACGTTGTTCTTAGTGGGTTCAGGCGGAAGTCTGGCGTGTCAGAACAGCATTATGGAGTTGAAAAATGACTGTTATTAATACTAACGTTGGTGCTTTGACAGCGCGGACTTACGCAGTTAAAGCGACAGCAAACACCGAAACTGCAATGGAAAGGCTGTCATCTGGCCTGCGGATTAACTCTGCAGCTGACGATGCAGCTGGTCTTGCCGTTGCGAACAAAATGGAAAGCCAGCTTCGCGGCATGAACATGGCTATCCGGAACTCACAAGATGGTATTTCACTTGTGCAGACTGCTGAAGCAGCCATGGGTGAAATCAACAATATGGCCATCAGAATGCGTGAACTCGCTGTTCAGATGAACAACGGCGTTTACACTGATTCTGACCGGGCCAACGCTCAGTTGGAAGTCACTGCCCTGTTGGCTGAAATCGACAAGATTGCTAACAACGCAGCCTTCAACGAAGTGAAAATTCTGGACGGTACTTATTCACAGGACATCCGCGCAGGTAACACAAACCCTGAAATCATCAATGTGGCCATCGACCGGATGAACACAGATTCACTGGGTGGGGCAAATCTGGCCGGAACATCTTCTGTGGCCACAGGTAACAATTCAACAGATATCAATCATGGCGGCAGAACATCTGTAGACGTGACTGAAGCAACTGAAGTGACAATCAAGCAGACTTCATTGGGTTCAGGTCTGACAGCGTTTGCCTCAACTTATGCGGTTGACGGCGCTTACAGTTTGGGTTCAAACGCACCATCAGGCTGGTCAATCGACAGC
>CALKIF010000025.1:0-4087 GCA_937988715.1 uncultured Alphaproteobacteria bacterium | reverse complement strand
GTCTTTCGGGCCCACAACCAGCACAAGGACGAAGGCAATCATCATGAATTCCTGCCAACCGAAATCAAACATTTCAGTCTCCTTGCTCAGGTGCCTTACTCAGCTTATCTCTCGCCATGACAGCGATAATGGGCTGGAGCAGACAACCGGTCTTCAGGGTTAAGGGTCAGCCTCAGGCCTTGGTCTTTTTCTTGGCAGCCTTTTTCGCAGCGGTCTTTTTCTTGGCGGCTTTCTTCGGCGCAGCCTTTTTCTTTGCCGCTTTTTTCGCTGGGGCCTTCTTTGCAGGTGCGGCCTCTATGGCTTCCGGCTCATCATCTGCCTCTTCTTCAGGACTTTTCACCCCTTCTTTGAAGCTGCGCAGCCCTTTACCAAAATCGCCCATAATACCTGAAATTTTGCCTGGACGTGCAAACAAAATCAGAACGACAGCCAGAACAATAATCCAGTGCCAGATGCTCGTGAAACCCATGATCGTCCCCTTGAAAAAAAGGTCATCGCCCTGATGGTAACAAATGCCCCCATCACGGCTCAATTGAAATTACGCCCCGACTATAAACAGGCTTACCGATGGCGGCAACAGCTAGCGTTGGTCTGTTCCATTTTTTTTAAGACTGTGAAAAGACAAAGACCTGGGCCGGGTCAATATCAATATTCACAATCTCGCCTTCAGCAATTGAATTCAGCCCGGGTATACGCGCATGCAGATGCAGGTCTTCATCATAACCTGTCTGTTCAGACAAATTCAGATGCAACAGGGAATACCGGCCCAGAAGATGACTTTCCATCACCTGAGCCTTAAAGCCTGTCTCTTCCATAGTGACCTGCAGGCCTTCATGGCGGATCAGGATCACAGCTGGCTGGTCATCTTCAATTCCCTCACACGGAAACGCCCCGAACACGCTTTCTGCCTGCCCGTTACGGCCACGTGCGGGGATATGATTCACCTCACCGAAAAATTCAGCCACAAAGGCGTTCTGCGGCCGGCAATACAGATCGATCGGCCGCCCCTGCTGCATAATTTTTCCGTCCCGCAGCACAATAATTTTATCTGACATGAACATCGCTTCTTCAGCGTCATGCGTCACCATCAGCGCGGCGGTTCCGGTCTGCCGCAGAACATGCAGCATTTTATCACGCACCCGTTCACGCAGGCGGCTGTCCAGCCCGGAATAAGGCTCATCAAGAAGGATCAGGCGCGGTGACGGGGCAAGCGCGCGCGCCAGAGCCACACGTTGCTGCTGTCCGCCAGACAGCTCATGCGGAAATTTATCCTCCATCGTGACCAGATCCATTTCCTGCAGCAGATCAGCAACCCTCTGCTGGGTCTTGGTGTCAGCCTCGTTCAGCCCGAAACGTATATTCTGGCCGATGGTCATATGCGGAAACAGCGCATAGGACTGGAATACCAGCCCCATTTGCCGGTTTTCAGGGGCAATCAGGCTGGAAGGGCTGGACAACACCCCCTTATCTTGGGTGATCTGGCCACTGAGCGGGTGTTCAAACCCTGCTGCCAGGCGCAACAAGGTGGTTTTTCCGCACCCCGACGGCCCAAGCAGCGTAACCACTTGGCCTTCTTCAATCTGAAATGAGATATCCGTAACCGATGGCGACGGGCCATAGCTGTGGCATATATTCTCAAAACTGATCACATCCGGGCTCCTGACAGCATTGTTCCTGACCTGCTGATCTTAGTCTTCATCAGTATCTGATTCAAATTCATCTGCGAATTGATCTTCAAATTCTGTATCCAGCAAATCGGTCTCATCCAACAGATCATCAGTGTCCTCATCTGTCCCGTCTTCGCTGGCCAGCTCACCCAGTCCGCCCAAAATCTGCCCCTTGCGCAGCAATCCGGCAGATTTAAGCTCATCCATGCCAGGCAGGTCTTCAACGGAACTGAGGCCAAAATGATCAAGAAAAGCCGGGCTTGTCCCCCAGGTCAACGGGCGACCGGGTGTGCGCCTGCGCCCGCGGGGTTTCACCCATTCAAGCTCTAACAGAATATCCAATGTTCCGCGTGACAGGCTTATGCCTCTGATCTCTTCAATTTCTGACCGGGTAATCGGCTGATGATAAGCGATAATCGCCAGAACCTCCAGCGCCGCCCGTGACAACGGCTTCTGTACAGGCCGGTCCAAAGACAGATAGCGGGCCACATCATCTTTTGTTCTGAACGCCATTTGGTCGCCACTGACCTCAAAGCGCAAGCCTGAACGCTCATCATATCGTGATTGGATCATATCAATGATTTCGGGAAGCTGTGTTTCATCCTTCAGGTAGGGAAGAATGGATTTCACAGACACTGCCTTGGTTGACGCAAAAACCAGAGCTTCGATGATACGGGCTGTCTGGACCAGATCTGTTTCAGGCAAATCAGCAGATAGACTCATTTTACCGTCTCCTTCAGGCGGAGGAACAAAGGCGCATAAGCAGAAGACTGTCGCAACGCCACCACCCCATCCTTGGCGAGCTCCAGAGAGGCCACAAAATGAGACGCAACAGCAGACCGCCTGTCAAGAGGCTGAGAGAGATTGGCCGGCAGAAACGCTGATAATTCTGCCCAGCCTGGTGTTCGCGGCAACAGATTCTGTAACCGCCCGGCGGCTTCCTGAACTGAATAGAGCCTGGTTGCCGCGATGGTCAGCTTTTCCGCCTCATCAGATGACACAATACCGCCATAGGCAGACAGCAGATCATACAGCCGTGCCTGCCAGACAATCTGTTCTTTGCGCTCAAACTGCTCTGGCTGGCCTCTGACCAGCCGGTGCCGGTTCAGCATGGGCAGGTCCATCAGGCGCTTGGCAGCAGACTGCATGGCTTCCAGCCGGACCAGCTGATACCGCAGCGCGTCAGTCATATCAACAATGTCTTCTGCCTGTTCCGGTTCAGGGTCAGGCAGCAGCAGGCGTGATTTCAGATAAGCCAGCCAGGCCGCCATCACCAGATAATCTGCGGCAATCTCCAGATTCAGCTCACGCGCGGTTTCAATATACATCAGATATTGTTCAGCCAGAGGCAGAATGGCGATCTTACCCAGATCGACTTTCTGTTCACGAGCCAGAGACAATAACAGATCTATCGGCCCTTCAAACCCGTCCAGATTCACAAATAAGGACAGTTGCTCATCAGGGCCTGTGCTGATCTGATCTTCTTCAAAACCGTCACTCATGGGCTTTGCTCTTTTTGTCGCCGCAGGATGCAGTCCTGACCGGCCCGCTTCAGCTCTTCACACACGGACAGCGCATCTTGTTTCGGCAGCGCATCTGTAATCACCCGCCAGAATAGCTGACCATCAGTTGAGGTCACAGAACTGACCCCCAAAGAATAGCCGTTCAGGCGCGCTTTATGCTTTTCATTCAACAGGGCCGCGGCGGTTCTGGCTTTATCTTCTTCACGGAACGCGGCCAGTTGCACCATCATCCAGTCACGCCTGTCTTTTGCGCCGGCTGGGCGGGGTTTCGGTGCGGCAGGCGGTGTTAAGCTGGCGGTCAGGTCTGTTGGGCCCGGCTGTGGGCTGTCTGCTGTGCTGGCCGTCAGGCTCTGATTATCTGCGCTGGCATCATCTGGCTGTTGCTCTGTTGCGGGCTGAGCAGTCATGATCTGCTGAGGGGCTTCTGATGCACCGTCCTGGCTTGCGGCTTGTTCAGCGGCCTTGCTGTCCTCTGCGTCCTTATCTTCAGCAGAAGCGACGGTGTTGTCCTGTTCTGGACTGGCAGGGGCCAGCGGAATTGGCGGCGGCTCAGGGGCGGGATCAGACAGCGAAATCACTTCAGACTGGCTGTTTGGTTCATTATTGCCATCGATCAGATTCATAAAGGTTGAATCCTGATTGGGCACATTGGCCTGTGTGCCGTCTGCTGGTTTGACCCGGAACGGTGTGGGATCAGCCCGCAAAACCACCAGATCATCTTCAGGCGGACCATAAAACAGATAGCTCCAGACCGCCCAGCCAGAGGCCGGCAGCCCCAGCCCTATGACGGCCAGAACCAGCCAGCGTCTCAGTCTGCTTTTCTTCACCACAGCGTGTTCAGACATGTTCTTTGCTGCCATAACAGTTCTGCTTTAACATCTCTGCCTTTACATTTCT
>CALKIF010000024.1:0-7732 GCA_937988715.1 uncultured Alphaproteobacteria bacterium | reverse complement strand
GCACCTGAAAATTCGATTGTGCATGCTGTGCATCCGGCCCCGGTCGCGCTGCGTCATGTGATCGGCCATTTTGTTCCTGATACGGTGTATGATGCGCTGGACAAGCTGTTGCCTGATCTGGTTCCTGCTGAAGGGGCGGGCTGTTTATGTAATTTTCAGGTCAGCCTGCGGCCACGCACAGATGGCAGCGCACCGGCTGAGGCGGTACGGGCAGAAGTTCTGACCTTTAATTCAGGCGGGTCCGGTGCGCGCCCCGGCCTTGACGGGATGAACGCGACCGCCTTTCCTTCCGGGGTGATGACGATGCCGGTTGAGGCGACCGAACAGGTTGGCCCGGTGATTATCTGGCGCAAAGAGCTGCGTCCGGACAGCGGCGGGGCGGGCCAGTATCGCGGCGGCCTTGGCCAGTTTATGGAGGTGGGCGCGCAAGCAGGGCACGAATTTGATCTGCAGGCCATGTTTGACCGGGTGCATCATCCGGCCCGCGGGCGGCGCGGCGGCCAGGCCGGCGCACCGACAACCATTGCCCGTGATGACGGCACAGCGATGAAAGGCAAGGGCAAACAATTTGTCGGCCCGGGCCGGACTGTCCAGATGGCCTTTCCCGGCGGCGGCGGTTACGGCGATCCTAAAAAACGGGCCGAGGCTGACGTGCGGCGGGATCTGGCGGGCGGCTATATCACGGCGGCAACCGCAGCGTCTGTTTACGGGCTGGATGACGCAGAGATTGATGATGTCAGGCAAAAAGCCGCCAGAGGCGAGCCGGTCTGATCAGGCAGGGATTTATGCTGATTGTCTGGCTGTTCTGTCTTCACGAAGTAAGTCTGCGGCTTTCTCGCCAATCATAATCGCCGGGGCATTGGTATTGCCGGATACGATTGACGGCATGATAGACGCATCAGCAATCCGCAGATTTTCAATCCCATAGACCTTCAGCCGCGGGTCAACCACAGCCCGGTTATCTGTGCCCATCCGGCAGGTACTGGTCGGATGATAGATGGTCTGCGCAAATTGGCGGGCCACCTCCAGATGATCGTCATCTGTTGACATATCATTGATGACGGTATGTTCACGCACCACAAACGGCTTTAACGCAGGCTGTTCGGCCATCGCCCGGGCAAAGCGCACCGCGCGTATCGCACAAAGCTGGTCTGCGGTTGCGCTGAGATAGTTTGGCACAATGCGCGGATACACATCTGCGTCAGGAGAGCTGATATGGATATGGCCGCGGCTTTCCGGGCGCAGCTGGCAAACTGATGAGGTAAAGCCGGAAAACGGATGCATCACCAGCCCCGGCTTATCCGCGCTCAAAGGCTGGAAATGGAACTGAATATCGGGTGTGGCCAGACCCGGCATGGATTTGGCAAAAATCGCCACCTGGCTGGCCCCCAGGCTCATTGGCCCGGACCGGCCAAGCGCATATTGCAGGCCGATTTTCATCTTTCCCAGCGGGCTGTTGATCATATCATTCAGCGTCGGCACATTGGTTTCAAACACCAGCCTGATCTGCAGATGATCCTGCAACGCCTCGCCAACACCGGCCAGCTCATGACGCAGCGTCACACCAGCAGCTTTTAACACCTCTGGCTGGCCAATTCCGGACAGCTCCAGCAATTGCGGGCTGCCAATCGCCCCTGCGCTCAAGATCACCTCACCACCCGGGGCAAGCTGGGCGGTACGGGCGGCCCCTTGCTGGCGATAGGCAACACCTGTGACCTGTTTCGGATTATGTTCTGCAAACACCAAACCGCTGGTCTGGGCAAAGGTCGCGATCGTCAGGTTTTGACGGCTCTTTATCGGCGTCAGGAACGCTTTCGCAGACGAACAGCGCAGGCCCTTCTTGGCGGTCTGGTCGAAATAGGCGACCCCTTCTTGCACCGGGCCGTTATAATCATCTGTGCGCGGTACGCCCATCTGCACAGCAGCATCAATAAAGGCTTCTGAGATCTGGCTTTTGGCCCTGATTTTGGAAACCGCCAGCCCGCCATCTGCACCATGATGCGCATTTTCCCCGGGCTCATAGGATTCAGATCGTTTGAACAAGGGCAGCACATCATCATATCCCCAGCCGGTATTGCCGGCCTGTGCCCAATTATCATAATCTTCGGCCTGACCGCGCACATATAACAGCCCGTTGATTGACGATGATCCGCCCAGGCCCTTGCCCCGCGGCCAGTCCAGCTTTCTGTTCTTCAGCTCAGCCTCAGGTTCGGTTTTATAACACCAGTCTGTTTTCGGGTTATGCAGGGTTTTGAAATAGCCGACCGGAATATGAATCCAGGGGTTAGTGTCCGGCCCGCCTGCTTCCAGCAGCAACACCCGCACCGCTTTATCCTCAGACAGCCTGCTGGCCAGAACACATCCTGCTGACCCTGCGCCTACGACGATGTAATCATAGGTTTCTGTCACAATGACCCCCGCATCTCATTCCCCCAGACAGGCGATAACCTGCCCGAATTTGCTCAGGCTGTAAAGCGATGGGTTAGCGCTGTTTCTCGCCCTCATCTGCCAGCAGGGCGGCAAAGCGGTACAGCCCATGAACAAATTTTGAATAGGGCATGATCAGGAAAAACGCGTAAACCGCGCCAAGATGGATCGCCAGCGTCAGCCCCATAAAGCTGGTTTCCCTGACCGCCAGAAGCACCAGACCGGTAAAGCTGACCGCAAACAAAATCGCGATAAAGGCATAATCCATACCATAGTCACGGATGGATTTAACCTCTGCGGCCATCCGTTGTTTTTCATAAAACAGCCCGGCTGTGCCGATACATAAGATAAGCCCGCCAATCGTGCCCAGCAGAACCGGCGGCTCAAGATAGCCATAAGGGGCTTCTCTGCCCAGCAGATAATGATAGGCCGTGGCCAGAGAGGTAGAGGCAAAACACATCATAAAGCCATAAAATGTCGCATGATGATAATATTGCCTTGCCCGGCTGTTGGTCTCATCAGGACCGGGACAACCCTCACCCTTGCCGGTATGCTCCCCGCCCAGATGGCGCAGGCTGGCCAGGGCTGATATCGCGCTGCGTAAGGCGCTCAGCCCGCCCCATCTGGCCCCGGTATGCCGCCAGTAGCGCCGCCAGCCCATAATCATCGCCAGCACCGAAAAAGCAGTGATGAAGCCGGGGATACCGGCCATCACATAATGCGGCATCAACACATAAAATGCGCCTTCACCCAGATGAACCCCCCAGAACAGATGCGGCGATATCAGCGCCAGCATCACCCCGGTGACCAGCGCCAGACCCAGCATCAGCACAAACCCCACCACCAGCCCATTGCGGCGGAACAATCCGGCAAGCGGGCCCGGCCAGGCATAAGCGATATAGCTGTCTTCCCGCAAGGTTGCCAAAGCCTGCGGGACATTCACGCCAAATTCATGCGGCGGGGCATATTGGCAGGCATGATAACAGGCCCCGCAATGGTGGCACAGATTGGCCAGATACGCTGCATCACCGGCACTGAAGGTCCGCCGCCGCTCCATCGCCGGAAACACCGCACAAAACCCTTCACAATAGCGGCAGGCATTACAGATCTGCATCACCCGGGCGACTTCATCTGCAGCCCCCTGATCCACCAGCTTGACCAGATTAACGGTTGAGGACACGGGCAGCCTCCTGTCCGGCTATGCGGCCAAACACGCCGCCGATTGTCATTCCAATGCCGGCCAGATAGCCCTGGCCCAGAATATTGCCGGCCATAATCTCACCAGACGCAAACAGATTTGCCGAAGGCCGGCCGTCAGCCATCATGATGCGGGCCTGCTCATTCACCGCCACCCCCATATAGGTAAAGGTAATGCCGGGCTTTAACGGATAACCGAAATAGGGCGGCTGGCTTATCGGCGCGGCCCAGTTGGTTTTCTCCGGGCTCAGGCCAGTTGTGGCCTTACCATCTAAGATCGACTGGTCAATCGGCCCTTTGGGACAGGCCGCGTTAAAGGCGTCAATGGCCTGTCTGGTGCGGGCCGGGTCCAGCCCCAATTTGCGGGCAAGACCTTCAATCGTGTCATCTGTGATCGGTGTGAACACTGACGGCATAAACCGGTCCACCCCGGCTGAATCAACAAGCGCAAAGGCGGTCTGGTCTGGCTGGCCTGCCACCAGACGCCCCCAGATCGCATATCGTTTCGGCCAGAAATCCTCGCCTTCATCATAGAACCGTTCAGCCTGTTTGTTCAGCACCACCGAAAACGGCACCGCATCAATCCGGCTGGCAATACCGCCGTCAAATTTTGGAGCCCGCGCGTCAATCGCGACCGCATGACACTGGTCCAGATCGCCAACCGGCTGCACACCTGCCGCCAGCAAACTGCGCAGCACCGTGCCTGTATTATAAGGCGTGCCGCGGACCAGAAAGTTTTTTGCCGCCGCGCCCCAGCCTTCTGCCAGCCAGTCCAGATTGGCCTCAAACCCGCCAGATGAAAAAATCACTGATCTGGCCTGAAGGGTATATTCAGCGCCGTTTGTGCTGACCTGCACCCCTTCACAGAAGCCGTCTTCCATCAGCACCGCCTCAACCTTTGTCTCATAAACAAGACAGATGCCAATCCCTTCTGCATAGTGACACAGCTGGTTCAGCAAGGTGCGCCCGCCGCCCAGAAAAAACGCATTTGTCCGGCCCAGATTTAATGTACCGCTCAGGGCAGGCTGAAACCGCACCCCCCGCTGGTTCAGCCAGGCGGGCAGATCAGCAGATCCCCTCAGCGCGATTTCTGCCAGCTTCTGATTCGTCACGCCCTTGGTGACCCGCATCAGATCATCAAAATATTCCTCAAACGAATACCGGTCTGTCAGCACATCTGTCGGCTCATCATGCATCGCGCGCAGATTGCGGGTATGACGGGTGTTGCCGCCGCGCATATCCCGCGGCGCGGCCTCAACCACCAGCACTGAACAGCCCGCCTCAGCAGCTGAAATCGCGGCACAAATCCCGGCATTGCCTGCCCCGATGACCAGCACATCATAGGCTGTGTTCAGATGATCTTGTGTGTTTGTATACATTTGTATACACTTAGCGAATGTCAGATCATTTTGTCAAGAATTCTGGGTCAGGTCCGGCGGGCCGGGCAGATCGGCTGGCCAGGGTTGACTGGGATCGGCTGCGGGCTGAGCTGTTTGCTGAGGCAGCAGAACCGCTGACCACATCAAGGCGGCTGGCTGAACTGATTGCCGCCGCCATAAGAGCCTCAGAGCTTGTGCCCGGCAGCCGCCTGCGGGAAACAGAACTGGCGGCGGCGCTTGGCGGCTCGCGCACCCCTTTGCGTGAAGCCTTGCAGGGCCTCAGGCAACAGGGCCTTGTTGAACATGACAATGAAGGGGGTTTGCGTGTTCGTGTGCTCAGCTGGCGCGATGTGACAGAGCTGTATGAATTGCGGGCAAGTCTGGAAGGCATGTCAGCCCGGCTGGCGGCGCGCAATGCCTCTGCTGCTGAAGCTGAGCTGATTGCACAGCTCAACGCCACAGAACAGGAGCGGATGAGAGCCGCCGCCCCGCCACAAGAGCTGGCCCAGCTGAATCATGCCTTTCATCAGGCGATCCTGAACGGGGCCAGAAATGCGTTCCTGCAGAATTGTCTGACCCAGCAGAACCAGATTCTCAGCCTGCTTGGCCCGACAGCCTACAGCCTGCCTGACCGGCTGGCGGCGATTTCTGATGAACATCAGGCGGTTTGTACAGCGATTCTGAACCGTGATGAAGCTGGCGCGGCTCAGGCGATGGAACAGCATCTGCATAATGCGTTAACGGCCCGGCTGGGCTTATTATCTGAACAGATCACAGCAAAGGATGATTAACAGGGCCAGGATGACTGTTTTACGCGATATTGTGAATATTGGGGTTACCTCTGCTACGGCCTTGGGGGCTGGCCTGTTATTTGAAACGGCGGGGGTTCCGGCCCCTTATCTGATGGGCAGCCTGTTCGGGGTCTGGGTTCTGGGCGGCATCTTCCGCCCGCTGCAGCCCTATCTGGGTATTGCCAGATGGTTTCACATTCCTGTGGTGATGGGGCTTGCGGTGCTGATCGGGGCCAGCTTCCGCCCGGGTCTGCTGGCCCAGCTGGACAGCTGGGCGGTCACGCTGGGGGCGATGCTGGTCACCACGGCTCTGGCAACGGCAGCCGGCATGATCTGGCTGGTGCGGGTCAGGCGTTATCCGGTGACAGAAGCGTTCTTAAGCTCGGTCCCTGGCGGTCAGGCTGAAATTCTTCTGATCGCGCGTGAACATACAGACAAAGATTATATGGTGGCGCTGTTTCATCTGATGCGGGTGGTGCTGGTGTTTTTATCCACCCCGTTATTACTGGCCTTTACCCAGGGCCGGGCAGCGGTTGAGAAGTCAAATATCGTGCTGCACCAGATGCAGGGGCTTTTTGCCTTGCCGGGCACGACTCTGGCTGTGTTTGTGCTGACCGCACTGGCGGGATATGGGCTTGCCCGTCTTGCCCGCCTGCCGATGCCGCATCTGCTTGGCCCGCTTGGCCTCAGCCTTATTCTGCATGTCTCAGGGCTGCTGGATGTGCCGCGCATTTCTGAATTTGTGATCCTGGCCCAGGTGTCTATTGGCGGGGCGGTTGGCGCCAGATTGTCAAAAGTGCCTTTTCGTGACGTGTTTGTTTATATCGCTGATGCGCTGGTCAGCGCGGTGATTCTGCTGCTGGTATATGCGCTGGCAACAGCCGGGCTGCATCTTCTGTTTGGCCTGGATTTGCTCAGCCTGTGGCTGGCTTTTGTGCCAGGCGGGCTGTATGAGGTTACGCTGCTGGCCTTGTTGTTTGGTTTTGACGTGGCCTTTGTTGCGGTGCATCATACCATCAGGATTGTATTTATTATTCTGTCCCTGCCGGTGATGATCCCCTGGCTGACGAAAGCCCGTCAGACCAGCAAAACTGCCTCCGGCCGTAACGGACAGCTGTCAGATGGAGGGCATGATGAAGCTGAATGAAGCACAGCGCGAAGAGTTTGACAAAGAGGGCTATCTGTTTTTCCCGGGCCTGTTCACCCCTGAGGAAGCCCGCCTGCTAAAAGCTGAGGCAAATGCCGTCTACGCCATGGAGCGTGAAGAAGTCTGGCGCGAAACATCTGGTGTGGCCAGAACCGCTTTTGCTGCTCATACCTATAATGAAGGCTTCCGCCGCCTTGGCGCGCATCCCCGCCTGATAGAGCCGGTCTCCCAGCTTCTGGAGGGGGACCTGTATATGCATCAGTTCAAGGTCAATGCCAAAGCTGCTTTTGATGGTGATGTCTGGCAATGGCATCAGGATTACGGGACCTGGAAACGTGATGATGAAATGCCTGAACCACGGGCGATGAATATCGCTGTGTTTCTGGATGATGTCACGGCTGCGAACGGGCCGCTTTTGTTCATTCCGGGCAGCCATAAGACAGGGGTGATTGACGCTGGCCATGATCTGGAAACCACCAGCTATCCGTTATGGACACTCGACCGGGAAAAGGTGACAGAGCTGGCGATGCGCGGCGGCTGTGTTGCCCCGACAGGCCCGGCCGGCAGCATGCTGATGTTCTCTTCGCTTCTGGTTCATGCAAGCCCGGCCAACATCTCGCCATTTGACCGGACCATTGTCTATCTGTCTTTGTGTCATGTTGATAATCATATCCGCGCCTTTAACCGCAAAGAATGGATCGCCCACCGCGATTTCACACCGATAACCCCGCTGCCGGATAACTGTCTTGATGAACTTGTCGGTGCTCATCAGGCGGCGGAATAAGGCCGGG
>CALKIF010000023.1:0-6379 GCA_937988715.1 uncultured Alphaproteobacteria bacterium | reverse complement strand
TTCTCCATCAGGCGGTTAACCATAATATTGCAAAGCCAACCAAATCAAGCCAAAAGCCGTTATCATCAGCACGCCAGGATTGATCTCATGCGCGCGGCCGCTGATCAGTCGGATGCCGACATAGGTCAGAAACCCGATGCTAATCCCCGCCGCGATGGAAAAGGTAAGCGGCATCAGAATGACCGTAATCATCACCGGCAATGCCACAGACATATCAGTCCAGTTGATGCGTGCCAACCCGCCCAGAAATCCGGCAGCCACAAAAATCAGCGCAGGCGCCGTGGCAAAAGCCGGAATAGATGCGAATAAAGGTTCAAAAAACAGACAGATAGCAAACAGGCCCGCAACTGTCAGAGCGACCAGACCGGTGCGCCCGCCGCTGCGGATACCTGCCGCGCTCTCAAGGTAAGTGGTCAGATTCGAGGTGCCGAGCAAGCTGCCAAATACGCTGGCTGAGGTATCGGCCAGAACAGCTCTGTCCAGATTTTTGATTGTTCCATCTTTGTTGCGCAGCCCAGCGGGCTCAGCAATCGCTGTTAATGTGCCTGTGGTATCAAAGAAATCCACAAAGAACATAACAAACACCACCGACAGAAAAGCAGGTGTTGCCAGGGCCGAAAAATCAAGTTGGAAGGCCGCGCTGGTCAGCGGCGGTGTGGAGACCACGCCGCCAAATTCAGCCAGACCCGTGATCCAGCCAACACCGCTCAGCACCAATATTGTCAACAAGATGCCGCTCTTGACGCCCCGATGAACAAGCCCGGCCATTATAATCAGGCCGATAAGGGCAAGACCGGTTTCAGCTGTGTTCAACGGGCCAAGCCCGACCAACGTGTCTGGATTATCAACAATAATGCCAGCACCGCTCAGCCCGATCATGGCCAGAAACAAACCAATGCCAGCGGTTATCGCCACTTGCATCTCTGCAGGAATGGACAAGATCATCCAGGCGCGCGCGCGGCTGAGAGAGAACAAGAAAAACGCCACTGAAGAGACAAATACAGCCGCCAGAGCCTGTTGCCAGCTGAATCCATAACCCAGCACCACAACATAAGCAAAATAGGCATTCAGCCCCATGCCTGGGGCCACGGCGACCGGCCAGCCTGCATACAGCCCCATAATCAGGGTGCCCAATATGGTTGCCAGAATGGTCGCAACAAAAGCAGCCCCGAACTCTATGCCCGCATCAGACAGAATTGCCGGATTCACAGCAATGATAAAGGCCATTGTCAGAAATGTGCTCAGGCCGGCAAATAATTCCGAACGAACAGTCACACCATGTTCATTTAGTCTGAAAAACTGAGACAACATGACTTTACTCCTGCTCTTGCACTTGTGACATATCTGACCCTGACAGTCATTTTTGCCTCACCAAGATAGACCTGTTATTCTGGTGGTGTATGCCTAATACGACCTCGTTTCGTTTTATACTGGCAAAACGGCCGAATTGCGATTATTAATTTGGCAAAAGATGGGCGGTTGAGCGTTGAGGCGCTATCGCCCGGACACCTTCGGATAAGGGGACATAAACAACATGTTTCAAGCTTCAGATTTCAAACTGACAACCGCCGGCCCGTCACTGGTACCCCAGCTTGCGGGCACGGGTCTTTATCAGGTGATGGCCGTGATAGCCGGCATTGCTGTTCTGGCGTTATCAGCTCATATCAAAATTCCGTTTTATCCGGTCCCGGTGACCATGCAGACCTTGGCTGTTTTGGCCATCGGCATGACCTATGGCACCCGTCTTGGCGGCGCGACTTTGCTGGGCTATTTAGGGGCCGGGGCAGTCGGTGCGCCTGTTTTTGCTGGCGGTGCCGGCATTGCCTATATGATGGGGCCGACAGGCGGTTATCTGCTGGGCTTTTTCGTGGCGGCTGTTGTGTTGGGGGCGCTGGCTGAACGCGGCTGGACACGCAGCATTGTCACCACAGCAGCGGCAATGCTGCTCGGCAATATTATCATTTATCTGCTTGGCGTCAGCTGGCTTGCTAACCTTATTGGCACAGATAAAGCGATTCAGCTTGGTCTGCTGCCGTTCTTGTATGGTGATGCGCTGAAGCTGGTGATTGCGGCTCTTGGCGTGCCTTATTTGTGGTCAAAACTGCATCAGAAGTAAGCAGCAAAATAAACACCTGACAAATTGATCTAAAAGAGGGGGCCAGCCCCTCTTTTTTTGATCAGTTGTTTACTGAGAGCTTTGTGCTGCTTAGCGGATAACAAGGAAGATCATATACATCATCGCCGGAACGCTGACTGAGGCGATAAGGGTGGACAGCATGATGGATGTGGCGGTTCGCCCGCTATATACACCATAAAATTCGGCCAGGTTAAACACATTTGCAGCGACAGGCAGACAGCTGAAGATAAGGGCTATTTTTATCCATAGCGGATCAAACGGATAAGGGCCTATGGCAGGCCAGCCGAGGAACACCAGCGCCATCATCAGCGGGTGCATAAACAGCTTGAACAGGGCAAGGGCCCCCAATTCACCCCAGGCAGCACGCACAGGCTGTCCCACCAGCGCGATTCCAAGGGCAAACAGTGCGGTTGGTGCGGCCGCCCCAGCCAGCAGGTCTAAAAACAAAGCGGGCATTTCCGGCATGGTCAGCCCGCTTGCCGAAAAACCCATCGCCACCACAACAGACATCAGTAGCGGGTTTTTGACCAAAGATGCCATTGTTTTCACAAAGGTGCTGCCCGTGCCTCCGCTGGTCTCATCAGTGATGAACAAGGCCACCAATAACACCAGCACCGCATTATTCACCACCAGAATAACAGCCATCGGTACAGCCGCATCTTCACCAAAGGCCAGCAGAGCCAGAGGCACACCAATATAGCCGTAATTCGGATAGCTGGCGTTCAGGCTGAACAGGCTGGCCTCTTTACGGCTGAGCTTCAGCAGATATCGACCCACAATAAAGGCCAGACCAAACAGGGTCAGTGTGACCAGCTCATAACGTAACGTGAATTCAGGATTAAAGATGTCGTTCAGGGGCCGGGCAGTAATAGCCACAAACATAAACGGGGGTAGCACCACAAAAAACACATAACGCGAGATCATGCGCCCGTCTGCAGCAGAAAACCAGCCTTTCAGGCGGGTCACACTGCCCAGCAAAATGATGCCAAAAAACGGAATTGTCAGTGCCAGAATATCAGCCATGGCCTGTTATAAGCTGGCCGCCGGGACTTGTGCAATCCTTTATCGAACAGCCTGAGCGGCGAGTTGCTCAGCTGTTATCGTTAGACGGGGCTTTCACCTCAGCTGTGCTGATAGCGTCCGAATCCACCTCGCCCAGCATGTCCAGCGCATCAGAACTGTCCATAACTTCAGCTTCGCCGCTGGCCTCTATCAAATCGATCAGCTTATCTTCGGGAGATTCAGTATCATCATGCAAAATGGTCACAGCGATTAACGCTGCAATCGTTGTGGTAACCACTTTTTTGGTCTGGCCCTTTTTGGGCTGGCCGTCTTTTGGTTGAAAAGGGATCACATCTCCACTTAACCGCATGTCATGATCAGATGTCTGCATCGCTAAAGACTCCTTTTTTGGATAAGCATCTTTTCACACAAGCCCATTTGCTCACCCCTGCGCCGACCGGCACAAGACAAAAAAGATGTGTGTGAAGAAGACAGAGGGCATGATACAGGTCTATGGCGCTCAAAACGCTGAACACAATAAGTTGTATAGGCCATCACAAGCATCATACTAAATTTAGTATAGGCGGAAAAAGACAGTTTCGTGAAGGGAAAAATAGTTTTGCTGCAAATTACGCAGATCATCTTAATCATTGTTAACGTAAAACGCATGATTTGATGAGATCAGGCGAAAAATGGTGAAGATATGGTAATGAATGATTTGTTCCCGGAACAGCTGGCAGACGCTCTGCCTGCTCTCGACCGTGCTTCTGGCCTGTCTCGTCTAGAGGCGTTTGTGGGCAAGGCAGGGGGGTCTTATGCCAAGGGCCGGAATTATGATCTGGGTCCTGGCCATCATCATCTTGTATCTTGCTTGTCTGGACATCTGCGACGCCGGCTGATGACTGAAGCTGAAGTGATCGACGCTGTTCTGAGCCGGCACAGCTTTGCGGCAGCAGAAAAATTCATCACAGAGGTGTATTGGCGGACCTATTTTAAAGGCTGGCTGGAAATGCGTCCGTCTGTCTGGCAGCAGTGGTTGTCTGATCTGGCTCGTTTGCCGCGCAGTGCAGATTTGGAAAAGGCCTGCTCAGGGCAGACAGGCATTGATTGTTTTGACGCCTGGGCTGATGAGCTGATCAGCACAGGCTATCTTCATAATCATGCGCGGATGTGGTTTGCGTCTATCTGGATCTTTACGCTTCGCCTTCCCTGGCAGCAGGGTGCTGAGTTTTTCATGGCTCATTTACGTGATGGTGATCCGGCCTCAAATACGCTTGGCTGGCGGTGGGTTGCGGGTCTGCAGACCAGAGGCAAGGCCTATGCAGCACGCGCAGATAATATAGATCAATTCACCAAAGGCCGGTTTGCGCCGCATGGTCAGCTGAATGAGCAGATTTATGCCCTTGACGGCCCGGAAAACCCGCCGGCACAGCCGCTGGCATTCCCTGCACTCAATCCGGTGCTTTGTGAAGGCAGGCCTTATATTCTGCTGCTGACAGCTGAAGACAGCCATCCAGAATCGCTGCCGCTGGCTGACGCGCCTGTTTGTGTGGCTAGCCTGCCAGCCTTATTTGGCAATCACCAGCTTGGCCCGGATAAAGGCTGGCTGCGCGCGCCAATGGTGGACCAGATGGATGAATTTGCCCTTAACGATACGCTTGCACGGGCCAAGGGCTGTTTCGCTGCGTCTGGGTGTGAGGCTGTTCACCTGGGCGAAGATATTCTTGAACAGCGGGCACTTGATATGCGCGACCTGATAGACCACACCGCAGAGCAGGTGGCTGGTTTGTGCCAGCGCTTTCAGGTTTTTGATCTGGTGACTTCATATTTGCCGGCCGGGTTCTGGTGCAACCATTACCATCAGCTTGCTGCTCATCCGGCTCTGTCATCGTTACGCTGGCATTATGTGATGCGCGCCTATGACCGCCAGGCCTGGCCGAGCGCCACCAAAGGGTTCTTCCCGTTTAAATCAAAAATACCGGGCTGGCTGGGCCGTCACTGAGCCAATGTGCTCACCCTTGCCAGACGAGTTACTTCGTAATTCGGCGGATCAGGATATTACCAGCAGGCTTATTGTTTACATTGCGGATAGAATCTGTGGCTGTTGAATACGCCACGCTCTCAACGCCGAAATTATCGACTACATTAACTCGTGCCCGCACTCGCATACCAACCATCGTCTGTTCCAAACTGAGGTTGCGCGAACCGCTCGCAATGGTTAGCTCTTCCCAGGTCCGCCCATCCGTAGAAGTTTCCCAATTCAGGTTCACACTTGCAATACCGTCGAAGTCTTTCAGTGAGCTGGTGTTGGCTGTCAGTTCAGAGCCTTCTACAGGCTGGCCACGCACAATCACTTCCCCTTCAAGAGGGTTATCGATATTTGCCACGGTTTCTGAAGAATCTGTTACCAGCGTTTCGCGTGTCCCAAACCCATCAATATAGCTTATGACCGCGCGGTATGTGAAACCGACATCGCTTTGTGAAAGCTGGATAGAATCATCAAACTGGTCCGGGAAGTTTTCCCAATTTGTTCGCTCTGATGACCTCTGCCAGATAACAGTCAAGGCACCTAGTCCGTCCTCATCAGAAATCCGCGATGTATCAACAGTCAATGTGCTGTTTTCTTTAGCTTCGCCGCGCAGTTCTGGGCGGCCCATAGGCTTATCATTCACATTACGCACAGGCTGCGACATGGGACTGATCATCATCTCTGGATTGCCTTGGCCATCAACATAGGAAATCTGCACGCGCAGGAATTTACCAACTTCTGCGTCACGAGGCACAAAGCGTGGCTGAATCGCTCCAGGCAGAACCATCCAGTTGTCTCCATCCTCTGAGATTTGCCATTGCACTTGGATCGAACCCAGCCCGTCCCCATCTGCTAACGAATCTGTATCGATTACAAGCTCATCATTCTCCACCGCTTCGAAGCCCTGACTGCCGCCGCTACTGTAGGACTGAGAAGACTGAGCTGTTTGCGAAGCACTAGAGGAGGCATTGTTACTGCTCGTGGATCCGTTGTTTGTTTCCGCCTGCTCTGAAGTGTTGGTCTCTTCTGTAGAGGCTGTTTGGGTGGCAAGTGTATTTGTATCAGCTTCCACGTTTGCATTTGGGTCGCCGCCGGCGATCGCACAACTCATCATAGCCAGGCTGGCACCTGCAACAATCAAGCTCGTCCGTGTTAACATTCCTCGTACTCCCCAGACTCAAAACCGTCCCGGCTATCATATTCTTTGACAT
>CALKIF010000022.1:0-33336 GCA_937988715.1 uncultured Alphaproteobacteria bacterium | reverse complement strand
TATAGACCACAGACACCACCGCCTCACCATCGCCTATGTCAAACCGGGCGGTCAGCCCGTCAATCTGCACAGACCCGTCCTGGACCAGGCCGCCTACACGCAATTGCCGACCGGTTTTGTCAGCTTCTGATAATTCAGACGGTGCATAAAACAGCACAATATTGTCCTGCAGGGCAGACAAGACCAACCAGACCCCCCCTGATATCAGCACAGCCAGAACTGCGAACACCACCAGTCGTTTTGATTTTCCTGTCACCCCCCCGGTAACCCTCTGTCTTGTGTCTGTCTTTCAGTTAGCGTGAAACCGCTCTGTCCAGTCTTTCAATAATGTGCGGGCAGACAAATTGTTCGGCTGCAGATGATCATCATGATTATCTTCTTTTGCTGTCAATTCTACTACATAACCGTTGGGGTCACGGAAATAGATAGATGAAATAAATCCATGATCTGAAATTCCTCTTGTGGGAATGCCGTTTCGTTTGCCTTTTTCGAACATGGCCTTCAGATGGTCCTGTGATACTTCCAGCGCCAGATGAAGGTCATAATCATGTCGTTCAACAAATTCGAACGGCTGGTCAGGCGCTTCAAAAAACGCGATGAAAGATCCGTCATCCAGCTGATAAAAACTGTGCAGAACAGACGCCTCGCGGCCGGTTTTGGTTTCTTTTATTTCCAATGCACCAGCCAGGGACAAGCCAAGAAAATCTTCATAAAATGCCCGGGTTTGCTCTGAATTTTCGCATCTGAACGCTGCGTGATGAAGGCCTTTAATCATTTTATTCCTCATGGCTGAACTACTCACAGCCTCTTAGATAAGCGGAAATGCTGATTTTTCAATGACAAGATTCATTTGTCTTCATCACTGCCAGCCGCCATGTTAGGCTGTGGTGTTGAGGGGTGCTGAAAAGGAGTTCTGATGATGGCTGACATGCATGTCCGGCGCAGCTTGCTGTTTGTTCCCGCCAATCGCCCGCAACTGTTTGCCAAGGCGCTGTCCGGGCCGGCAGATATGGTCTGTATTGAGCTGGAAGACGGTGTCGGTCCTGATCAAAAACAAGCCGCCCGCGACCATATGCTCAGTTTTTTTGAACAGACAGACACATTTTCACAAGCCCGGCCAGAGGTTGTTGTGCGCATCAATCATCCCGATACAGATGAAGGCAAGGCCGATCTGCAGGCGATCTGCTCTGCGGCCCCGTTTCCCGCCGGGGTGATGATTCCCAAAATCAGCTCAGCTGAAGAGCTGCAGCGTGTTGACCAGCAGCTCAGCTCTGGCGGCTGTGACGGCCGCCTGTTTATTCTCATTGAAACCAATGCAGGCCTTCAGGCGTGTTTTGATATTCTGCGCGCCTCCTCACGGCTGGGCATGGTGTTGTTTGGCGGGGTTGATCTGGCCACGGCCTTGCGCTGCACACCGGCCTGGGAGCCGCTGTTATATGCCCGCCAGAGGCTGGTTCATGCCGCCGCCAGTGCAGCTATTGATATTATGGATATGCCCTATCTGAATATCGCTGATCAGGATGGCTTACTGGCTGAATCCCGGGCCGCTGCCCATCTCGGCTTTACCGGCAAGGCGGCTATCCATCCGGCCCAGCTGGGGGCTATTCATCAGGCCTTCACCCCGGCAGAAGAACAGGTCAGCTATGCCAGACAGGTTGTTGCCGCTTATCAGGCCTCCCCGACCGGGGTGACGGTTCTGGAGGGCCGTCTGGTTGAAAAGCCGGTTGTGGACAGAATGCAGCGGATCCTGGCCCTGGCCAGGGCGGCAGGCAAAAACACATAGCCCTTGCCGGTCAGTCGCCGGTAAAATTGGGCGCGCGTTTCTCGTTAAAGGCGGCCACTCCTTCACGTCTGTCTTTGGTCGGGATGGTCCGGTTATAGGCTTCAATCTCAAAGGCCAGCCCGTCTGCCAATGACATCTGCAGCCCGCGGCCTATCGCCTGTTTGGCCTGGCGTACCGCAACCGGCCCATTGCGCGCAATCTGGCGGGCGCTGTCCATCGCCAGCTCCTGCAGCTGTTCCGGCGCGGCCACTTCCAGCACCAGACCCCATCTGCAGGCCTCATCTGCACTGAAGACGCGGCCGCTTAAAATAAGGTCTTTTGCCCGTCTTTCCCCGACCGCACGGGCCAGATTCTGTGTCCCGCCTGCCCCGGGGATAATCCCCAGCCTGACTTCTGTCTGGGCAAAGCGGGCGGTGTCTGCGGCATAGGCAAAATCAGCCATCGCCGCCAGCTCGCACCCGCCGCCATAGGCCGCCCCGTTCACCGCCGCAATCACCGGTACAGGACAGCCCATAACCGCGCGGACCATCCGCTCATAGACCAGATGCTGTGCGCCCCATTCAGCATCACTCATGCCATGCCGTTCTTTCAAATCGCCGCCTGCACAAAAGGCTTTCTCGCCTGTGCCGGTCAGGATAATGACGCGGCAGTCCTGCAGATCCATGGCCAGCCCTTCAAAGATGTCTGTCAGCTCTTCTGCCATCACTGTATTGAACGCATTTGCCGCTTCTGGCCTGTTCATCTCAATTTTTATGATATGCGGTTCAGGCTGGCTGACCCGCACAGTCTGATAATCTGATTTCACCATCTGGGCTCTCCTTATCTGCAGGCGGCTTGCCTATAGACCTGATTGATGATTAAGATTTTGCAAGGCTTGTCAAGAACAGCCCCCCGCCAAACAGATGTTAAGGATAAATAGATAAGGCTGATGGGAACAGGGTTAGAAAATGAACTGGCCGGGGTGATGGTGGTCTCTATCGAACAGGCGGTGGCGGCACCTTATTGCGGGTTGCTGTTGGCAGATGCGGGCGCACGGGTGATTAAAATTGAACGCCCCGAAGGGGATTTTGCGCGCCGTTATGATACCGGGGCAGACGGGCAGAGCTCTATTTTTGTCTGGCTGAACAGGGGCAAGGAATCCCTCTGTCTTGATCTGTCTGATGCAGATGATTTTGCTGTACTCAAACGGCTGCTGAAAACAGCTGATGTTCTGATCTCCAATCTTTCGCCCGGGGCGATGGAACGGCGCGGCCTGACCGGCGAGGCCCTGCGTCAGGACAATCCCGGCCTGATCACAGCGAAAATTTCCGGCTATGGCTCAACAGGGCCAGCCGCGGCGAAAAAGGCTTATGACTTTCTCGTTCAGGGCGAAAGCGGCGTGGTGGCTGTAACCGGCACAGATGACCAGCCTGCCCGTGTAGGTGTCTCTTTAACAGATCTCTCGACCGGCCTGACCGCTTTTTCTGCCATCCTGCGGGCCCTGCATCAGCGCCACCGCACCGGCCAGGGCCTTGATCTGGAAGTGACCATGTTTGATGTGATGGCGGACTGGATGAATATGGCCTTGTGCGGCTATCGCTATTTCGGCGGCGCGCCGGGACGCACCGGCCTGACTCACAGCTTTGTTGCGCCTTATGGGGCGTTTGTGACCGGTGATGGCAGACAGATCCTGTTATCGATCCAGAATGACCGCGAATGGGCTGATTTCTGCCGTGCTATCTTGAAACAGCCTGAACTGGCTGATGACCCGCTCTACCGGCATAATCCTGACCGCTACGCCAACCGCGAGGCGATGACAGAGATCATCAATCAGGCTTTTGCTGCTTATGATAAAGACACACTGCTGGCGATGCTGGAAGACACCCGCATAGCCTGTGCCAGCCTGAACAGTGTTGAGGATGTCTCTGTCCATCCGTTTTTGCAGAACCGCACGGTCAGCATGGGGGATACAGTGATCGATATTGCCGACCTGCCGGTCCGCCGCCTTGGCGGGTCTGTTGACAAGGCCCCTTTGCTGGGGGAACACAGCCAGAAAATCAGACAGGAATTTTCATGACCTACAGCCTTGATCATCAGGACATAAGAGACGGAATTGCCAAGCTGTGCCAGGATTTCGGCGGTGAATACTGGCAGGACTGCGATAAACAGGATGCTTATCCGGCCGCCTTTGTTGACCGGCTGACAGCTGAAGGCTATCTGGCCGCCCTGATCCCAGAGGCTTATGGGGGCTTGGGCCTGCCCTTATCTGCAGGCGGGGCAATCTTGGAAGAAATTCACCGCTCCGGCGGCAATGCGGCGGCCTGCCATGCGCAGATGTATACTATGGGCACATTGTTGCGCCATGGCAGTGATGAACAGAAACAGAGCTGGCTGCCGCAAATCGCCTCTGGTGCGCTACGGCTGCAGGCGTTCGGCGTGACTGAACCGACCAGCGGTACAGACACATCTGCTCTGAAAACAACCGCCCGCAAACAGGGCGATCACTATATTATCAATGGCCAGAAACTCTGGACCTCACGTGCCGCCCAGTCTGATCTGATGATCCTTCTGGCCCGCACCAGCCCGGTTCCGGAAGGCGGCAAGAAAACAGACGGCCTGTCTGTATTTTTAGTGGATATGCGTGATGTGCTGGACAAATCTCTGACCATCCGGCCGGTCTCCACCATGATGAACCATTCCACCACCCAGGTGTTTTTTGATGATATGCCGGTGCCGGCCGCCAATCTGATCGGTGAAGAGGGCAAGGGCTTCCGCTATATCCTGTCAGGCATGAATGCTGAAAGGATGCTGATCGCTGCTGAATGTATCGGCGATGCGAAATGGTTTATCCAGCAGGCCCGCAATTATGGCTGTGAGCGCGAAGTGTTTGGCCGCCCGATTGCCCAGAATCAGGGGATTCAGTTTCCCCTTGCCCGGGCCTATTCATCTATGCGATCTGCAGAATTAATGCTGCAGAAGGCCTACCAGCTTTATGAACAGGGCCACAACCCTGGCGAAGAAGCCAATTTATCCAAACTGCAGGCCGCAGACGCCTCCTGGCAGGCCGCAGAAGCCTGTCTTCAGACCTTTGGCGGGTTTGGCTTTGCCACTGAATATAATGTTGAACGCAAATACAGGGAAACCCGGCTCTATCAGGTTGCCCCTGTCTCCACTAATTTGATCCTCAGCTATATCGCTGAACATGTGCTGAAGATGCCGCGATCTTACTAAGCAGCGGCGATCTCAAATGCGGGCGGCAATTGCAGGGGCCTGGTTTTTTTGCCAGACTGTTGGCCCGCCCCCACCCTAAAGCAGGAGATGACCGGCAATGACAAAATGCGAAAGTTATGATCTGACAGACTGGGGCCAGCCGTTTGAGAAGGCTGTGCGCGACCTGCCGGAACTGTCTGACAAGGCGGTTCTGGTGCGGGTTACGGCTGCCGGCTTATGTCATTCTGATCTGCATATCAAAAAGGGCTTTATGGATTTGGGTGAGCGCGGCAAGCTGACCTTCACCCAGCGCGGGGCCAAACTGCCTCTGACCCTTGGTCATGAAATTGCCGGCATTGTTGAGAAGACCGGCGCGGCGGTTACAGATGTCACAGCCGGCCAGGCGGTTGTGGTGTTTCCCTGGATTGGCTGCCGGACTTGTCTTGCTTGTGATGAAGACCGGGAAAGTGACTGTTCAGCGATGCGCATCATCGGCATTCACCGCAATGGCGGTTTTGCCAGCCATGTTGTGGTGGAGGATGAAAAATTTCTGGTCGATATTGACGGGCTGGACCCGGCGATTGTCGCCCCTTATGCCTGTTCCGGCATCACCGTGTATAATGGCCTGCTGAAAGCCGGGCTGACCCGGCCCGGGGAATGGCTGGCGGTATTGGGGGCAGGCGGGTTGGGCCTGAACGCGATTGCCATTGCCAAAGCGATGGGGTTTGAACAGATTCTGGCGGTGGATATTGATGATGAAAAACTGGCCACCGCGCGCCAGATGGGCGCAGATAAGGTCTTGAATTCGTCTGCTGGCGGTCCCGCCGCGATAGAGGCCCTGCAGGCGGCAACAGAAAACCGTCTGTTTGCCGTTCTGGACACATTCGGCAGCGAGCAGACCGGCACATTGGCGGTCAGCGCCCTGGCAAAATCAGGCCGTTATGTGGTGGTCGGCCAGCATGGCGGTGATTTCAAACTGCCCCAGATCTGGCTGCCGCAAAAAGCAATGACGGTCCGCGGCAGCCATGTCGGCAATTCTGGCCATCTGCGCACTCTGATTGAGATGTACCGGCAAGGCAAGCTGAAACCGATACCGGTTGAAACACGGCCCTTATCAGCTGTGAATCAGGCGATAGCTGAGCTGGAATCAGGCCAGGTCACCGGCCGCATTGTGTTTGATCCCACAATTACAGAATAAGGGGCGGCCTGTCCGCCTGTTCCCATAAACAAAGTACGGTTACTGAGGAGGCCATTTGATGAAACAGTATCAGCATTATATTGACGGCCAGTGGACTGACCCGGAGAGCGGCCAGTGGTTTGACACCGAAAACCCCTATACAGGAGAGGTCTGGGCCAAAATCGCCAGAGGCAATGCAGCTGATGTGGATAAGGCTGTTGCGGCGGCCAAAGCTGCCTTTGACGGGGGCTGGGGCACCTCAAACCCGACTGATCGCGGCAAGCTGCTCTGTCGTCTTGCGGATATCATTGACCGTGAGGCAGAGCGCCTCGGCCGTCTGGAGGTCCGCGACAATGGCAAGCTGCTGGCTGAAATGGGCAGCCAGACCAAATATATCGGCGAATGGTATCGTTATTTCGGTGGCCTGGCCGATAAAATCGAAGGCACGGTGATCCCGACAGACAAGCCGAATATGTTCAATTTCACCCGCTATGAGCCCTTTGGTGTTGTGGGGCTGATCACGCCCTGGAATTCGCCTTTGCTTCTGGTGGCCTATAAACTGGCCCCGGCTTTGGCGGCAGGCAATACAGCTGTCATTAAACCGTCTGAATTTACCTCAGCCTCCACCCTTGAATTTATGGAGCTGATTGCTGAGGCGGGCTTTCCGGACGGTGTGGTCAATGTGGTGACCGGCTTCGGGGCAGAGGCAGGCGGCCCTCTGGTTGATCATCCTGATGTATCAAAAATCGCCTTTACCGGCTCTGATGCTTCGGGACAGAAGATTTATGAGCAAGGCGCGAAAAAGCTGATCCCTGTCACTTTGGAACTGGGCGGCAAATCCCCGAATATCGTGTTTGCTGATGCTGATCAGGACGCCGCGGTGATGGGCGCGATTTCCGGCATTTTTGCGGCCACTGGCCAGACCTGTATTGCCGGCTCTCGTCTGCTGGTCCAGAAATCCATTCATGATGATTTTGTTGCCCGTCTGGTTGAGGTGGCCAAAACTGCCAAAATCGGCGATCCGATGTCATTGGATACCCATGTCGGGCCGGTGACCACCCCGCCACAATTCAAAAAAGTGATGGATTATCTGGATATTGCCAAGGCTGAAGGCGCCAACTGTATTCTGGGCGGCGGGGCCTATACAGGCGAAGGGGCGAAGGGCAGCCAGTTTGTCCAGCCGACCATTTTCACCGGCGTATCAAACGATATGCGCATTGCCCAGGAAGAGGTGTTCGGCCCGGTTCTGTCTGTGATCCCGTTTGATGATGAAGATGACGCGGTTCAGATCGGCAATGATATTAATTTTGGTCTCGCCGCCGGGGTCTGGACCTCTGATATCGGCCGCGCGATCCGGATGTCAGAACGGCTGCGGGCGGGTACGGTCTGGGTCAACACCTACCGTGTGGTCAGCTATATGACACCGTTTGGCGGCTATAAGCGCAGTGGCCTTGGCCGCGAAAACGGCCAGCAGGCCATCATGGCCTATCTGCAGCAGAAATCAGTCTGGATCGCCACACAAACCAGCGCCGCTAACCCGTTCATCATGAAATAAGGGGGCATTTATGCCACTGACCAGCTCACATTGGGGAACCTATAACGCGGTTGTCAAACAGGGCCGTCTGGTGGATATGGCCCCGTTTGCTGAAGATGCAGACCCGTCTGCTATCGGCAGGGGGCTGGTCGGCGCGGTTGACGGGCCGACCAGGATTACCGCGCCTATGGTGCGCAAAGGCTGGCTGGAGGGCCGGTCGGGCCGGCGCGGCTCAGACCGTTTTGTTGAGGTTTCCTGGGCGGTTGCCGAACAGCTGGTCGCTGACGAGCTGGCCCGGGTACAGGCTGAACAGGGCAATCAGGGCATTTTTGCAGGCTGTTACGGCTGGGCCAGTGCGGGCCGGTTTCATCATGCCCAGAGCCAGATTCACCGTTTTATGAACTGTATCGGCGGTTATGTGAAATCGGTGAACACCTACAGCTTTGCCGCAGCAGAAGTCATCATCCCGCATGTGCTGGGCGATTTTCGCGGCTTTATTTATGATCAGACCAGCTGGCAGTCGATTTGTGATGAAGGCGCATTGTTTGTCGGCTTTGGTGGTCTGCCCTTAAAAAATGCCCAGATCAATCAGGGCGGCACCGGCGGGCATGTGCAAAAAGGTTTTGCTGAGGCCGCACACAAGGCCGGGGTGCAGTTTGTGAATATCTCGCCTCTGGCCACAGATATGCCAGACCATATCGGGGCTGACTGGCTGCCGGTCCGGCCCAATACAGATACAGCTCTTATCCTTGGCCTTTGTCATACTCTGCTGGAGGAAGGCCTGCAGGATACAGAGTTTCTGACCCGCTACTGTACCGGTTTTGATGCGTTTGCGCTCTATCTGGACGGCACAGCAGACGGCATCCCGAAAACAGCCTCCTGGGCAGCTGAAATCTGTGGTCTGCCGGCCGACGATATCCGCGCCCTTGCCCGCCGGATGGCGGCCAGCCGGACCATGATTTCCCTCAGCTGGTCATTGACCCGTCAGGCCTATGGTGAACAGCCGATGTGGGCCGGGATTGTGCTGGCGGCGATGCTGGGCCAGATGGGCCTTCCCGGCGGCGGTGTGGGGATTGGCTATTCGGCGGTGAACCGGGTGGGGTATGATCTGCACCGGCTGTCTCTGGCGTCTCTGCCACAGGGAATCAATCCGGTAAAAGACTTTATTCCGGTGGCCCGAATCACCGATATGCTGACCAAGCCGGGTAAAGAATTTGACTATAATGGCGGCCGCTATACCTATCCCGATATCAAGCTGATTTATTGGGCAGGCGGCAACCCGTTTCATCATCATCAGGATCTGGCCCGCCTGATTGAAGCCTGGCAAATCCCGCAGACGGTGATTGTTCATGACTGGTGCTGGAACGGCCTTGCCCGTCATGCGGATATTGTGCTGCCGGTCACCACACCTGTTGAACGCACCGATATCGCCATGACCCCGATTGACCCGTATCTGGTCTCAATGGAACAGGCCATTTCGCCGGTCGGTCAGGCGCGTGATGATTATGATATTTTCACCGCCCTCAGCCGCCGCCTCGGGGTGGAGGATGCCTTTACCGAAGGCCGGACAGCTGAAGACTGGCAACGCTGGCTGTATGAGGTCAGCCAGCAGAGGCTGTCAAAATCAGGGCTTGAGCTGCCCTCTTATGATCAGTTCCGCGCGGCGGGCTGGCACAAGCTGCCATTGCCGGACACACCGCATGTGATGTTTGCTGACTTCCGGCGTGATCCGGACGCGCATCCCTTAAAAACACCATCTGGCCGGATAGAGATTTTTTCTGAAACCGTTGCCGGTTTTGCTTATGAGGACTGCCCGGGTCATCCGGTCTGGCTGGCCCCGCCTGAATGGCTGGGCACAACAGATGACACTTATCCCTTGCATCTGCTCTGTAATCAGCCGCGCACCAAGCTGCACAGCCAGCTTGACCAGGGGTCTGTGTCTGCGGCGGCAAAGATAAACGGCCGTGAAGAAGCCTTTATGCACCCGGATGACGCAAGCGCAAGGCAGATTCATGATGGCCAGATCATCCGCATCTTTAACGGGCGCGGCGCGATTTATGCCGGGGTGCGGATAACAGATCGGATCAGGCCGGGTGTGGTCATGGTCCCGACCGGGGCGTGGCTTGACCCTGACCCTGACACTCCGTCTTTGTGCAAACATGGCAACCCGAATATGCTGACCCCTGACCGGCCGACCTCAAAACTGGCCCAGGGGCCGGCGGCCCATTCCTGTCTGGTAGAAGCAGAGGCAGCCGATCAGGACAACCTGCCGCCGGTCACCGCCTTTACCCCGCCAGAGATCATACCCGACCCTGCCTCTTAAAACGCCTCTTCACGTTTGCGCACCACCGCCGACAGGGTTTCATTATAGGGCGCGGCAAGGCCGGCTTCTGCACTGACCACAGGGACCATGCCGTTGATCGCGTCAATTTCTGATTTGCGCCCGGCCAGATGATCCAGCCGCATAGACGGGCTCGCCTCCGGCATCACAGACGCAAACTTCAGCGCATAGGCATCTGCATCATCAAAGGAAAAATTTATCCCCCTCGCCAGCCCCGCCTGATAGGCCTCTCTCATACAGCCCAGCGCAATTTCACGTCTGGCCTCATGGCTGACCAGCGCGCCGATGGTACAGTCAAACACCGTACAGGGCGCGCTCAAAAATACATTACAGATGTATTTCTCCCAGATCAGCTGATGGATATCGGCAAAGCCATTTGCGGTGAACCCGGCTTCACGCCAGACCGCTTCCACCTCCTTCAGCCTGTCTGTCATGCCGCCTGCCATTTCGCCGATGCGGATTTGCCGCATGGCGTTGTGATGGGCATGGCCCGGCCCTTTCATAGAGGCCCCGAACCCTTCTGCCACCCCCAGCAGCACATTTTGGGTATCCATATATTTGGCGATCCGCTCACCGGCCCCCAGCCCGTTCTGTATCGTCAGCACCAGACTGTCGCCTTGCATAGTCTTGGCGACTGCCTGTGCGGCGGCCCCGACTCCGTCTGCTTTGGTGGCGATGACATACAGATCACACGCCCCGGCTTCATCCAGATCTGTTGTGGCAGACAGCTGCGTGACGGTTCTGTTGCCGCTGGCCCCGTCCAGCTTCAGACCTGTTTTCTTGATCTGGTCAATATGCTCTGCCCAGCTGTCTATTGCCCAGACCTCATGTCCGGCTTCTGCCAGAATCCCTGCATAGACAGACCCCATTGCCCCGGTGCCGATGATCGCAATTTTCATAAGGTTCTTCCCTCTGTCTTTTATCCTGTCTTTATCCTTGAAATTCAGTGTACGCGCCAGCTGGCAGATGTCAAAAGCCACCACCCCGCCGCTGATAAACCTCTTGACCGCTTTTCCTGCTTTTTGTGTGATAGACAGACCAGCCAAAGTAAAAAGAGGGGATCTGCATGGCAGATCGATATGATTATGTGATTGTCGGGGCGGGGTCTGCAGGTTGTGTGCTGGCGAACCGCCTGTCTGAAAACCCGGATCATAAGGTCTGCCTTCTTGAAGCCGGGCCGCCGGACTGGAATCCCTTTATTCATATTCCGGCCGGCTTTGTGAAAACCTTGAAAGACCCGTCTGTGAACTGGCTGTTTGAAACCCAGCCCAGCTGGGGGACCAACGGGCGGGTGATTGCCGCCCCGCGGGGCAAGACCCTTGGCGGTTCAAGCTCAATCAACGGGCTGGTCTATAACCGGGGCCAGGCGATGGATTTTGACACATGGGCCCAGCTGGGCAATCGCGGCTGGGGCTATGCTGATATTCTGCCTTACTTCAAACGCCTTGAAACGCGGCTGGGCAAGGGGGACCCGCTGTATCGCGGCCAGTCCGGGGAACAGGTCATCACAGATCTGGACTGGCGGCATCCGTTATGTGACGCCTTTGTTCAGGCCGCCCGTGATATGGGCATGCCTGTGAATGAGGATTATAACGGCCGCACCCAGGAAGGCGTGACCTATGTCCAGCGCACCGCAAAGGGCCGGTTACGCTACAGCGCGGCGAAAGCCTTTTTAACGCCAGCCAAATCACGCCCGAACCTGCATATCATCACAAATGCGCACACCACCTCAATTCAGGTTGAGGGCGGCCGCGCCACCGGGGTCACCTTTGCCAAGGGCGGGCGGCATGGGATTCAGCAACAGGTTCTGGCCAGCCGAGAGGTGATCTTATCTTCTGGTGTGGTGGGCTCACCTCATCTGCTGGAATTATCCGGTATCGGCAATGGCGATCATCTGCGCGCCCTTGGCCTTGATGTGGTGCATCATCTGCCCGGTGTGGGCGAGAATTTGCGTGATCATTATGCCCCGCGCTTTACCGGCCGGGCCAAAAATACCTCGACCATTAATGAGCTGACCCGCGGCCCGAAACTGCTGGGTGAGGTCGGCAAATATCTGCTTGGCCGGCCGTCCATTCTGGGGCTGGGGCCGACCTTGGTTTATTGTTTCTGGCATTCTGACCCCGCCATACGCAATCATGACCTGCAGCTGACCTTTGCCCCGGCCAGCTATAAAGAAGGGGTCCAGTCCGAAATTGACACAGAACCTGGCTTTACCTGTGCGGCCTGGCAACAGCGGCCGGAATCGCGTGGTTTTATCCATGCCCGGACATCTGATCCTTATGATAAGCCGGTTATTCAGCCCAATTATCTTGATGCCGAAGAAGACAGGCGCGTGGTTCTGGCCGGCATGAAGCTGGCCCGCCAGCTGATGCATTCATCTGCTCTTGCGCCCTATCTTGATTATGAGGTGTATCCGGGCCCGGACATCAGCTCTGATGAAGAATTGCTGCAGGTCGCACGGGAACGCGGGACCACCACCTATCATATGATGGGCACCTGCCGGATGGGCCCGGCGACAGACCCCACAGCCGTGGTGGATGATCAGTTGCGCCTGCAGGGGCTGAAGGGCCTGCGGGTTATTGATGCGTCGATTATGCCGACCATGTTATCTGCCAATCTGAATGCCGGGGCGATGATGATTGGCGAAAAGGGCGCAGACCTTGTTCTGGGCAAGCCGCTTCTGGAGGCTGAAATCCTGCCTGCCTGATCACAGCCCCTCAAAGGGCGGGCACGCGCCGCTCTGGCAGGCCTGCCACCTCCATCTCTGCTGCAAACACCGCCCCGGCCAGGGGCTGTTCAGCCTGCGCAGCTGCGCTCAGCCCCTCATGGGCTGAGGTGATATATAAGGTCTTCAGATCAGGGCCGCCAAAAGCAGGACAGGTCACTTGCGTTGCTGGCAGTTCGATGGCGCGCATAAATCTGCCGTTCGGGTCATATCCGGCCACCCGTCCAGCCCCCCATTGGGCGTTCCACAAACAGCCCTCAGCATCAATCACTGCCCCGTCCGGGTTCAGCCCGTCTGCGGACAAATCGGCAAACAGGCGCGCCTCGGCCACAGGCTTGCCGGTTTCGGGATCAATCTCTACCTGCATAATGGCCTGCTTCGGCGTATCACAGAAATAGGCGGTCCGGCCGTCTGGTGAAAAACAGGTGGCATTGGGGATAGAGACAGGCGCGAACATCTGCTCACATCTCCTGTCTTTGATATGATAAACCGCGCCTGCCCCGTCTTCCAGCTTGCGGCCCATGGTCCCGAACCAGATCGCCCCGCCAGGGGCCACGCGGCTGTCATTGGCCCGGGTGAGGGGGTTATCCTGTTCTATTTCGATGACCAGCGCGCGCGCCCCGGTCTGCCGGTTCAGCGCATACAGCCCGCTTGCCCCGGCCACATACAGATCGTCTGCCTCGCTCAGAAACGCAGCAGAGACCGGCTCACCAAAGCCGAATGTTTGCATCAGCCCGTTTTGTGCATCTCCGATAAACAGGGTCTGGCCCAGAATATCACACCAGATCAGACAGCCTGTCTTCTCGTCCCAGACTGGCCCTTCCCCCAGCTCATTTTTCACCGGAAACGCCACCTCATACGTCACATCACACCTCTGATTCTTCTTCTTTAGGTTATTTTGCTGATTGATTATCAGCGGTTTTTTCCTCTATGGTCAACGCTGGAAACAGAACTGATTTCCGGCTAAACATTTCATATCTTTAAGGCAGACGCTATGGCTATTGACGCAACATATCCTTCACTGAACGGCAAAACGGTCCTGATCACCGGCGGCGGCTCCGGCATTGGTGAAGCGCTGACCAGAGCCTTTATCGGCCAGGGCGCAAAGGTCGGGTTTCTGGATTATGACAAAGACGCCTCACAAGCGCTCGTTGCTGATATCAACAGCCCGGACCTGCATTTCGAATATTGTGATTTGCGCGATATTGACGCGCTTCAGGCCAGCGTCAAGGCGGTCTCAGCAAAGCTGGGCCCTGTTCGTGTTCTGGTCAATAACGCGGCCCGTGATGACCGTCACACCCTGGCCAGCGTGACCTCAGATTATTTTGATGAACGCATCGCCACCAATCTCAAACACCAGCTGTTCGCGGCTCAGGCTGTTGCAGGTGAAATGGCAGAGGCGGGCGGCGGCTCCATTATTAATATGGGCTCCACCAGCTGGATGATCGGCCAGGGCGGCATGCCGTGCTATACCACGGCGAAATCTGCTGTTCAGGGGCTCACCCGTGGCCTTGCCCGTGATCTGGGCCCTGACAATATCCGTGTGAACTCTGTGATCCCGGGCTGGATTATGACCCAGCGCCAGGTGGATATGTGGCTGACCGAAGAAAGCGAGAAAGAACTGATGCAGCGGCAATGCGTGAAACGCAAGCTGGTGCCGGACGATATTGCCCGCTTTGTTCTGTTTATGGCGTCTGATGAGGCCGGGGCCTGTTCTAACCAGAGCTATATTGTGGATGGCGGCTGGGTCTGAGGCCAGCCCGGCTTATACATCTGCCCCAGGCTTACACATCTGCCCAATTCCCGGACTGGGCAGACCGGTCCACCGCATCCATCACTTTTTCAATCACCAGCCCGTCCGCAAAGCTGGGCCAGACAGGTGAGCCCTCTTCAATTGCGCCCAGCAGCTCATGCAGCTCACAGATTTTCACATCCATATAGCCAAGGGAATGTCCGCCATTGGGCAGAAAGGCGGCGTAAGGCTCATGCAGCGGGCCGGTCAGAATGGTCCGGAACCCGTCTGTTGCCGGGTCATCCTGGCGGGTAAACAGCTTCAGCTCATTCAGCCGTTCCTGATCATATAAAATGGTGCCTTCTGTGCCATGGATTTCCCAGCGCAGCCCGCATTTGCGCCCCCAGGTCACGCGGCTGGCCCCGATATGGCCTTTGACCCCATTTTCAAAATGCACAAGTGCAGAGACCATATCATCATTATCAACGGTTTTGGTCTGCCCTTCATTGCCCGCATCTGCGCGCTCTTCATGCACAATTGCATAATCACCGGCGACACGGGAAATGGTTGATCCGGTCAGGAAATGCGCAACAGAAATCACATGTGACAGCACATCTCCGTTTGCCCCTGTGCCGGATTGTGCACGTGACATCCGCCAGGACCAGGGCCGGTTTCCGTCAGCTTCATTATCCACATCATACCGGCAGAAAAATCCCGAAACGCGGCCGATAGCCCCGTTCTCGATCAGGCGGCGGGCATGGGTGACGGCCGGGTTTTTGGTGTAGTTGTATCCAATGATGGTCTGGCCTGTTGACGCTGCCGCTGCCGCTGCCATAGCGGCTGAATCAGCCAGAGTGGTCGACATGGGCTTTTCACACCAGACATGCTTGCCCGCCTTCAGCGCGGCGATGGCGATTTCAGCATGGGTGTCATTTGGCGTACAGATAGAGACCAGCTCAACCCTGTCATCTTCAACCACATCTCGCCAGTTATCACTGTAACGCGAAAAGCCCAGATCTGTGGCGCGCTGACTGGCCCGCTCCGGGCTGAGGTCACAAACGATTTCCAGGCGAGGGCGCAGGCCCGTGCCAAACACAGAAGCGGAGGCGCTGTAGGCGATTGAATGCGCTTTACCCATAAAGCCGGTGCCAATGACGCCAATTCCAATAGACTTATTTTTCTGTATCATTTCAGATGGCTCCCTATTTTGCTGCTGTGATTTTGGATCCATAAATCATTCATTGAGAATTTCAAAGTCGAATTAGTGAAACTCCACAAAGAGAATATTTTTCTAATGGTAGAAATATATTCTAAGAAATGGGGCGTCGCTGCCTAATGTATGCCGATTCTTTTAATATCTTATAATAAACGCGCATTTCTATATTTACATTCGCTAAAGAATGTTGGCTAATAGTTGCACTTTAAAAAAGAAAAATCCTGGAGGATGATATGAAAAAGCTTATTTTTGCTCTGACTGCGGCGGTAACTATGGTTGCTGGTGCTGCTCAGGCAGAACGTTACGTTATGGTTACACACGGTGAAGGTAAAGATCCTTTCTGGCCTGTTGTGCAAAAAGGTGGTGAAGACGCTGCCCGCGCGGTTGGTGCTGATTTTGAATATATCTTCAATCCGTCAGGTGACATGGGTGATATGGCCAAATCAATCACAGCTGCTGCGGCCACACAGCCGGACGGCATTGTGGTGTCTCTGCCTGATCCAGATGCGCTGGGCGGCGCGATTAAGGCGGCTGTTGCTGCCGGTATTCCTGTGATCACCATGAATTCAGGTCTTGAATCATCCAAGGAAGTTGGCGCCCTGATGCATGTGGGTCAGCCAGAATTCCTGGCCGGTCAGTCAGCTGGTGCGCGGGCGAAAGCCGAAGGCGCAACCAAAGCCCTTTGCTTTATTCAGGAAGCTTACAACACAGCGCTGAATGATCGTTGTAACGGTTATGGTGAATCTGTACCGACAAAGCTGGTGGACAGCTCAAATGACCCGGCCACAATCCCGACACGGGCGGCGGCTGGTCTGCAGGCCAACCCGGATATTGACGCGGTTCTGTCTGTCGGCCCGCATGTATGTGTAGGGGTTCAGCAGGCGATTGACGAGCTGGGCATGTCAGTACACCATTCCTGCTTTGACTTGAGCCCGCCTGTCATGGACATGATCAATGCTGGTAAAGTTCAGTACACAATCGATCAGCAGCAGCGTCTGCAGGGCTACATGCCTGTGATCGTGCTGCATCTGTACAATAATGGTGCAGGCCTGCTGCCAGGGGCAAACATCCCGTCTGGCCCGGGTTTTGTTGACAAGTCAAATGCCTCATCTGTTGCTGCCCTTGCTGGTGTGGACAGATAAGCACAAAAAACTTTTGGGTGGGTAGCGCGATACGGGCTGCCCACTCCTTTTATTTCGTTTAAGGGGAAACTTTATCATGTCTGCCGCTAAGCGCCAGGAATCTGACCGACATGAAACCAAGGGCCGGTTTGCGGCTCTGTTCAATCGTCCTGAAATTGGTCCTATCGGGGTTATGCTGGTGCTGTTCGGCATGCTGGGGTATTTCTCTATTCCGGCAGGTGAATTCTCTCTGAATCCCTTTGCTGGTGAAGGCTTTAACGCGCTGGGGATCAGGAATAATCTGCGCGTCATCTCGCAATTGGGGATTATCGCCCTTGGCGCGGGCCTGTTGATTATTGCGGGCGAATTTGATCTGTCTATCGGTTCTATGATTGGCTTTGCCGGGGCCTGTATGGCGATGATCTTACGCTGGGGGTTTGCTGTTGTGATCCCCTATCTGTCATTTGACGGCGGCGTTCATATTGAATTTTTTACGCTGTTTTATATCTCTGATGTCTCGCCGATAGGGGCGATTCTCATCACCATGTGTTTTACGCTGTTTTTCGGCTGGCTGCAGGGCTATATCGTGGTCCGGTCCGGCCTGCCGTCTTTTATTGTCACGCTGGGCGGTTTGTTTTTCCTGCGCGGCCTGACTGAGGTGTCTTTGCGGTCATTTAATCACCGCCCGGATCAGGTCAAGGGCGCCACCACAGTGACCGAAATTCCGGATATCAAAAATATCATTCATCTGCCCGGCCATGGCGAGATTGAACGCGAAGCGGCCAAGGCCCTGCCGGAAACCGACCTGATGGCGATTGTAAACGCGCTCCCCGCAGACAAGGTCGCCAGCATCACAGACCGGCTGCAATATACCTATCAGCGCATCGCTGATGCCAAGACAGAGATTATGGCCTCAAAAGGGGTCCGGCCTCTGGAACGGGCATTGGAAAACGCGATCAATTCCGGCAATGATTCTATGGTCGCCACAATTCAGGATAAAATCGCCAATTTCAAGGTCACGCCTGTGGTGCCGAAATCTGTCACGGATATTGATGTGGCCAGGGCCTACATTGATTCTGTGATCACTGCCCGGCCTGTGGCGAATTTCTTTGGCGGCGATATTTTGGAACCTGTGTTTGACTGGCTGTATTATCCGATTGACTGGAACACAAATAATTTTGGTAACCAGTTTGCGCCGGGCTTATATTCCTGTGTGATGATCTGGGTGCTGTTGTCGCTGTTTTGTTATATTGTGCTCAGCCGGACCCAGGCCGGGAACTGGATTTATTCGACCGGCGGCAATCTGAACGCGGCCAAGGCCAACGGTGTGCCCACTGACAAGGTGAAGATATCCTTGTTCATGTTTTCGGCCTTTTGTGCGACCATCTTTGCCACCTGCCAGGTGTTTGAGGTCAATACAGCAGATGCCGCGAAAGGCAATTTGAAAGAGCTGGAGGCTATAGCGGCCGCGGTCATTGGCGGCATTGTGATGACCGGCGGTTTCGGGACCATTCTGGGGATTATAGTCGGGGCGTTTATTTTCGGTATCGCCAAAGAAGCGTTTTTCTATATCCCGGGCATTGACGGCTCCTTCTACCGGGTGTTTTTGGGGTTGGTGATCATCGCCTCTGCCTTGCTGAATGAAAATATCCGCAAACGGATTATGGGGACAATCTGATATGAGCAGCACGCAGCCACTTATTGAAACTGTTGATCTGGTCAAAAAATTCGGCGCATTCACCGCGCTGAACGGAGTCTCTCTGAAGGTCTATCCGGGTGAGGTGCATGCGCTCCTGGGCGATAACGGGGCGGGGAAATCCACCCTTATCAAGATTCTGTCTGGCGTGTTTCCGGCCACTGAAGGCCAGATCAGGGTTGAAGGCGAGCAGGTGAATTTTGCCTCTCCGCGCAACGCCACGGATGCCGGTATCGGCACGGTTTACCAGGATCTGGCCCTGAATCCGCTCACCTCTGTCACCCGCAATTTCTTCCTGGGGCGAGAGCTGACCCGCTTTAACTCACCCTTTGGTCTGCTGAAGATGGATGAAATGCACCAGATCGCCATCGCAGAGATGGCGAAAATCGGCATTAATATCGCTGATCCGGAACAAGCGGTCGGGACCATGTCAGGTGGCCAGCGCCAGACTCTGGCGATTGCGCGGGCGATTTATTTCGGTGCCAAAGTTCTGATCCTGGATGAGCCGACCTCTGCCCTTGGCCAGAAACAACAGATGGAAGTCCTGAAAACCATCCGCCGGGTCCAAGAGCTGGGCAATATCGCGATTATTCTGATCACCCATAATGAAATTCATGCCCGTCTGATCGCTGACCGTTTTACCTTCCTCAGCCTTGGTGAGGTTATCGGTGAAGGCACCGCCAAAGACCTTGAAGGCGATGATATCAAGCGGCTGATGGCCGGGGGCGCGGAAATCGGCGATCTGGCCAAAGAATTGGCAACATCCTGATATCACGGGCAGATAACATGACGGCGTCTTCTTCTGATCTTGATGTCATCTGCATCGGCCGGTCTTCTGTTGATTTGTATGGCACACAAACCGGCGGCCGGCTCGAAGATATGGCCGGCTTTGATAAATATATCGGCGGCAGCCCGACCAATATTTCCATTGGTGCGGCCCGTCTTGGGCTGAAATCAGCGCTCATCACGCGGGTGGGTGATGAACATATGGGCCGCTTTATTACCGAACAGCTGACCCGTGAAGGCGTGGATATCTCTCACACTCTTGTTGATCCAGACCGGCTGACCGCCCTTGTGCTGCTGGGGATACGGAATTCAGAACAATTTCCGCTGATTTTTGTGCGCGAAAACTGTGCCGATATGGCGCTTCACAAAGATGACATTGATGCGGCCTTTATCGCCTCTGCAAAAGCTGTGGTGGTGACCGGCACACATTTCAGCACACCTCAGGTCGCAGAGGCCTCAACCTATGCCATGCAATGCGCACGCAGCGCCGGCCGCAAGGTTGCCTTTGATATTGATTACCGGCCCAATCTGTGGGCCCTTGGCGGGCATGGTGACGGTGAAGACCGGTTCCGTGAATCAGCTTTTGTGACCGCACATCTGCAAAACATCCTGCCGCTGTGTGATCTGGTTGTCGGGACTGAAGAAGAATGGCATATCGCTGGTGGCAGCACCGATACGCTGGCTGCCCTGCGTACCGCCCGTGCATTGAGTGATGCGGTTTTCGTGTGCAAACGCGGGGCGATGGGCTGTGTGGTGTTTGAAGATATTATCACTGACTGGGACTCAGGCATTTCCTCACCTGTGCGCGAGATTGAGGTCTATAATGTCCTCGGTGCAGGGGACGGCTTTATGGCCGGGTTCTTGCGCGGCTGGCTGCGCGATGAGGGGCTGGAAGTTGCCGCCCGCTATGCCAATACATGCGGCGCGCTTGCGGTCTCCCGCCATGGCTGTGCCCCGTCTTATCCCTCCTATCCTGAATTGCGTCACCTCTTGGATAAGGGCAGTGATTATTTTGCCTTGCGCAAAGATCCGGTCCTGAACCAGCTGCATTGGTCCACCCTGCGGCGTGTGCGTCATGACAAGCTGTTTGCTTTTGCCTTTGATCACCGCCAGCAATTCGAAGATTTGGCCAGCCGTACCGGCCGGGATACAGCTGCTATCGGCCGGTTCAAGGCGCTGGCTTATGACGCGGTCCAGATAGTGGCGGCCTCTCAGGACGGGGTTGGCTTGCTGGTGGATGATGAACTTGGCCAGGCCGCCCTGCACAGATCAGCTGACAGCGGGCTCTGGACAGGCCGGCCTGTTGAGGCCTCCGGGGTGTATCCTCTGGCCCTGAATATGGGCCCGGATATCGGCACACATCTGGCCGAATGGCCGGTCACGCAAACCGTGAAGCTGCTGCTGCCTTACCGGCTGGATGATCCGGCTGATATCCGCCAGCATCATGACCAGCTTCTGGCCCGTCTGTATGATGCCTGCCGCACCGCCGGACGAGAGCTGTTGGTGGAAATCATTACCTCGCACTCCGGCCAGCCTGTGGCGGCTGATGACATTCCGGTGATTATGGACCAGATTTACCAGCAGGGGATTTATCCTGACTGGTGGAAGCTGGAACCTGTTGACGGGGCCGGTTTCTGGCAGGCCTGCGGCGATCTGGTCAGACGGTATGATCCCTATGCCCAGGGGATAATTGTGCTGGGCAAACAAATGCCGGCTGATCAGCTCACGGCGATGTTTGCGGCGGCCAAAAGTGAAGCTATGGTAAACGGGTTTGCGATTGGCCGGACCATTTTCTGGGGCCCGGCTGAAGACTGGTTTGCGGGCCGGAGTGATGATGAGACCGCCACCCGCCAGATGGCCACAGCCTTTGCCGGGCTGATTGACGCCTGGCAGAATGCCTGAAGCCGCCGTTGCGGCAAGTGAAGAGGAGCAGACAGATGAACACGCTAAGATTGACAATGGCTCAGGCTCTGGTCAGATATCTGGCGGCCCAGCAGATAAGACAATTTGACGGCAGTACAGAAGCGGCTTTTGCCGGTGTCTGGGCGATTTTCGGGCATGGCAATGTGGCCGGTCTGGGTGAGGCGCTTTATGCGGAAAAAGACCGTCTGCCGACCTATCGCGGCCATAATGAACAATCCATGGCGCATGCCGCGATTGCCTATGCCAAACAGCACGGCCGCCGCCGGTTTATGGCGGTGACCTCCTCTATCGGGCCGGGCGCGACCAATATGGTGACCGCGGCGGCACTGGCGCATGTCAACCGCCTGCCTGTGCTGCTGCTGCCAGGGGATGTGTTTGCCGACCGGCGGCCTGATCCTGTGCTCCAGCAGATAGAAGATTTTTCTGACGGCACTGTCTCTGCCAATGACTGTTTCCGCCCCGTCACCCGATATTTTGATCGCATCACCCGGCCTGAACAGCTCCTCAAAGCCCTGCCGAAGATGATGTCTGTCTTTACGGATCCGGCGATGTGCGGGCCGGTCTGCCTCAGCTTGTGTCAGGATGTTCAGTCTGAAGCCTATGACTTCCCGGCCACCTTTTTTGAACCGGCTGTGTGGGACATCCCGCGCCCGCGGGCAGATAACACCAGGCTCGCTGCCGCGATTGACCAGCTGCGCACCGCCAAACGGCCTCTGATCGTCGCCGGGGGCGGGGTGCGTTATTCAGGGGCCCAACCCCGCTTGGCCGCCTTTGCGGCACGCACCGGCATTCCTGTGGCGGTAACCCAGGCCGGGAAATCCGCCCTGCCGGATACTCATGATCAGATGGTGGGCTCTCTTGGTGTGACCGGGGCCAGTGCGGCCAACAGTCTTGCCGCCTCTGCTGATCTGATCCTGTCTGTCGGCAGCCGGTTGCAGGATTTCACCACCGGATCAAATGCCCTGTTTTCAGGGCGGATGATCAGCATCAATGTGCAAACACATGACGCGATAAAACAGGGCGCGCTGGCGCTGACAGCAGATGCAGATGAAACCCTAGCCGCGCTGGATGAAGCCTTGCCTGACCTGAACATCAGCCCGGCCTATGCTGAGGAAATCGGCAGTTTGCAACAGGCCTGGTCAGCAGATGTATCGGCTGTTACCGCCGCCCCGAAAGGCAATCATCTGCCCAGTGACAGCCAGGTCATTGGCGCGGTGAACCGGGCGGTGCCGGAACACACTATTGTGGTCGGTGCCGCAGGCTCTATGCCGGGAGAGCTGCATAAATTATGGCAGACTGGCCAGACTGACGGCTATCATATGGAATATGGCTTTTCCTGTATGGGTTATGAGGTGGCCGCCGGTATCGGTGTATATATGGCCTGTCCTGACCGCCCGAATGTGGTGTTTGCCGGCGATGGTTCCTATCTGATGATGAATTCTGAACTGGCCACCGCGGTGATGATGGGCGTCTCCTTTACATTGGTGATTACCGATAATCGCGGCTTTGGCTGTATCAACCGGCTTCAGGCCGCCACCGGCGGGGCCCCGTTCAATAATCTGTTCAGTGATTCTCATCATGAACAGCTGCCCGATATTGACTATGCGGCGCATGCCGCCTCTCTGGGGGCTGAGGCGGTCAAGGTCGCCAGCATTGCCGAACTTGAAGATGAAGTGGCGCGTGCTGTATCTGCCGGCGGTGTTCAGGTCATTGTGATTGATACTGACCCCGGCCCTTCAACCGCGGCTGGTGGAACCTGGTGGGATGTGGCCCCGCCGGCGGCGTCTGACCGGCCCGGCATGACGGCTATCCGCTCATCTTATGAACAGGGTCGCCAGGGCCAGAAGATGGGCCAGAAATAACACTAGAGGAGACCCCGCATGTCTGATCTGCTGATCACCCCAAATACTGGCTCATCGCTTGTGCAGGACATCACGCCTTCATCTGCGGGCTGGGCACATGTCGGGTTCGCGGTACAGGATCTGACCGCTGGCCAGACCTTGGCTGAGGCAGGTACAGATGAAGAGCTTTGCCTTGTTCTGCTCTCAGGCGCGGCAGAGTTCAGCGCCGGTGAGACGGCGTTCGGCCTGGTAGAGGGGCGGGCGTCTGTGTTTGACCGGACCCCGCCATATGCGCTTTATGTGCCGCGCCGGACCAGCTGGTCTGTCACCGCTGCTTCTGCCTGCGAGATAGCGATTTGCCGGGCCCCGGGCCTTACTGATGATCACCCCGCCCGTCTCATCACCCCTGACCAGATGCCGCTGGAACAGCGCGGCAGCGGCACAAATACGCGTTTTGTCTGTAATATCCTGCCGGAAACAGAACCCGCGGACAGCTTGCTTGTGGTAGAGGTCATCACCCCGTCCGGGCATTGGTCCTCTTATCCGCCGCATAAGCATGATACAGATAATCTGCCGCATGAAAGCCTTTTGGAGGAAACCTATTATCACCGCATAAACCCGCCTCAGGGCTATGTGCTGCAGCGTGTCTATACAGATGACCGCCGCCTGGATGAGGTGATGGCCGCCCCGGACCGGTCTGTTGTTCTGGTCCCTGAAGGGTATCATCCTGTTGGCGCGCCGCATGGCTATGAAAGCTATTATTTAAATGTTATGGCTGGACCGAAGCGGGTCTGGAAATTTCACAATGATCCTGATCATGAATGGATCATCACCGGCTGACCAGCCTGTTCCCGACTGATAATATAGAAGAGAGTTTACGTGATGAAACTGCGTTTGGGCATGTCCCCGATTTCCTGGACCAATGATGATTTGCCCCAGCTTGGCGGCGAGACCAGCTTGGAAACCTGTCTTGTTGAAACCCGCCAGGCCGGTTTTACCGGTACCGAGACAGGCGGCAAATTCCCCAAAGACGCGGCCGCTTTATCAGCCGTTCTGGGGGACCATGATCTGGCCCTGGTCTCCGGCTGGTATTCCGGTACGCTGATCCATAACAGCCTGGAAGCAGAGCTTGACCAGATTGCGGCCCAGCTGGAGTTGTTCAAGCAATGCGGGGCGGCTGTGATTGTCTATGGCGAGACCTATGAGACGGTCCAGAACCGTCAGGAACGACCCTTAAACAGCCGCCCGAAACTGGCTGATTTTGACATCGCTGCTTATGGCCGCCGCCTGACCGCGCTGGCTGAACATTGTGCGGACAAGGGTGTGCCCTTAACCTTTCATCATCATATGGGCACGGCTGTGGAAACCGAAACGGAACTGGATCAGCTGATGGCCCATACCGGCGCGGCGGTGAATCTGCTTCTGGATACCGGCCATCTTGTGTTTGCGGGCGGTGATAATCTGCGGGTCATCAAAAATCATGGCCACCGGATTAATCATGTCCATACCAAGGATATCCGGGCCGATGTGCTGGCCGCGGTGGATAAGGACAGACACAGCTTCCTGGACTGCGTGCTGGACGGCGTCTTCACTGTCCCGGGTGACGGGCTGATTGATTATGACCCGATCATGGCCGCCTTATATGACACAGGCTATGAAGGCTGGGTGATTATCGAAGCTGAACAGGACCCGGCCAAAGCCAACCCGCTTGTCTATGCAAAAATGGGCCATGAGGCGCTTTGTTCTGCTCTGGGCAAAGCGGGCTATCAGGTTGATGAACGGACAGGCTGATGGCTGATCTGTTATGTCTTGGGGAACCGATGCTGGAATTTAACCAGCAACCAGATGGGCGCTGGCTGGAAGGCTTTGGCGGGGATACCTCAAACTGTGCCATCTCTGCTGCGCGGCAGGGCGCATCTGTGGGCTGCCTGACTCATTTAGGGGCAGACCGGTTTGGTCAGAAAATTCTGGATCTCTGGACAAAAGAGGCGGTTGACACCACGGCTGTCACTTGTGTGGAAGGGGCCCAGACAGGGATTTATTTTGTCACCCATTCTGATGCGGGGCATGACTTTTCCTACCGCCGTGCGGGCAGCGCGGCCAGCCTGATGAGCCGGGCTGATCTGGCGACCTCTTCTGTGTCTTCAGCCCTGACTTCCTGCCGGATTCTGCATCTCTCCGGCATCTCGCAAGGCATATCTGATATCGCGGCCGATACATGTTTTGCGGCCATGGAAACGGTTCGTTCCTCTGGCGGGCGGATCAGCTATGATCCCAATCTGCGCTTGAAATTATGGCCCCTGGATAAAGCCCGGTCTGTGATTCACCAGGCGATGGCATTGTGTCATATCGCGCTGCCCGGGCTTGATGATGCCCGGCTTCTGACCGGCCATGACGCACCGGATGATATTGCTGATGTTTATCTGAAACTGGGGGCAGAGATTGTTGCCCTCACGCTGGGCAAGGCGGGCACATTGATCGCGACATCTGATAAGCGGGCTGTGATTCCGGCCTTTTCTGTTGATGCGGTTGATGCGACCGCTGCCGGGGATACGTTTGACGGCGCGTTTCTGGCGGAAATTCTGGCCGGGCGTGATGCCTTTGCAGCCGGCCTTTATGCCAATGCGGCGGCGGCTTTGTCGACCACCGGCTATGGCGCGGTGGCCCCGATGCCGGACCGCGCCCGGGTAGAGGCCTTTATGGCCGCTTAAATCACCGCCCGTTCCAGCAGCGGCTCATTCGCGGCGATCCGTTCATAAGAAAAACAGCTTAAATCCAGGCTCTGCCAGGCCCCATGCGTGATCCATTCTGAAATGCCGCGCCCGACCGCAGGCGATTGCTGCAGCCCATGTCCTGAAAACCCGTTTGCAAAGATGAAATTGCTGACCTCAGGGTGCGGGCCCAGAACTGCGTTATGATCCAACGTGTTATAGGCGTAATGACCGGCCCAGGATGAGGTCACCTTAATCGCTTCAAATTGCGGGATGCGGGTGGCGATAAGCGGCCAGACATGGTCCTGCCAGATATCGTGATCTTCGACAAAATCATCAAACGCCACCGCCGGGTCAATATGCGGCGGGCTGCCGGCCATATAATCTGTTTTGCCATATTGGCGTAAATGGATACCGGACGGATCAATGGTCAGGGGCAGGGGCCGGTCCAGCGGCTGTTCAGCTGTAAAAATCCAGGTATAGCGTTTGCGCGGCTCAACCGGCAGAAAAATGCCAGCCATATCTGCAACCACGGCGGCGCGCGGCCCGGCCGCATTCACCACCACCCCGGCTGAGACCACCTCTCCTGTTGCCAGCCTGACGCTCTGAACGCTTTGCCCGTTTGCCGCCATCTCCAGCCCGACCACCTCATTCTGGATGTACTCAGCCCCGGCCTTGCGGGCCATGCGGCGCCACCATTCAAACATGGTGCTGCCTTCAAAATACCCCTCATCCACCAGATTATGACTGCCCAGCAGAATATCATCGACATGATAGAACGGATAATCGGCCTTGATCTCATCAGCACTCATCAGCTTCGTGCCTGCGCCCAACGACGCCTGCAAGGCCTGGTTCACCCGCAATTGGGCGGCAAACTCTTCAGTATCTGCCAGATACATATAGCCGAACGCATCCAGCACCAGATCAGGGATATCCGCCCCGCCGCCCATATGCGTGCGGAAATGTTTCACATAGTCAGCCGTGAACTGGGAAATCTTGATATTAATCTCAGTTGAAAATTGCTGGCGCACACACGAATTGGTGCGTGATGTTGAGGCAAATTCATAACTCGGGTCACGTTCCACCACCAGAATGCGCCCCTGAAACTCAGACTGCTGAGATAAAAACCAGGCGATGGACGAGCCGACAATTGCGCCGCCGATAATCACCACATCATAATTATTTTCTGACGGCTGGGCCGGATAAATCTGTGCACACATATTTCTCTCTATCTCTCATCACTGACAGGGTCTGGGATTCAGTTTTGGTCGATATTGTCGCAGAGTCAAAAAATATCTTCACCCAATCTGTATAGCGGATGTGTTTTGTGCTAGGTCAGCAAGAAGATGTGGCCAGCGCATCAGACAGACGAAAGGAATAGATATGTCAGCTCTTCAAAATCTGGGCTACCGCTTCCGGCGAGGGCTGGTTCTGGCCTGTACAGGGGTTTGCCTGACGGCCTCTCCTGCTGTTGCGTCCTGTCTTGGTCAGGGGCTGATGATTGATCATGCCCAGATCCGCGCCACCGCCCCGAACGCGCCTGTTGCCGCCGGTTATCTTCAGATCACCAACAACACCGGCCAGCTGCAGACATTAGTCTCTGCCTCAGCCCCGTTCTCCCGGACAACAGAACTTCATGACATGAAACATGAAAATGGCGTGATGAAAATGCATGAAATTGAAGGTGGGCTGGCCCTGCCAGACGGGCTGACCGTCAAGCTGATGCCAAGGGGCCGTCATCTGATGTTTATGGGTCTTAACCGCCAGCTGAAACCAGACGAGGCATATGAGATCAGCCTTACCTTCACCCCTTGCGGAGAAGTTGTTCTGCCTTTTGCGGTGGTGAAAACACCCGGCCATAAAAAGGCCCATTCACACAACCATTAACCGGAGTTATTCCCGCCAATGACACAGACCAGACGTTCATTTGCTCTTTGGGGGCTTGGCTTTGTTTGTCTTCTGGGGCTGGCCTATGGTGTGTCTGACTATCTGGCCCGCCAGTGGGTCCCGCGTGACCAGACCGGTTTTGAAATTGGCGCGCCCTTTACCTTGACTGATCACACCGGCCAGCCGGTCAGCGAAGAGATCTTTATCGGCCGGGCCTCTGCTGTGTTTTTCGGCTTTACCCATTGCCCTGAGATTTGCCCGACCACCTTGAATGATCTGGCCACTGCCCGTGATACGCTGGGCACGGACAAAGCTGATCTGCAGATTGTGTTTATCACGCTTGATCCGGCCCGGGACACGGTTGCGGTTTTGAATGAGTTCATTCCCTATTTCGGGGCACAGATTACCGGCATTACCGGCGATGAAACAGATGTTCTGGCTCTGGCCAAAGCCTGGGGCATTTACTGGGAGCGGTCAGACACCGCAGAGGGCAGCTACACACTTGATCATACCGCAACGGTGTTTTTGCTGAATGGTCAGGGGCGGATGACCGGCACAATTGATATTGCCGAACCGCCGGATGTGGTCGAAGCCAAACTGAAAAAGCTGGTGGCCCGGCTCTAGCCTATAGCTGGCTGAGGTCAGGCCGTGCAGACCAGAAATTATAGTCCCGTTCGATGGCGCGTGCGGCCCGCAACAATAATGCTTCTGAAAACGGCTTGCCGACCAGCTGCACTGATAAAGGCAGGCCGTTGCGGTCAAACCCTATCGGCAGACACACCGCGGGCAGGCCTAAGAAATTCACGGGCCGCGTATTATGGCCGATCCGCTGCATCAAGGGCGCGGCTTCCGGGTTGGCGCCCACATCACTGTCCTCGATGGTGGGCAGCACAAAGGGCCAGACTGGGGTCATGAACATATCCACCTTCTCAAACACTTCGTCTATCGTGCGCGCGATACATTCGGCACGTGCGGCCTGCAGACGCTGATAGTCCTCATCACGGGTAAATATCCCGGTCAGGACCCGCATCAGGGTCTGGTCATTCAGCTGATCTGGACTGTCCAGAACGACTCGTTTATGAATCTGTGCCGCCTCACTTGCGATCAGCAGCACATTCAGCGGGTTACTGGCCTCAATACCGGCGATCTCAATATCACAGCAGATGGCCCCGGCACGCGCGCACTGCTCAAAACAGCTGGCCACCGGGTCTGCAACCTCTGTATCACTTCCCGTCAGGAAATACGGCTCTGCCAGCCCCAGCCTGATGCCCTCAAGCCCGTCTTCCAGCCCGGACAGATAGTCTGCCTGTGCGGTATGCAGGCTCTGATTATCTGCCCCGTCATAACCGGTCAGGGCGGCAAATATCTGCGCCCCGTCCTGAACGGACCGGCTGAGCGGCCCTACCGTATCCAGCGAATTTGACAAGGCAAACACACCTGCACGAGAGACCAGACCATGGCTCGGTTTGATCCCCACCAGACCACAGGCCGCCGCAGGCAGACGGATTGACCCGCCGGTATCACTGCCCAGCGCGGCAGGCACAATCCCGGCCGCCACAACCGCCCCTGATCCCGAAGAGGACCCGCCACAGATATAGGCCGGGTTCCAGGGGTTTTTCGGGGTACCGGCAAAGGCATTATGGCCGGTCACCCCCAGCGCATATTCCACTGACACCAGCCGCCCGCAATCAATCGCTCCGGCCGCATCCAGTCTGTTTATCACAGTGGCGGTGCGGCGGGCGGTCTGGCCTTGATAGGATTTCGATCCGCCCTCATCTGGCCAGCCTGGCCTGTCTGTAAAGGTGCGGCCATACAGCTCTTTATGGGCCAAAGGCACGCCTGCCAACAGCTGATCGGCTTCTGCTGAGGCGGCCAGCTGTTCGGCCTGCTCATGGGCAAAACCCTCATCAAGGAACCGGACCGCGTCCAACCGGCGGCCCAGCCCGTTCAGCTGGTCCAGCACCTCTTGCACCCGCGCAGCGGCTCCGCCGGGCTGTTTGTGGTGGGCCTCGCGATAGTCATCAACAGACTGATACAGGCTCATTTTTTATTCTCCTGCAGGGGCATAGTGCTGATACAGCTCTCGCACGCTACGCTTTTGCCGCCCGTCAACCGGGGTGCTGGCCAGCTGATCCAGCAGCACCTGGCTGGTCTCCAGCGCCAGCGTGATCTGCGCCTCTGTCACACCTGCTGCTCTCATCTCGTCACACAGGGCGCGCCTGTGCTCATCCTTATCTGTCATGTCTGTTTGCCTTGTGCCTGTTTGCCCCTGCTTATGCCTGTCCTGCCTGACACCATGTCAGGTTCTGGACGCGGCCGCAACTTTGTGTCAGTCTTTTGTGCATGCCACATGATCACCATGACCATCCTCACAGCCTGCTTCCGCCTGAGCCGCATTTACGTGTTCAGGCCTTAGAAACCCTGCTGACCGAAAAAGGCCTTGTTGATCCGGCTGCCCTGCAGCTGATCATTGATACCTACCAGAATAAAATCGGCCCCCAGATTGGTGCTGCTCTGGTGGCCCGCGCCTGGTGTGATGATGCCTTTAAGGCCCGTCTGCTGAACGATACAGATGCATTGTTGGATGAGCTGGATCATAATGGCCGCCAGGGCGAACATGTTGTGGTGGTAGAACAAACAGATGATCTGCATCATCTGGTGGTTTGTACCTTATGCAGCTGTTATCCCTGGCCGTTACTGGGGATTCCGCCGGGCTGGTACAAATCTGACAATTACCGCCGCCGGGCGGTGCGAGAGCCGCGCGCGGTGTTGTCTGAATTCGGGCTTGAGCTGCCGGAACAGACCAAAATCAGGGTCTGGGATTCCACAGCAGAGATCCGCTATCTTGTGCTGCCCATGCGCCCTGAAGGCACAGACGGCCTGAGCGAAGACGAACTGGCCGGCTGGGTCACCCGTGATTGTATGATCGGCACCGGCCTGCCCACCGCCCCGTCGGATGAGGGGGGCTGATGACCGCATCTGAGCGCAAAAACAAAACTCATGATATGGGCGGCCAGCCAGGCGGGCCGATCCCGATAGACCCGCCGGAAGGGCCTGTTTTTGCTGAAGACTGGCAGGCCCGTGCATTGGCGATTACGGTGGCGGCAGGGGGGCTGGGCAAATGGAATCTGGACAGCTCTCGTCATGCCCGTGAACGCCTGCCGGCTGCAGATTATCAGGCCTACAGCTATTATGAAAAATGGCTGGCCGGGCTGGCGACCTTGCTGGTGGAAACAGGGCTGGTTTCAACAGACGAGCTCCGCAAGGGCCAGGCGCTCCCCGGTGCGGCCCGGCCCGCGGTCACAGCCCCCACAGCTGAACAGGTGGCCGCCGCTCTTGCCCGTGGCGGGCCGTCTGTGCGTCCTGACCGGGCCCCGCCGCGCTTTGCCCTTGGCCAGCGGGTCACAGTTCTTGACCCGGATCAGATTACCCTTAGCCCAAACGGCCATACCCGCCTGCCGGCCTATAGTGCGGGCTGTACAGGCCAGATCATCCGCCATCACCACAGCCATGTTCTGCCTGACAGCAACGCACACGGGTTAGGAGAGGCCCCTGAACATCTCTATGGGGTCTGTTTTGCGGCGGCTGATATCTGGCCGGAGGCTGGCGATACCGCAGATGAGGTCTGTCTTGATCTGTGGGAATCTTATCTTGTTCCGGCAGACCGGTCATGACCGCGGCTGAAGGCTTTGCTGCGGAACAGAAGTTCAGCGCGGTCTGGCATGCCCAGCTGTTCGCCCTGACGGTGCATTTATATGATAAAGGCGTGTTCACCTGGCCGGAATGGACCGCTGCGCTTGGCCGTCATCTGCGTGCAGAGCCGCCTCACAAGGCCTCTCAGCCAGATGATCAGGACAGCTATTATCTTGCCTGGATGGCGGCGCTGATGGATTGTCTGGCCGGCAAACAGCTGACCACCGCTGATGAGGTGCAGAAAATGTATGACAGATGGGCGGCTGCCTATCTGGCCACCCCGCATGGCCAGCCTGTCAGGCTGGCGCCCGCCGAACCAGAATAGGCCTGTTTTTTTACTCGTTTGTTGGGAGTCATTGTTGGTTTTTGTACAGACAGGGTTTGTCGGGCATGATAAAGTGCGGCCATTCGAAAAAAAGACTATGTTTACACTGGATGTGATAAGGACCGGACATCATGGCTGAAATGATGCCCCAAAGCGCGCTGGTACCTGACAGCGATTATGTGATTATTGGCGGCACGGGCGATCTGGCGTTACGCAAAATCTTCCCGGCTCTGTTCTGGCGGTTTCTTGATGGCCAGGTGACACCGGAATTCCGGCTGGTGGCGGCGGCCCGTCAACAGATAAGCCTTGCCGAATTTGCCGACAAGCTCAGGCCGTTTTGTGCAGATGCACTTGCCCACCCTGACACCCCTGGTGAAGCGTTTGACCAGTTTCTGCAGCTGATTCATCTGGTCAGGCTGGATATCCTCAGCGGTGAGGGGGCACAGGATCTGGCCGCCTTTGTGCAGCAGAAAGCCAGCCCGGACCGGCCTTGTATTTTTTATCTGGCGGTTGCCCCGCAATTGTTCGGGCCCTCCTGCCAGCTGCTGAAATCAGCCGGGCTTGTCCTGCCACAGAGCCGTCTGGTGGTGGAAAAACCGCTTGGTCATGATTATGCCTCAGCAGACGAAATCGGGGCTGAACTGCAGTCGGTTTTTGATGAAAAGCAAATCTACCGGATTGATCATTATCTGGGCAAGGAAACGGTTCAGAATCTGATGGCGTTGCGCTTTGCCAATGTGATTTTTGAATCACAATGGAACAACACCGCGGTTGAACATGTCCAGATTACGGTGGCGGAAACTGTGGGTGTGGGCCAGCGCGCCGCCTATTATGATGCCAGCGGGGCAATCCGGGATATGGTCCAGAATCACATTCTGCAGCTGGTCTGTCTGGTGGCGATGGAACCGCCGTCCTTTTTTGATGCGGATCAGGTGCGTGATGAAAAACTGCGTGTTCTGCGCGCCCTGCGCCCGCCGACAGCTGATGAAATTGTGCGCGGCCAGTATCGCGATTATGAAACTGAACTGGGCCAGGCCTCAGAGACCGAAACCTATGTGGCGATGAAGCTGTGGGTGGATAACTGGCGCTGGGCAGGGGTGCCGTTTTATATCCGCACAGGCAAAAAACTGGCGATGCGCGCGTCAGAAATTGTGATCACCTTCAAACGCAAGCCGCATGATATTTTCTCCAAAACCCCTCTTGGCGGGGCAGAAGACGGCCTGCCGAACCGGCTGATTATCCGCCTGCAGCCCGCAGAAGGGGTGCGCCTGCAGCTGATCTCAAAAGAACCGGGGCCGGGCGGTATGCGGCTGTTCCCGTCTGAGCTGAATCTGTCTTTTGATGATACATTTGGCGGGCGTCTGCCTGACGCGTATGAACGGCTGCTGATGGACACCGCCCGCGGCAACCAGACCTTGTTTATGCGCCATGATGAAGTGTTGGCGGCCTGGTCCTTTATTGATCCCATTCTGGCGCAGACCGCCAAACAGCCGCCACATTTATATAAAGCAGGCACATTCGGGCCTGTTGATGATCTCTCCGGCAACGGCCCGGGCCTCTGGATTGACCCCAGATCTGATGATGACCCCAGAGCTGATGAAGATCAGTAACGCGAAACGGATACTGCCTCATGCCTGACCTCCATTCCCGCCTTGC
>CALKIF010000021.1:0-3545 GCA_937988715.1 uncultured Alphaproteobacteria bacterium | reverse complement strand
AGTCACAATCCACCTCGAACCCGAATTCGATTGCGCAATGGGCGGCGGTAGAAGCTTTGAACGGCCCGCTTGATTTCATGGCCGATAATCTGGTGCATTTTGCGGCCCGCCGGACGCTGGTGTCTGACGCGCTGAACGCGATTGACGGGATGGATTGTTTTGTCCCTGAAGGCGCCTTTTATGTCTATCCCAATATTTCCGGGCTGATTGGCCGCACCACCCCTGACGGCAAACGCCTTGAAAGTGACGGTGATTTCGTCTCTTACTTGCTTGAATCACAGGGCGTGGCGACGGTTCAGGGTGCGGCCTTTGGCCTGTCGCCTCATTTCCGGATTTCCTATGCCACCGGCACAGCGGTTCTGGAAGACGCCATGGGGCGCATTGCAAAGGCCTGCGCCGCCTTAACATAAAGGGCCGGGGGGTCAGGCGGCAACTTTCCAGATCTGCTCGTCCGGAAGGGCGGGCCTGTGCAGGGCCTGGCCCAGCTTCAGGGCGCGGTGACTGTAGGCTTGCCCGACCAGCGGCTGTTGCCCGAGCCAGGCCAGATAGACATGTCTCAGCAACAAATCTGCCGGTCCGGCCAGAGGTCGGCTGTTCCCTGCCCCTTGCGCGCCAGCCTTTTCGACGGCTGCCACGCGTTGTTTGTCTTTATAACCCAGCACACTCCCCAGCTCGCTCTGCGTGTAGCCAATATCGGTGCGCAGGAACCGAACCTCCTTGCCGGTTAAGGGCCTGTCGAGTGAACAGACATGCATGCCGATTGCGGCCTGTACATCGAACAGGCGCGGAAATGTAGGGGTTTCAATGCCTTCAGTCGGGCCGCGTTCATACAAATCAGGGGTCAGCCAGTAATTATCCAGTCCGCATATCTTGTAATGATATAGGCCGTTTGCCGTACCGTCGTCATCCAGCGGGGCGATGGTGATCAGTTTGGTCATGTTTCTGTCTCCCGTTCCAGGACAGTTATGATGAAAATGTTTCCTGTCTTGTCGATCCGTCAGGCGGCCTGAACAGCAATTTGCCGTCCGGCGACCAGATGAGCGATCTGAAACCGATATTCACCTGTCTTGCGGTTAACGGTGACAGGCTGGCTGAACGCACCCTCGCGGCACACCCGAACAACATCAATCAATGTGATCGACCGTTCATAACCGCGCTCAATTGCATGTGCTGAAAACACAAACAAATCTGGATTATTGGCCTTGGCACGGATAGTTTGCTTCAGCTGCGTCAGCTCTGACGGCTCAGTCAGTATCATAGCCTGCTCAATAGTATTAAAATAATACCCCTATGACGTCATTGTCAACTAAACTATGGCAAAAAAACAAAAATACAAAAACAATTTAAACCTGAAAAAAACCTGCCTTCATCTTGCCGCAAACACCCGATAGCGTCATACTGCTTCTTTTTGCATACCGGCCACAGAACAGGAGGACTTGTCATGCTCATCCGCACACCTAAATCCTGGGAGATATCTGAATCCCTCGCCACTGATGAGGCGGTGTATCTGAACCGCCGCACCTTGCTGAAATCCATGGGTCTGGCCGGGGCCGGGCTGGCTGCCTCCTCTCTGACGCCGTTTGCTTCTGCTTTTGCCGCGCCCATCACCGGCTTTCCGGCGGACCGGAATGACGCTTATGGGCTTGACCGGCCGATCACGGTTGAAGAAGAAGCGACCACCTATACTAATTTTTATGAATTCGGCTCATCGAAAAATATTTGGCGGCGGGCGCAGAAGCTGGTCACTGATCCGTGGATGGTCACGATTGACGGCATGGTGGATGAAGACATGCAGCTGGACGCGGCTGATCTGATCGCCAAACTCGGCCCTCAGGAAGAACGGCTCTACCGGCATCGCTGTGTAGAGGCCTGGGCAATGGCGGTTCCCTGGACAGGGGTGCCGATGGCGCGGCGTATCATGCTGGCCCAGCCCAAGCCAGAGGCGAAATATGTCCGGCTGGAAACCTTTATGGACCCGGATATCGCGCCCGGCCAGCGTCAGGCCTGGTACCCCTGGCCCTATGTTGAGGGGCTGACCATTGATGAAGCGATGAATGAGCTGGCCTTTATCGGTACCGGTCTGTATGGCAAAGGACTCGAAAAACAAAACGGGGCGCCGTTGCGCCTTGTGCTGCCGTGGAAATATGGCTTTAAGGGGATTAAGTCGGTGGTGCGCATCACCTTTACTGACCAACGCCCGCTCTCCTTCTGGGAACAGCTGGCGGCGAATGAATATGGCTTCTGGGCGAATGTGAATCCGCAAGTTGATCACCCGCGCTGGTCACAGGCGTCTGAGCGCATGCTGGGCACAGGAGACCGACTGCCGACCCAGCTTTATAACGGTTATGAAGAACAGGTCGCTTATCTGTACAAAGACATGGCCGGTGAAGGCGACCGCCTGTTCCGATAAGCGGCTCGGGCCCGCCAGGTGAGGGGAAGCGTGAGGGATGGAGAGCTTGAGTAAATCCCCACTCACGCAAATGTGATTTTGATCTGAGCACAACCTGCCTCATACTTACTGGTGGGGAGATGGTCTGTCTGCAGCAGATGCAGCAACAGCAGACCGATGGCACGACCAGACCAGAACCTATCTGTCACACTGTTACCCCTGCGGCGGGTGGTCCTCTTCGCAGGCGTTGCGGCTGATCCCAAATTGCCGGTGACCTTGCGTCTGGACAGTGATGTGGTGCGTCATTTCCGGGCAACCGGCAAAGGCTGGCAGACCCGCATTAACGACATCCTGCGCAAAGCCGCCGGTCTGTGACGCCCCCCTCAGACCTTCCCGTCGAAAAATGCCCACACCGCGGCGGCGATCTCGGCCCGTTCATCTAAGGGCGTGAACGGCTCTGCCAGCTGCCGGGACCCACGCAGAACTTCACTCAACGCTGCTGTATGCCCCCCGGCCCGCATCATCTGGTGGAACGTTGCGATCCGGCCGGTTTCAGGGACCATTTCTGCGGTCAGAAGCGGCTTGCCGGTGATCGCGGCCTCACTTGTCATATTCACCGAATCTGAGGTGACGATGAGATAATCGGCCAGCCCCAGGACGCCCGGATAGGGGTTCACCGCCCCCGGGCCGCCGGTCAGATTCCCGTCCCAGAACCAGATCGCCTCTGCCCCCAACGCGCCCACCAAGCGCTCACGTAAACCCCGCAGGCCCTTACTGGGGGTGCGCCTGGACGGCACAAGCGCCAGCCTCGCCCCGGTGGCCTCTGCAAAGGCCGCCAGCTGGTCCGCAAGCTGAGTGAATTCCCGCTCACCCGCCTTATAGCGCCGGTTATGCCCGCCCAGCATCACCACGGCCAGCCTGCCGCCGCTAGCCCCGAACACCTCAGGCCAGGCCGCCGCCACACCCTCTGCCGCCTCATCAATTTCTTGCTCGCTCAGCCGGTTCAGCGCGCCTGTTGTGGCCAGAATATTGCTCACCCCCCCGCTGCGCAAATCGCCATCTGCGGCGATATCATCATGACGCGGCGTGATCAGAAGATCAAAATAGCGGGCATCCACTTTCGGGTCCTGAATATGGATGGTTTTGGTCCGGCCGC
>CALKIF010000020.1:0-49630 GCA_937988715.1 uncultured Alphaproteobacteria bacterium | reverse complement strand
GAACCCACGGCTCATAACCGTGTTGTTGCAGGTTCGAGTCCTGCCGGGCCCACCAAATTTTTGTCCTGATATGTTTGAGCGTTGCTGAGCAATCTTTTACTCACCCCTCACGCAGATGTGGTTTTTTTGCATACGTCAAAATTCAGCTTATGTTGAGTTTTGAATTCAATCCCATTTTTTGAACACAAAAATTTTGGGGATTGGTGTTTTGTAACCATCAAGAACTGGGGGTTATGTATGAAAAAATCAGTCACAGTTTATTATCGCAGGCTTGTTCGTGAAAGTTCTGATTTTCCCTCAGAAACTCTAGAAGAGGTGCTCAGAACTGCCTTTGCCGCCGTGCCCAGCACAATTGGCGCGAAAATCGTTGCCAGCGCGGTGTTCCTTGATCTTGGTATCGCAGATTCCATCACGGACAAGCACAGGAAATACCCGTCCAGCTTTGTAATTCCGATTAAGGCTGAGTAACCCCCTACTCACCCCATTCTCTTCATCTGCGGTCAAGTTGCAGAGGCTTCGGCGGTGATTGCGGCTTGCAGGAACAGCTGTTTATCCGGGCCCACCGGCACATCATCAATCGCTTCATGCAGGGTCAGGCGCAGATCGCCTGTGGCCCCGGCGGCTTTGGCCCGGGCCCGGGCGCCGGCTTCGGCGGCGCTTCGGCCTGCGGCGATCGCTTCGGCCTGTGTTTTCATATCTTTGGGCCCGTCCGGCAGATGCACGCGGAACACCCCGTCTGACGGCTGCGTGACCAGCACCAGCACTTTTTGCCGCACCGCCCCGGCGGCCGCGCCCACCGCGCCGGCCACACCGGCATGGGCCGGGACCACCAGCTGTGCGCCAATTCTGTCCGCAATTGCCGGATAATGTGTGCCCGCAGATGCGCCCAGCCCGATCAGGGGGATCCCTAGGTTGAGTGAGATTTGTACCGCCGCGCCTGTGTCTGTCCTGCGTAACGCGCGCCGCAACACCCCATTTGAGGAGACCAGATGTTCTGTGCCGCCCGGTCCTGTGCCTGTTCGCGGGCCCGGCCCTGCGGTGCTGTCGGTCCAGCCCTGATTATGGCCCCTGTCATAGCTCAGGTCATCTGCCAGCCCGGCATCCATCAGCGCCAGGGCAGAGGCCTGCGTCAGCGCCTCCACCACCAGCCGGGCCGCCCCTTCTGCGCTGTCGGCCACCGGCTCTCCGGCACCTGATTTCTGCCGCGCCAGCAACCTTGCGCCCAGGTTTGCCGCCTGCGCATCAAATCCGTCAAACCGGTTCAGCACATGCACCGCATCTGTCGGCGTGAAACAGCTCAGCATTACCAACCCGCGGCGCACCAGCCTGTCCACCGCCCCCAGCGCGACTTGTGTGGTTGCCGCCTCGGCCAGCGCACATACACCTTTATCGATCAGAAAATGAGCCAGCTTCTGTTCAGAACGGGTCAGCCAGTCCGGCACGCCGCCTGTCGCCTCACTTATCACCGGCACCACAAACCGGCCGTCTGTGGCCTGGGCGATGGCCTGGCCCAGCTGCGCTTCCAGGATCTGTTTGATCTGCGGATGCTCAGTTGCCAATAAACTTAACGGGATCGCCCGGCGCGGGCCTAAATCCACCCCGGCCACCATATCTCTTGTGCGCACCGCCACTTCTGAATCGCCGCCCAGGCCGGAGGTGCGGATATGGGCGGCTTCCACACAAGTGCGCCAGCCCCCCACCATGGCCCCGTCCTTGGAGGTCTGTACCGCCCCGCCGCGAAGCCGCGCGATATCTGTTGTTGTGCCGCCGATATCCGCGACCAGCGCGTCTGCCTCTCCGGCCAGGAACGCGGCCCCGCTCAGGCTGGCTGCCGGCCCGGACAGCACGGTTTCCACCGGCCGGCCGCGGGCGTAGTCCGCTTTCAGCAAAGACCCGTCTCCTTTGACCACCATTAACGGACAGGTCAGGCCCAGCCGCGCCATCTCTGTTTGTGTGGCGGTGATCAGCCGCTCCAGTAGCCCGATCAGCCGCGCATTCAGGACTGTGGTCAGGGCGCGCCTCGGCCCGCCCAGCGAATCGGACAGCTCATGGCTGCAGGTTACCGGCAGCCCTGTTGTCGTGAGCAGGATTTCACGCACCTTTGCTTCATGGGCCGGGTTCCGGGTGGCGAAATGTCCGGCCACGGCAAAGCTGGCGACCTGTGCGGCCATCTCTTCAATGCCGGCGGCCAGCCCGGCCTCATCCAGCGGGGCCTGCTGCCGGCCGTCTGCTTTATGTCCGCCTGCGATCTGCAGCACCGGGTCCGCCCCCAGCGCGGCGGCCAGCCCAGCCCGTTCCATCACCTTGTCATCAAAGCCGATCAGGATCAGCCCCACCCGTCCGCCGACCCCTTCAACCACGGCATTTGTGGCCAGGGTGGTGGACAGGCTGATGCGGCTGATGCGCGCCGCCGGCCCGCCCCAGTTGTCCAGGCAGGCGGCGATCGCCCCGCCCACTCCGACGGACAGATCGGCCCGTGTGGTTAGCGCTTTTGCGGTCGCCAGAACGTCTCCGCTGGTGGTATCCAGCAGCGCGGCATCGGTAAAGGTCCCGCCTGTATCCAGCCCCAAAACCAGGCTCATGCGGCCTGTCCTCTGGCGGCCCGCGCGGCGGTGAAAAACGCTTCTATCCACCCGGCCACAGCACCGGCATCTGTCGGCTGGTTCAGGCTGGCCTGTGCGGCCGCGGCCCGTGCCTCGCCGACTTTACTTGTGATCGCGTCTAGCAGAGCGGCTGAATAATCAGCCTCAAATTCGGGATGGCCCTGCAGGCATAAAACGGTATCGCCTAGGGTAAAGCCGCCATGTATACAGAAATCACTGCTGGCCAGCCTTACCGCCCCGTCCGGTAGCTTTGTGACCTGATCCTGATGAAAATAAATCAGATCGAGGCTGTCTTTGCCCGCGTCCATAAACCCGGGCTGGTCACACAGCGTCATGCGGCGCACGCCCACGCCCCAGCCACCGGGCCATTTTTCGACCGCCCCGCCCAGGGCTTTGGCGATCGCCTGATGACCGAAACAAATCCCTAACTGGGGGATACCGGCCTCATGACAGGCGCGGATAAACGCCATCAGCGGGTCCATCCAGTCATGGTCTTCATACACCCCTGCTGCAGATCCGGTGACGATATAGCCTTCACAATCCCTGATCTCATCCGGAAACTCATTATCCAGCACGCGGTAAGTGACCAGTTCACACCAGCGTGTCTGCTGACCTGTGTTCAGCAGCTGGTCAAACAGCACCGGATACTCATCAAATCCGGCCAGCTCAGACCGGTTCTGGCCGGTCTGCAACAGGCCGATTTTCATCACCTTATCTGGGGTCTGTACGGTCATTCATTCGGTTCCTGTCAAGCTCTCCTGTGCCAGAGTTTAGGCTGTTCCAGGCCCGGTTCAATAGCAAATTTACGCCGCCTGTTGGCCTTTGCCCGCCTTAACGCCCCGCCTTAGCAGTTGTCCTGCTGGGCGGCGGTCAGCACATAGACCCGCAACGCAGAGGACAGCCCGCCCCGCGCGCCTTGCGCTGTCCGCTCATCATCAATCTTTTGCACCAGCCCGGCCACAGACTGGCCCTGCCGGGCGGCCAGTATCTTTAACGCAGCCCAGAATTCCGGCTCCAGCGAGACAGAGGTCCGGTGTCCGTGCAGGCTGAGCGAATAACGTCTCATTTCCCTTATCCCCTCTTTTTGTCTGTTATCCTCTGCCCCGACTTTGTCTGCTGACCCGGATGGCGCAGAACAGCCACCATTTCGATATGGGCGGTGCGCACGAACTGGTCAACCATCTGAACTGTTTCCAGCTGCCAGCCGGCGCGGATCAGCACATCAATATCCCGCAGCGCGGTAAAGGGGTTACAGGACACCATAATCACCTTCGGCGGGGCTTTGCTCATCTGCCCCAGCCTGGCCAGCTCTGCCATCTGGGCGGCCGCGCCCTGACGCGGCGGATCAGCCAGGATGATATCTGCGTCTGCCAGCTCTTCTGCGCGCACCGGCGCGGCGGTCAGATCGCGCGCAAATGCGTCTGTGCGGCTGCCAAATCCGGCTGTGCGGGCGGCGGCCAGCAACGCCTCCACCGCAGCTTTGTCGGCTTCATATCCTCTCAGGCCTGCCCCGCGGCCCAGCAGCGGCAGCGAAAATGTGCCGACCCCGCAATACAGATCCACAATCTGTGGCCGAATATGGGGCCCGACACCGTCTGTCATCTCTGCTGCGGCCAGAACCGCGGCCACCAGCGCGGTTTCGGCCTGTGCACTGGCCTGCAGGAACGCCCCCGGCGGCGGGGATAAAGCCTGCCCGCCGACAGATCTGTCCAGATGCACAGCCGCATCGGCTCGCGCCAGCAGCAACACAGGCGCCGCTGCGCCCGGCGGCTGTACCGCCAGCCGGACCAGCCCCGCCCTGCCGGCCGCCAGTGCGGCGGCCTGTTCACTCAAGCCTGTCAGCCTGTCAGCCGGAATGTCCTGATCCGGCCGGATCAGAAGATCGGCCCCGCCGCTCAGCATATTGATCTGGATTGTACCGGTCTCGCCTTGCATAAAACAGGGTGCTGCCCAGCCGGCCAGCGCGTCTGTCACCTCTTTCAGGGCCGGGCTGAGGATACCGCAGCTCTCCAGCGGATAGATAAACTGGCTGGCGCGGCCGGCAAAACCGGTGATGAAGCTGTCTGTTGTGCGCCGGTAGGCCAGCTTTGCGCGCCTGCGCCCGGCCATCTCTGTCCAGACCGGCGGCAGGATATCGGGCGACAGCCCGGCTTTGTCCAGCAGCCCGGTAAAGGCGTCTGTCTTGGTCCGGCGATAGGCCGCCTCTGACATATGCTGAAACGCACAGCCGCCACAGCCCTGCCCCCCTCTGAACACATTGCAGACCGGCTCTCCCCGGTCCGGGCTGGGGCGGATCAGCTCAATAATCTCGGCTGTGATGCCTTGTGCGGTTGCCGCTGTCGGGCGCACCCGCACCCGTTCCCCGGCCAGCGTGCCGGCCACAAATACGGGCCAGTCTCTGGTCTCATAATTCAGCGTATAGCGGGCGGTGCCGATCCCGTCACCTCTGGCGCCTGTCCGCTCTATCTCCAGCTCAATCTCAGGCGCGTTACGCGGCAGCCTGATGCCGTTATGCGGGCGTTTTGTCCGGCGGTTTTGTCCGCGAAATCGTCTCATCACCGCTGCCCTGCCGGTTCCTGTTCTGCTGTGCTGTCCGGCTCAGCGGCTGAGGCGGCGGCCGAACCAGATAATTCTGCCTTTAATATCTATCTCAACCAGGCGTCTCTGATAAGCTGAATAGTGCGTATTGGCAGAAGAAATCCTGACCATAGGCTCTGCTGTGCTGTTGCCGGGCAGTAATTCCAGCGATTTGACCATCAGCCCGAACCCGTCAAACAGCACGAAAGTGCCCGGCGGGCTGGGCTGTGTGTTAGAGGTGTTGACCAGCACCATATCACCGTCTTCCAGCACAGGAGACATGGACTCGCCGCGCACCGTCACCAGCCGCAGATCATCAGGCGCGCCGTCATAAAGCGCACCCAGCCGGCGCCGGTCAAACGGCCAGCCTGCTGCCGCCTCTTCTGCCACATAATCAAACCCGCCGCCACCGGCACTGACCTCCACCTCCAGCAGCGGCACATGCACCAGCCGGGCAGGGGCTGACGGATAGCCGGCCAGCCGGTCATTTGATGCTGTGTTTACAACAGGCGGTGTGGCGGCGTCTTCGCACAGCTGCTGTTCCTCCACCTCTAACAGGGCGGCCAGCTGATAGCGCACATCTTTTGGCAGGCGGCGCGGTGATCCCCGTTGCAGGAACTGCTGCAGATAAGCATCATTCCGGCCCAGAGCGCGGGTCTCTCGCGCCAGCTGGTCTGTCGCTGGCGCGATACGCTGTTTAAACAGAGCAGGGAGGGCTAATCCCGCTAATACGCCCTTCTGCCGGCGAACAGGGCAGCCGCGGTCAGGGCCGTTTTCACCGGCCCGTCTGCCAGAATCTCCAGCGCGGCAGTGGCCTTGTCAATCTCCTCACGGGCAAAAGACAGGGCGCGCGGCACAGCCTCACGACGGGTAAGACAGGCCCGCGCAGTGTCCAGATCGCTGTCCTTTATGTCACCGTCACCCAAGGTGCGTTGCCAGAAGGCGCGTTCATCCGCACTGCCGTCTTGCCAGGCCAGAATAACCGGCAGGGTAATTTTGCCTTCATAAAAATCATCACCGGCATTTTTGCCCATATCGGCGGGAGCAGCTTCATAATCAAGCGCGTCATCGCAAATTTGAAAGGCCATACCCAAATGCAGACCATATGTGTGCAACGCCTGGCACAGCTCTGTATCCCCGCCGCCGACACGCCCCCCGGCTTCTGCGGCAGCGGCAAACAAAATCGCGGTCTTGTTGGTGATCACAGACAGATAATCGGCCAGCGGGCTGTCAGGTGCGCCGACCATGGTCATTTGTTTGACCTCACCTTCTGTAATCCGGGCAGAAGCAGAAGACAGCATGCTTAAGATCGCCAGATCATCTGTCTCCACCATCAGCTCAAAGGCACGGGCAAACAGAAAATCACCAACCAGAACAGAGGCCTCATTCCCCCACAGCGCATTGGCGGTATCGCGGCCGCGCCGTTTATCTGAGTTATCAATCACATCATCATGCAGCAAAGTGGCGCTGTGAATAAATTCAACCGCTGCGGCCAGCTTTAACGCTTCTTCTGGTACATCTGTCTGACCAGACGCGGCGATCGCGCCGGCCACACATAACATCGGCCGCATCCGCTTGCCGCCCGCAGCGATTAGATGCCCGGCCAGCTCTGGGATCAGCGGCACATCAGACGCCATCCGAGAGAGGATCACCTCATTCACCTGGTCCATGGACGGCGCGCACAGGCCCAGCAGCCCGTCAAGAGACGCAGGCACAGCTTGTTCAGAAAGGCGATCAGGCAAAGTCATGAAAACGGCATAAATATTCAGTTATAAACGCCCCTTGTCAGGGCTCTATTGAGGTTAACTAAGCTGATTAAGGGGGTTGTGCAAGCAAAAACCGGCCGCTGTTTCAGGACTTGGAAAATCAGCTCAACTGTCCGATAATCAGCCTTATGGAATGTCTTGTGAAAACCACTGACCCGGTCCGGCTGACCCTGCTGCAGTCTCTGCTTGATGAGGCGCATATCCCGCATGTTGTGTTTGACCAGCATATGGCCGCGCTGGAAGCGGGCATCGGGGCGTTTCCGCGCCGGGTGATGGTGGGGCCGGGCTGGTTGCGGCCCGCCCGTAACCTGCTGTTCGATGAAGGCCAGCTTTATGACGACTAAGGACTCTTTTGTTTCTGATCAGCCAGACCACGGGCTGATCACCACTGAAGACAGCTTTTTGTCTGGCCAGGTGTCTGTGCGGCAGCCCCGTGACGGGTATCGTATCGGCACAGATGCGGTGATGCTGGCGGCCAGTATTTCTGGCGGACGGCGGGCGGTGCGCGCGCTGGATATGGGGGCCGGGGTTGGCGGTGTGTCTCTGGCGGTCTGCCAGCGGCTGGCCGATATCCATATCACCGCGGTCGAACAGGATCAGGTCAGCTATTTTCTGCTCTGCCAGAATATTCAGTCCAATGGCCGGGCTGAGGTGATCCGCCCGCTGCTGGCTGATGTGCTGGCCCTGTCACCTGTTCTCAAAGGCTCATTTGATCAGGTGTTTGCCAACCCGCCTTTTCATCATGGCTCTGATGCGCCGTCACGCTCACGCCGGCGCGCACAGGCGCATTATGCTGATGATGCCGCGCTGGCGAACTGGGTGGCAACGGCGCTCTGGGCGGTCAAGCCCAAGGGCCGGGTGACCTTCATTGTCCGGGCGGACCGCACTGATGAGGTGATGCGCGCACTGGCTGATGGCGGCGCAGGCGAAGTGCTGCTTTATCCGCTCTGGTCCTATCGGGGCAGCCCGGCAATCAGGATGATCATCACCGCCCGCAAAGGGGTGAAAGGCGGCATGGCGGTGCTGCCGGGGCTGGTTCTGCATCACCCTGGCGGGGCTTTGACGCCGGAAGCCCGCCGCGTTATGAAGGGAGAGGATGTACCGCTTCGTCATCCGGCGACCGCACATCTGCAGCCCTGAAGAATAAGCGCCTGAGGTTTAAGGACATAACATGAAATCACTCTTTCGAAAGCTGATGTTCTGGCGGTCAAGCGTGCCGCGGGTGGCGATGGTACGGCTGGCCGGGGTGATCGCCAGCGGCGGCAGCCCGTTGCGCCGGGGCCTCAATCTGGACGCGGTTGACCCGCTGCTGAAAAAAGCCTTTGGTCTGCGCCGGACAAAGGCGGTGGTGCTGGTGATTAATTCTCCCGGCGGCTCGCCTGTGCAATCCGCTCTGATCGGGGCCCGGATTCGCCAGCTGGCCAAGAAACATAATGTACCTGTGCTGGCGTTTTGCGAAGATGTGGCGGCTTCAGGCGGCTACTGGCTGGCCACGGCGGCTGATGAAATTTACGCGGGCCAGGCTTCTGTCATCGGGTCTATCGGGGTGATTTCTGCCGGGTTCGGCTTTCCGCAAGCCCTGGAAAAGCTAGGGGTTGAACGCCGTATCTATACCTCCGGCAAATCAAAATCGATGCTGGATCCGTTCCGCCCGGAAATTGAAGAAGATATTGCGTATCTAAAAGACCTGCAGTCAGACATTCATCAGACCTTTATTGATCAGGTCAAATCCCGCCGCGGCAGCCGCCTGTCTGCCCCTGAAGATGAGCTGTTCAGCGGCCGCTTCTGGACTGGCACAAAGGCGCTGGAACTTGGCCTGGTTGACGGGCTGGGGGCAATGCATGATGTGCTGGCGGAACGGTTTGGCGAGCAGCTTGATCTGGTTGCTGTTCAGCCCAGACGCCAGTTGCTATCTTTTGCCGGCCCTGCCGGGACCGCCGCCGGCCTTGCCGCAGCAGATCAGCTGGCCACCCATCTTGAACACCGTGCCCACTGGCAGCGTTTCGGTCTTTGAAAATCGCGGCCTCTGTACCCGACGCCGTCATGATAAAGGATAAGCCATTTTGTTTTCACTGCCCAAACTGTTGATGCTGTTTGCCCTGCTCTGGGCGGTATGGCTGGTGTTCAGGCTGATTGACAGGCGCAATCAGGCCCGTGATGACCAGGCGGGATCTGGTGATACACCAGATATGGACAAGTCTGTTGACCTGACCGAATGTGACCGGTGCGGGGCCTATGTGCCGGCTGGCGGGTGCGACAAATCAGACTGCCCCCTGAACAGTTGATTTTTGCCGGCTTTGCCTCTATCGTTCACACCAGAATTACGGACCGCCCTAATGCTGGATTTTGTCTCCTGCCTGTGACCTCATGAAAACTGATTTCCAATCGATAATTTTAAATCTGCAGCGGTACTGGGCAGACCAGGGCTGTGTTATTCTTCAGCCCTATGATATGGAAGTGGGGGCGGGTACCTTTCATCCGGCCACCACCTTGCGCGCGCTTGGCCCGGACAAGGTCTGGAAGGCCGCCTATGTTCAGCCCTCACGGCGGCCGACTGACGGGCGGTATGGGGAAAACCCGAACCGGCTGCAGCATTATTACCAGTTTCAGACCATCATGAAACCGTCACCGCCGGACAGCCAGCAGCTCTATCTGGGCTCTTTGACGGCGATTGGGCTTGATGTGCATGCTCATGATATCCGGTTTGTCGAAGATGACTGGGAATCACCTACCCTCGGGGCCTGGGGCCTCGGCTGGGAGGTCTGGTGTGATGGCATGGAAATCTCGCAATTCACCTACTTCCAACAGGTTGGCGGGCTAGAATGCAGCCCTGTGCCGCTGGAACTGACCTATGGTCTGGAACGGCTGGCAATGTTTATTCAGGGCGTTGAAAATGTCTATTATCTGGACTGGGACGGTGTGCCCGCTGATCAGGGCGGCAAATGCTATGGCGATATTTTCCACCGTGCAGAGGTTGAATTTTCGGCCTGGAATTTTGAACATGCCAGCACAGATACATTATTTCAGCATTTCAAGGATGCTGAGGCTGAATGCAGCCTGCTGCTGGCCCAGCAGCTGGCTTTGCCGGCCTATGATCAATGTATGAAAGCCAGCCATCTGTTCAATCTGCTGGATGCCAGAGGCGTGATCTCCGTCAGTGAACGTCAGTCCTATATCGGCCGGGTCCGCACCCTGGCCAAAGGCTGTTGCGAGGCCTGGGTCGGCAAGGACGGTGGTCAGGAGCCCGCGGCATGAGCACAGTATTTGTTGAACTGGGATGCGAGGAAATTCCCGCCCGTCTGCAGGCCAGGGCGATTTCTGATCTGATGCAGGGGCTTTGTTCGGGCCTCAGCGCGCTTGGCTTTACCGCCACCCCCGGCCGCATGGCGGTCAGCCCGCGTCATATGGCGGTTGAGGTGACCGGCCTGGAGGCCGTTCTGCCTGACAGCCGTACCGAACGGCGCGGCCCGCGTACCGATGCCCCGGATAAAGCGATTGACGGGTTCTGCCAGTCAGCAGGCCTCTCCCGCGACAAGCTGGAAAGCCGGGAGACCGAAAAAGGGACATTCTTCTTTGCTGTAACCGATCAGAAAGGCGCGGTTCTGGCAGACAGCCTGGCGTCTGTCTTATGTGCGGTTCTGGCTGATTTCCCCTGGCCGAAAAGCCAGCGGTGGGCCGGGACCAGCTTTGCCTGGGTGCGCCCGTTGCACAGCGTCAATCTGCTGCTGGATGGCAGGGGGGTTTCAGGCCAGCTTGATCTGGGCGGTGGCCAGGCAATTTCCTTTGCTGCAGAAGCAGCCGGCCATCCGTTTTACCCGTCAGACCCGGTGACCTTGTCTGACTTTGACAGCTATCTGCGGGATATGAAGGAAGCGCATGTTCTAGTTGATCATACAGATCGCCGCGCGATAATCGCTGCCCAGCTGGATGACTGTGCTAGGGGCCACGGCCTGAAGCCTGTGGCTGATGACGGGCTGCTGGATGAAATCACCGGTCTTGTGGAATGGCCGACCGCGATTATCGGCCAGATTGAACCTGACTTTATGACCCTGCCGCCTGAGGTATTGGTGACCTCTATGCGGGTACATCAGAAATTCTTTGCGCTTTCTGCAACCGGACAGCCTGATCAGCTGGCCCCTTATTTTATGACTGTGGCCAACCGCGTGTCTGATGCGGCCCATAATGATCTGATCGCGGCTGGGAATGAGAGGGTGTTGCGGGCCCGCCTGTCTGATGCGAAATTCTTTTATGATGTGGATCGCCAGACCCCGCTTGCCGATAATCAGGACAGGCTGGGCGCGATCACCTTTTATGAAGGGCTGGGCACAGTCGCACAGAAAGCAGACCGGATGGCGGCTCTGGCCGGGGCGGTTGCGCGCCAGACAGGCAGCGCAGATGCCGATCTTGCCCGCCGCTCGGCCCGTCTCGCCAAGGCTGATCTGGTCACCGGCATGGTCGGTGAATTCCCTGAACTTCAGGGCATTATGGGCGGTTATTATGCAGCAGCTGGCGGTGAGGGGCCTGAGGTCGCCGCCGCGATCACTGAACATTACCGTCCGCAGGGGCCGTCTGATGCGATTCCGGTCAGCCTGTATGGCCAGATTGTGTCTCTGGCAGACAAGATTGACACGCTTGTCGGCTTTTTCGGGATTGGCGCGAAACCGACCGGATCGCGTGATCCTTTTGCCTTGCGCCGTGCGGCTCTGGGCATTTTGCGAATTCTGGATGAAGCGGATTTGGACCTGTCTCTGGACGGGCTGCTGGCGGATGCCGCCGCCCTGCACGCTTCTGACGGGCATCAGCTTGACGGGGTCGATGCTGACCTGCCTGGCTTTATTCTGGACCGGTTGCGGGTCAAGCTGCGCGAGGCGGGTCTGGCGCATGATGTGGTGGCGGCCGCGCTGGCGATGGCCCCGGCCGGGGCGGTTGGTGATTTGCGCCGCTGGATGCGTCTGGCCACAGCCCTGGACGGGTTTTTGAAAACAGAAGACGGCGCGCGGCTGGCGAGTGGCTGGCGGCGGGTGGCCTCTATCCTCTCCGCTGAAGAGAAAAAAGGCCCCATCAGCCCTGACAAGGCAGACGTAAAGCTGTTTGCTGATCCGGCAGAAACAAATCTGCATCAGGCGGTTGCCGCTCTGCCGGCTGAGGTGGGCCGGGATGAACAGGAAATCCGCGCCGCGATTCAGGCTTTGGCCGCTTTATCCGGGCCGATTGACCAGTTTTTTGAGTCTGTTGTTGTTAATGCAGATGACAAGGCTGTACGCGCAAACCGTCTGGCCTTGCTGGGGGCGGTGCGGGCGCGTATGCAGATGATCGCAGATTTCAACCAGCTTGAAGGTTGAGAGAAGGGCAAACCGGAAGGGATGGGGACCGGATTTGCATGTTGTATAAGGTAAACGCTGAACATATGAGCGGAGACAGATAAACATGACAAAATGGGTATATTCATTTGGGGCAGAGGCCTGTGACGGCGAGGCTTCAATGCGGAATCTTCTGGGTGGCAAAGGCGCGAATCTGGCCGAAATGGCGTCATTGGGCCTGCCTGTACCGCCGGGATTTACCATCACCACAGAGGTGTGTACCTATTATTATGATCATGACCACAGCTATCCTGACGCGCTGACTGCCCAGGTTGAGGCGGCCTTAAAAGCGGTTGAGGCGGAAACCGGCCGCCGCTTTGCTGATGCGGGCAATCCGTTGTTATTGTCTGTACGCTCTGGGGCGCGTGCCTCTATGCCGGGGATGATGGATACGGTTCTGAATCTGGGCCTGAATGATGAGACCGCCGCCGGTCTGGCAGAGGCCAGCGGTGATGCCCGTTTTGCCTATGACAGCTATCGCCGCTTTATCCAGATGTATGGTGATGTGGTTCTGGATGTGGATCATGGCCTGTTTGAAGACGCGCTGGAAGATTTGAAACTTTCAAACGGCTTGTTCATGGATACAGAGCTGAGCGCGGACCATCTGCGTGACCTCACCCAGACCTATAAAGCCATTGTTCAGCAGGAAACCGGCCAGCCCTTTCCGCAGAACCCGATGGACCAGCTGTGGGGCGCGGTTGGTGCGGTTTTTGCCAGCTGGATGAATAACCGGGCGATCACCTATCGCCGGCTGAATGATATTCCGGCCGCCTGGGGCACAGCTGTGAATGTCCAGGCAATGGTGTTCGGCAATATGGGCAATGACTGTGCCACAGGTGTCGCCTTTACCCGTAACCCGTCAACTGGCGAAAATCTGTTCTATGGCGAATTTCTGATTAATGCCCAGGGCGAGGATGTGGTTGCCGGTATCCGCACACCGCTGCCACTGACCAAAACCGCCCGTCTGGCAGGCGGCACGGATGACGCCTCAATGGAAGAAGAAATGCCAGAAGTGTTTGCCCAGCTGGATGCGGTGCGCGGCAAGCTGGAACGTCATTACGGCGATATGCAGGATCTGGAATTCACAGTTGAAAAACAAAAGCTATATATGCTGCAGACCCGAAGCGGCAAACGCACAGCAGAAGCAGCGTTAAGAATTGCTGTTGAAATGGCAGATGAAGGCCTGATCTCAAAGGCTGAGGCGGTCGGCCGGGTCAATCCGGATTCTCTTGATCAGCTGCTTCACCCCACTCTTGACCCGGATGCAGAGCGGGTCTGTCTTGCCCGCGGCCTGCCGGCCTCTCCCGGGGCAGCGTCAGGCACAATCGCGCTGACCGCTGATGAAGCTGAAGCCAGAGCCGCGAAAGGAGAGGCGGTGATTCTGGTGCGGGTGGAAACCAGCCCTGAAGATATCCACGGCATGCATGCCGCAGCCGGTATCCTGACCGCGCGTGGCGGCATGACCAGCCATGCGGCTGTGGTGGCCAGGGGCATGGGCCGGCCCTGTGTGTCCGGGGCAGGGGATGTGCGTATTGATCCCGCCACCGGGGCTGTGTTTATCGGCAGCCATGAATTTAGAGATGGCGATCTGATCACCATTGATGGCGGTGTGGGCGAGATTTATGAAGGCGAAATTGCCAAGATTCAGCCGCGCCTGTCCGGGGCGTTTGAAGTGCTGATGGGCTGGGCAGATGGTTTGCGCCGGATGAAGGTGCGGACCAATGCCGAAACCCCGGCAGATGCCCGTATGGCCCGCGAATTCGGCGCAGAAGGGATCGGTCTGTGCCGCACCGAACATATGTTCTTTGATGCAGACCGGATCATCACCATGCGCGAGATGATTATGGCCACAGACACCGCCGGTCGCCAGGCCGCACTGGACAGGCTGTTACCGATGCAGCGGCGCGATTTCATTGAATTATTTGAGATCATGTCTGGTCTGCCGGTCACCATCCGCCTGCTTGACCCGCCGCTTCATGAATTCCTGCCGCATTCAGATGCAGAGCTTGCCGATGTGGCACAGGCTGCCGGGATTTCGGTTGATGTGGCCCGCCAGCGCAGCCTGCGCCTGAAAGAATCCAACCCGATGCTGGGTCACCGCGGCTGCCGCCTTGCGATCACCTATCCGGAAATTTGCGCCATGCAGGCCAGGGCGATTTTTGAAGCCGCTGTTCATGTTGCGCAGACCTCTGCAGCCCCGATCCCCGAAGTGATGATCCCGCTGGCCGCCACCGCGGCTGAGATCGCGATCTGCCGCAAAATCATTGATGAGGTGGCCGCAGATGTGTTCACCACCTCCGGACGAGAGGTCTCTTACATGGTGGGCACCATGATCGAACTGCCCCGCGCGGCTGTTTGTGCGGACCAGCTGGCGGCTGAGGCTGAATTTTTCTCTTTCGGGACCAATGATCTCACCCAGACCGCTCTTGGCATCAGCCGGGATGATGCGGCAAACTTCATGCATGCCTATCAGGAGGCAGAGATTTACGAAACCGATCCGTTTGTCTCTATCGATGTGGACGGGGTTGGCCAGCTGGTGCAGATCGGCGCTGATAAAGGCCGGTCCGTGCGCGGCGATATCAAGCTCGGCATCTGTGGTGAGCATGGCGGCGATCCGAAATCAGTCGCTTTTTGCGAGACGGTGGAGCTGGATTATGTCTCCTGTTCTCCGTTCCGGGTACCCATTGCCCGTCTGGCCGCTGCACAGGCAACCTTAACAGATAATTAATTGGCTGAGCGGTAATCTTGCCTGACTTGTTCGGTTGGCCTCTCGCAATTTACAGAATGTATTTTTGGTAGGCAGGTGACCAGAGGTCAACCCGCTTCATGGTTCGGGTCTAGTGTTGCTTTGGGGTGTCTATGGAGAGGCTGGGGCAAGAGCGATTTTAAGGTTGCTTGCAGGTAAATCGCGATTATTGTTGCAGTGCACGTGAGGAACGAGTTTGTTTCGCTCTGAGGCGTGGTCTTTATAATTGAAGGGCCCCTTCCGGGAAGAGGCCCTTTTTGGTGGAGGTTAGGCTCGGCTTAAGATGCCTTTTTACGCTTTTTGATGTCCACCAGCGTGTCAGCTGAATTAATCGCTATTTTGCGTGGTTTCATTGCTTCGGGAATTTCGCGCACCAAATGAATATGCAACAGCCCATCTTTAAGCTCAGCTGATTTTATATGGATGAAATCATCCAGTTGGAACCTGCGTTCAAACTGTCGGGCCGCAATCCCGCGATACAGGACTTCACGGTCTCCAGTGTCATCTTGGGGCTGTGTGCCTGTGATGGTCAGCACCTGTTCGTGTAAAGTGATGTCGAGATCATGCTCAGCAAAGCCAGCCACCGCCATGGTGATACGGTAATTGGCCTCACCCTCCTTATCAATATTGTAAGGCGGCCAATTCGGCTGGGAGGGACTTTGCGATGTTTTTACCAAACTGTCCATTAAATGGGCCATACGGTCCAGCCCAATCGATGAGCGGTAAAAAGGTGTCAAATCAAATTGTGTCATATCGATGCTCCTTGTTGATGTTAAGCAAGCGTTGATCGTGTCATCATTAGCTCCCGACAAGCGGCAAGCCGGATGGGTTTAGATTGAGAAACAGACCTATTCATACCGACCATATCACCGCAAGATGCCAACTCAGGCCATCTCAACTTGGTTATATGGTTGTTTGTTCTCCAAATTCATGTGGGAAGCCCATCCTGCCCTGTCAAGAAGTCTGGACTTTAAAAAACTACCAAGATTAAGAATCCAATTTATATAAAAACAATTAGCTGGCGGAAAAGGTCAATGGCCTCAGGATATTAGAACGTCCAAGTGTTTAGCTGAAGAAAAGGCTGCTTTTGCCCATCTGTGGGCAGGCCTTACTGCGGGTTCTGGCGGGGTGCGGATGGTCATATCGGCCATAAGCTAAGCAAAGCCAGAACAGAAGCCATGTCGGACTGACCAGAATTTGCATAACACCATTATCTATGGGGGCAATGAGGAAAACACCGCACCATATACTTCAAAATTCAAGCTGTTCTTCTGGATTACACACAAGACCGTGTGTCAGTTGGCTCAACCACTCAGCCGGTTAATGCCGAGATCATTTAACAGTGAGCCCGTTAAACAAAAAGGCAGGGAAGACCCTGCCTTGCTGAAAGTTTCGGTTCCGCTTCGTACGGTTTAGCTGCCAAGGTTGCCAAATCGTTTATTGAAGCGTGCAACCTGGCCTTCGGTGCCTAAAACGCGCTGCTGGCCGGTCCAGGCCGGGTGGTTCAGCGGGTCAATTGACAACCGCATTTCGTCACCAGGTTTGCCCCAGGTTGACTTTGTGGTGCGCTTGGTACCGTCTGTCATCACCAAGGTAATTTCGTGATATTCAGGATGGATATCTTTTTTCATGGTCGGTCTCTTTCGCCGGGCACCCCGAAAATAGGCGCATTTCAGTTTTGTATCTTTACGAAGACCGCGTTATACCCTTATTGCACAATGTGTGCAAGTTTTTTCGTATCTTAACCTTGCTCTGGTCTGGTCAATGTCAGATACCGCTTCTAAACAGGCATATTCGCTGTCTACCCTCTCTGTGTTCTGGCCCTATATCCGGCCCTGGCGCGGGCGTGTGGCAGTGGCTACAGCCATTTTAATTCTGGTGGCTGTTGTGCTGCTGTCGCTGGGGCGGGGGCTGGCTTTTCTGGTCGATAAAGGGCTGGGCGCAGGTGATCCTGTGTTGCTGGACAGGGCGGTTCTGGTCACCGTCGGGCTGGGGCTATTTATCGGGCTGGGCAGCTATCTGCGCATGTCTATCCTGAACCATGTTGCCGAACAAGTGATGGCGGCGATCCGGCGGGCGTTATTTGCGCATGTTTTGACCTTGCCTCTGCACTGGTTTGAAACCGCAAAGACAGGAGATGTGCTAGCCCGCCTGAACGCTGATACAGCTGTGGTGCAAACTGTTCTGGCTTCAACTGTGTCAATGGCGGTCCGCAACTTGATTTTGTTGGTGGGCGGTTTGGTTCTGGTGGTGCTGTCATCTGCAAAAATGTCTGTGGTGGTGGCCGCGGTGGTACCAATTGTGGTGATCCCACTAGTGCTTCTGGCCCGCCGTCTGCGCGCCGCTTCGCGAGTAGCACAGGATGCGCTGGGTGAGGTGTCTGCTGAAGCGGAAGAAACCCTGAGCGGTATCCGCACAGTGATGGCCTTTGCGCAAAGCCAGCAGGTATTGACCCGATTTGAAGGACGTCTGCATTTGGCCCTTAGTGCCGCCTTGTCGCGGGTGCGGTTGCGAGCGGCCCTGTCCGGGTTTGTGCTGTTTATGGTAGTTGCCGGTGTGGCGGTGATTTTATGGATTGGCGGGCGCGATCTGTTGGCCGGAAACATATCTGCCGGGGATTTATCGTCGTTTATTTTCTACGCGTTTCTGGTGGCCTCATCGACAGGCAATCTGTCTGAGCTGGGCGGTGAGCTGCAGCGCGCGGCTGGCGCGGCTGACCGGATCGCCGCCTTGCTTGCAGTGGCCCCTCAACCAGATAAGACCAGCCCTCACGTCTCTGCTGTGGCTGCGGATAACGGCATAACGGTGGCGTTTGAGGGGGCAGGTTTTGCTTATCCCGGCCGCCCTGATCTGGCGGTTCTGAAACAGGTCAGCTTCACCGCAGAGCCAGGTCAGAAAGTGGCCATTGTGGGCCCCAGCGGGGCCGGCAAAACCACTTTGTTCCAGCTATTGTTGCGCCTTTATCCGCTGACAGAAGGCCGGATTACCCTCAACGGGGCTGATGCCGCCCAAATGAGCCTCACTGATTTGCGCGGGCTGATCGGTTTGGTGCCTCAGGACCCAGCTTTGTTTTCCCTGTCGATCGCTGAGAATATTGCCTTTGGCCGGCCGCAGGCCAGTCGGTCAGAGATTGAGGCTGCTGCTGCCTCTGCTTCGGCGCATGAGTTTATCACTGGCCTTGACGGGGGCTATGATGCGCTCGTGGGAGAAAAGGGGGTACGCCTGTCTGGTGGCCAAAGGCAGCGGATCGCCATTGCTCGCGCGATTTTATGTAACCCGGCCTTGTTGTTGCTGGATGAAGCTACATCGGCTCTTGATTCTGTTTCAGAGGCCGCAATTCAAGAGGCGCTGGTCGGGCTGATGATTGGTCGAACCAGCCTTGTCATCGCACATCGTCTGTCCACTGTGATTGATGCGGATAAAATCCTTGTTATGAATGATGGGCGGCTTGTGGCCACCGGCACACATGATGAGTTGATGAGCAGTTCTGAACTGTACAGAGACCTAGCCGCACGCCAGCTTGGCTAAGCGCGGCGGCGTTACGGTGCTGCCTGGCGGCTGAAAAATAGGACTACAAATAGCCACGCCCAAAGGCGGCCCGCAGCTCCAGCCATTTTTCTCTCCCTTTCTACTTATTGCAAAAGAGTGAGATGAATTAACGGTTTAAGTCGAGCGTAATTCGCCGCAGGTCAGGCAAAGGAGGGCAGGGGGCGTTATTCAGCCCGCACGGCTTGTGTCAGCTTCAGTTCAATCCGCCTGTTTTTCTGGCGGTCTGCGTCTGTGTTTCCTGTGGCGATTGGCTGAAACTCGCCATAGCCGGTGGCGGCCAGCCGTTCTGAGGACACGCCTTTGCGGACCATAAAACGCACAACAGACAAGGCCCGTTCAGTTGATAAGTCCCAGTTATCGGCATAGACACCAGATACAGGGACATCATCTGTATGGCCCTCAACCTGCAGAATCCAGGGAATATCAGACGGGATATCTTCGATGATCTGCATGATGGCATCTGCAATCTGGCCCAGCTGGGCCAGGCCGTCAGGGTTGATGCTGGCCTGTCCCGGGGCGAACAGAACTTCTGACTGGAACACAAACCGGTCCCCGACAATTTTCACATCACTGCGGCCTTCTAGAACCGTGCGTAAGCGGCCAAAAAATTCTGATCTGAATCTCTGCAGCTCCTGAACCTTGTTGGCCAGCGCGGCATTCAGGGCCTTACCCAGATTGGCAATCGCGATTTTGTCTTCTTCGGCCTGTGCCTGTTTTTCGGCTAATAAGCTGCGCAGACGGGTCAGCTCTGAGCGCAGGGACTGCATCGCCATAGTCAGCCGTTCCACCTCAAGGCGGGCCTCTTCAGACAGCTTTTTTTCGGCCTCAAGCTGGGTCGTGCTTTCTGTCAGGCTGGTGGTCAGGCCGGACAGGCGGCTGTTCTGTTCAGCCAGAGTGGCCTGTTGTGCTTTCAGGGTTTCGGCCTGATCCTGTAAAGACTGAGACTGGACCGCGATCAGCGCTTCTGCTTCTGCCAGCGTTTTGGTCTGCTGTTCAAGGGTTGCGGACAGGCTGGCCAGTTCCTGGCCTTGTGTTTCCAGACGGGATCTGGCGTCTGTCAGCGCGTTCTGCAGCGTGACCGTGCGTGTCTTCTCATCTGTCAGCTGGGCAGTCAGCGCCTCCAGCTGGGCGGTCAGCACGCTGTTCTGATTTTCAGCCATTTCAAGCTGGGCCTGTGTTCTGGCCAGATCAGCAGATAATACCGCCCCGGCTTCACGTTCAAGAGACAGTAAATCACCCAGCATGGCCAGCTCTTCACGCAGCGCATTCAGGCTTTCATCCTGGCCAGACAGCCGGTAAGCCAGATTGGCCTGAATCAGCACAAAGACCATCAGCACAAAGACAAACACCATCAACAGGCTGGCCAAAGCATCAACAAATCCGGGCCAGGTGAAATCACCTGGACGGGTTCGGTTACCAAGACGCGAAAGAGCCATGCTTATGTGTTCTCCTTGCTACAGCTAGGCCGTCATGCCTATTTCTTTCCGGCCAGTTTGACAATGGCCGCGGACAGGGCGCGCAATTCTGCTGCGGTGGATTCCTGCTGAACCCGCGCTTTTTCATCCAGTGATGCGGTCAGTTGCTGGATATGCACATTCAACTGGGCCAGCTGTTCACGCAGGCGTCTGTCATCTGCCATCTGCTCGCTGAGAACGGATAAGGTGGTGTTCATGGCGGTGATTTGGCGGGTTTGTTCGGTACGGTCACGCTGAGAGGCCTCAATCGCGGCGGCAAGTGAGACCATGGCCCGCGCGCCTTCTTCGCTCAGCCCTTGTGCCAGAGCCTGACGGCCCGGATCAGACGGGCTGGCCGACAGATCACTAAACCGGGCAAAGGCAGACAGCCAGTCTTCGACCTCATTGAAAAACCGGCCCATGGCCTGGCCCAACTGAAGGTCAAGAAAGCCAAGAACAAGGCTGGCGCCAAGACCAAACAGAGATGAAGAAAATGCCGTTGCCATGCCGGAAAGCGGGGCATCAAGCCCGTTGCGCAATTGGCTCATCATGGTTTCAAAATCTGTGCTGCTGAGGTCAAGGCCGCCCACAACCTGACCAACTGAGCCAATCGTCTGCAGCAAGCCCCAGAAGGTACCCAGAAGCCCCAGAAAGACCAGCAAGCCAATAAAATAACGAGAGATTTCGCGAGCCTCATCCAGACGGGCGGCAACCCCGTCCAATACCGAACGCAAAGAAAGGGCTGAGAGCTGGCCTTCTTCGCTGGCATCAGACAGCATCACATGAACAGTCGCCAGCAGAACCGGGCGCGGGGCAGACCGGCTGATGGTGTTGGTTTTCTGAATCTCGCTCAGCCATTTGGCCTCAGGAACCAGCCGCCAGGTCTGCCTGAAGATAAAGGCAACACCGATAAGCGCGGTGGCAACAATCACGCTGTTCAGCGCAAAATTGCCTGCAAAGGCCTGCGCCAGCTGGCCAAATAACAGGCCAATAATGATAAAGGTGACCAACAGGATGACCGCCATACGCAGCATATAGCTGCGGGGGTCTGTCATTCTTGCTTTCATAATCGTTCCGGCGCCTGACTTTTTGCTGTGCTCTAGAATAAAGGACTTAACACTGGTTTTGATGGTAAGCCTGGCGCTCAATAATGGCAAGACTGTGAACATCTGCCAAAAAAAGGCAGATCTTCAGACCAGCCAAAAGTCAGTCAGAAAGCAAGGCGGGGTAAGCGGGGCAGGCGGGGCTAGCCGTTCAGGCCGGCTTTTGCCTCACGCAGATGCTTGAGAAGCGGGACATGCATGGCGCTGTTCGCCGCGACGATATCACCAGAGGTCAAAGACAGATCACGAGAGGCAAAGTCCGAGACAAAGCCGCCTGCTTCTTTGACCAGCAGATAGCCGGCAGCAATATCCCACAGGCTGAGGCCGCGTTCCCAGAAACCGTCATAACGCCCCGCCGCAACAAAGGCGAGATCAAGGGCGGCTGCCCCGAACCGGCGCACCCCTGATGAGGCCTGCATCACCGTTTTCAGTTCTGCCAGAAACAGCTGGTCTGTTTCGGCTGTGCCCCGGCCCAGAAACGGAATACCGGTGGCAAACAGGCAATCAGCCATCTTGCGGCGGCCGGATACGCGGATACGGCGGTCATTCAAAAACGCCCCGGCGCCGGTTTCTGCAAAATAAAATTCATTGCGGGCCGGATCATAAATGGTGCCGGCGGTGATTTTGCCCTTATCCATAACCGCAATGGAAATGGCAAAATGCGGGATGCCATGCAGAAAATTGGTGGTCCCGTCTATGGGGTCAACAATCCATGAGGGGGTGTCTTTGTCAGCAGCCTCAACCCGGCCGCCCTCTTCCATGATAAAGCCCCAGTCCGGCCGGGCCTTGGACAGCTCAGCCTGAATGGTCCGCTCAGCTGAAATATCAGCCTGGCTGACAAAATCAGCGGTCCCCTTGCGGGTAACCTGAAGGTTTTCCACTTCGCCAAAATCCCGCATCATCCGCTTTGATGCAGCGATTGAGGCTTTGTACATGACATTGATCAGAGCTGAACGTCCCGCCATCAGACACCTCAGTCCTTTGCGCGTTCGACGTAAGTTGAATCTTCGGTTTTCACCACAATGCGTGTGCCGGTTTCAATATGGGGCGGGACCATCACCCGCATGCCATTATCGACCACAGCCGGTTTGTAGGAAGACGACGCTGTCTGGCCTTTCACCACCGCATCAGCCTCAACAACAGTCACAACAACCTGTTCAGGCAGGGTTACAGAAATAGGCTCACCTTCATGGCTCATCAGGGTAACGCTCATCCCATCTTGCAGAAATGTGGCCTGTTCGCCGATCATGCCTTCTGAAATGGTGAACTGCTCATAGGTCTCGCCATGCATGAAAATATGCTGATCACCTTCAGCGTACAGATAGGTGCATTCCGCTTCGTCCAGGATCACGCGCTCTACAGATTCAGTGGCGCGGAACCGTTCATTCAGCTTTGTGCCATCACGGATATCCCGCAATTCAACCTGAGCAAAGGCCCCGCCTTTGCCTGGTTTCACATGGCTGATTTTCACAGCAACCCACAAACGGGCTTTATGTTCAATGACATTACCTGGGCGGATGGCATTTCCGTTTAATTTCATCTCATCCTCATTTTTCTCTCACAACAGACAGCCGCAGCATCTGTTCTGAGGGCTGGGTGATGTTCGGGTTGTGGCGTGTTCTAGCACCGATGCTGACGCGCTGGCAAGCGCCAGACCGGCAGTTGGGTCAGCTTGTGGATAATTGATGCATATAGACCGCAGTATCCAGCATCCGGTTGGCAAAGCCCCATTCATTGTCATACCAGCCCATGATCCGCACAAACCGGCCGTCCTGGACCTGGGTTTGGGTCAAGTCTGCCACACATGAATGGCGGTTATGGTTGAAGTCGATAGAGACCAGGGGCAGCTGGTTCACATCCAGAACGCCTTTCATCGGGCCTTTCGCTGCATCACTCAGTGCCTTGTTTACCGCGGCGATATCGCAGCTCTGTTTGGCATAGAAATGCAGATCAACCACAGACACATTGTCTGTTGGCACCCGAACAGCTGAGCCATCCAGACGGCCATCCAGTTCAGGCAGCACAAGGCCGACCGCGCGTGCCGCCCCGGTAGTGGTCGGTACAATAGATCTGGCACCAGACCGGGCCCGCCGTAAATCTTTGTGCGAATTATCAAGGATATTCTGATCCCCTGTATAGGCATGAATGGTGGTCATATTGCCTGAGATCAGCCCGAAAGTGTCATTCATCACCTTTGCCATCGGGGCAAGGCAGTTGGTGGTGCAGGATGCGTTAGAGACAATCATATGCTCATCTCTCAGCTTGTCATGATTAACCCCGTAAACAACAGTAAAATCCGCAGCTTTGGCTGGCGCGGAAATCAGCACCTTTTTTGCGCCAGCAGACAGATGGGCAGAGGATTTGTCGCGGCTGTTAAACTTGCCTGAACATTCCAGCACGATATCAATATCATGGGCCCCATGCGGCAGCAGCGCCGGATCACGTTCATGGGTGATCGTCATCTTGCCTTTGCCCGCATCCATCCAGTCTTCGCCAAAGGTGATTTTGTGATCAAAATGGCCATGAGTTGAATCAAATTCCAGCAGATGCGCCATCACGTCAGACGCGCCTGGGGAATTCACCGAGACAACTTCCACGTCATCTCTGCCTGATTCAATCAGAGACCGGAGGACAAGACGGCCAATCCGGCCAAAGCCGTTGATCGCGATACGTGTTGCCATGGTGTGTTCACCTCCCGTTTCGGTGGTTAAGCTGATACGTCTCAGGCCAACTGGTCTTGTGCAGCGCTGGCAACAGCCTCAGCAGTGATGCCGAAATGCTGATATAAGGCTGGTGCCGGGGCAGACGCCCCAAATCCGGTCATGCCGACAAACGCCCCTTTGCCGCCGGTCAAGGCTGCCCAGCCCATTTCCAGTCCGGCTTCGACAACCACAAGGGCTTGTGATGGCCCCAGCAGCTCCTCTTTATAGGCCTCATCCTGTGCTAGCAGCAGATCCAGACAAGGAACAGACACCAGCCGGGTCGGCAGGCCAGCTGCTTCTAGTATGGCTCTGGCTTCAGCGGCCAGGCTGACTTCTGAGCCACTGGCAAGCAATGTCACCTGCGGCGCTGCAGAGGCTTCAGCCAAAATATAGCCGCCCCGGGAAGATTTGTTCTCAGCGATGTCTTCGCCCAGACGCAATTGTGGCAGGCCCTGGCGGCTGAGCGCAAGAACAGATGGTGTGGCTCTGCTGTCAAGCGCGATCTGCCAGGCTTCAGCTGTTTCAACAATATCAGCCGGGCGGAACACATTCAGATTCGGGATTGCGCGCAAGGCGGCCAGATGTTCAACCGGCTGGTGGGTTGGCCCGTCTTCACCAAGGCCAATACTGTCATGTGTCATCACATAGACAACCCGCTGGCCCATCAGCGCAGACAGGCGGATAGACGGCCGGCAATAATCGGTAAACACCAGAAAGGTGCCGCCAAAGGGGATCAGCCCGCCATGCAGGGCAACACCGTTCATTGCTGCGGCCATGCCATGTTCACGCACACCATAATGCACATAGCTTCCGGCCGGTGTTGCGGCGGCAAAAATGTTATGTCCGCCAACTTTGGTATTGTTTGAGCCGGTCAGATCAGCAGATCCGCCAAATAAAGACGGGACATGGTCAAACAAGGCTTCAATCGTTTTCTGGCTGGCAACACGGGTGGCAACCTTCTGCGGGGTTTCACGCAGCTGGTCTTTGAATGCAGCAATCGCCGCCTGGGTTGCGGCCTGCACATCACCGCTTACATCGGCTTCAAACTGGTCTTTTGTTTGTGCGGTGTTAAGACGGGCCTGCCAGTCTGCGCGGACAGCCTGGCCCCTGGTTCCGGCAGACCGCCAGTCAGCCAGAATCTCATCAGGGATCACAAAGGCAGGGGCATCCCAGCCTAGCCCTTCACGGACGGCGGCGATTTCCTCATCACCCAGCGGTGCACCATGCGCCTTTGCGGTGCCGCCAACCTTGGCAGACCCTTTGCCGATGGTGGTTTTACAGCGGATCAAAACCGGTTTGTCTGTAATGGTTTTCGCGGTTGTCAGGGCCGCATCAACAGCCGCCATATCATGCCCGTCACAAGCCAGCACATGCCATTGGCAGGCTTCAAACCGGCCGGTAATATCATCAGACACGGTGATGTCTGTGCTGCCGTCAATCGAAATGCCGTTATCATCAAACAGAACGATCAGCTTGTTCAGTTTCAGGTGGCCAGCAAGGGAAATCGCCTCATGGCTGATGCCTTCCATCAGACAGCCATCCCCGGCAATCACATAGGTGTGATGGTCAACAAGATCATCCCCATATTTGGCCGCGAGATGACGTTCAGCCATCGCCATGCCCACAGCGTTGGCAATCCCCTGACCAAGCGGGCCGGTTGTGGTTTCAATCCCTGCAGCATGGCCAAATTCGGGGTGACCCGCTGTCGGGCTGCCCAGCTGGCGGAAATTTTTAATCGCGTCAATCGTCATGTCCGGATAGCCGGTCAGATGCAACAGAGCATAAATCAGCATAGAGCCATGTCCGGCAGACAGCACAAATCTGTCCCGGTCAGGCCAGTCCGGCTGAGAAGGGTCAAATTTCAGATGACGTGTGAACAGAACAGTTGCCGCCTCAGCACAGCCCATCGGCATGCCCGGGTGACCTGAATTTGCGGCCTGAACGGCATCCATGGCAAGAACCCGAATTGCGTTTGCCATAGGCTGTGAGGGAAGGGCTGACATATCTGTTTTCCTTGTGCTTGGGGACCGGTCACAGGATGGCGGCGGACAGCAGGGCCGACATCTTGCGCGCAATGTGCATAAATTCGTCTGATTCGTCAATCTGCAGCGACCATCCGGCATCAGAAATGCCGAAATCAGCCGCCCCTTCATGCGCGGTGTTCAGGCAGCCGGTCACGGGCTAATCATTGGCTGGCAAGGTCCCGCGCGCCGGTGCAGCAAAATCAGGTTTACGTAAACAGCAAGACAGGCGGTCAGACAGGGTTGTCTTTTTTGCAAATTGATTCCAGACTGATTCGCGGTGTTGTACTTTTTCAGAACAGATTTTCGGGCTGCGTTCTGGCCTGATGATTGTCCAGGCGACCCTTCCCGTTTTTAGCGCAGAAAGCATCACGCAGACCATGAGCACATCACGCCTCTCTACCGCGGTTCACGAGCTTGAGCAGGCTTTGGCCGCCCTTGATGAGACCATGCAGGCCGCCGCGCAAAAGCTGCAGGACAGGCAACAGCCACCAACAGAAGCCGCGCCATCGGTCGGCGGTGATTTGGTGCCGGCCAAACAGGTGCGTGAAGAATTGGTTGCTGTTCAGCAGATGGTCAGTTCCGCAGCTGAGCTGATTGCCCTTGCCCGCACAGCCGGCAGCCCGAAGACAGACGGGCCGGCCACTGATGGTCAGGAGATGCACTGATGAGCCAGTCTATTGTTACCATCAGGCTGAATGGCCAGCCTTATCAGATGGGGTGTGATGCCGGACAGGAAGATCATATTGAAACGCTGGGCAGAGAGGTTGACGGCGTGATCAGCCAGCTGACACAGTCTGTTGGCCAGATTGGCGAGGCAAGATTGCTGGCTATGGCAGCGTTGATCATCGCTGACAGGAAGCCTGAGAAGGGCAGTGCTGCCCCGGCCGCTTCACCTGCTGACAGGGCTATGTCCCTGGACCAGCTTGACCAGATTGCCGAACAGCTTGAAGCAATGGCAGGCCGGGTTAATCAGCTCAACACGCAGCTTGCTAAACTGTCTTAAATGCCCTATTTCAAGAGATGTGGCGGCTGGGCTTCGCGCGCGGCATTTCAATCCCTGGGACCATAATCTTCTGTAGGGGACTGCCTCTGGCCCGATCGCGGTCTGGCTATCGTGGTGCCCACCTGTTTTACAGGTCACAGAGGATGAAAAGATCCAACGGTTGTTCCGGCTGTCACCGTCCTTATCTTATTGTGAACAGGCCGCGGTATATGCGCGCTTACAGACCCCCATCTGGCTGGAGCCACTGACCATATTATGCCTGCTCGCCCGCCCCTTTCTGATCCTCTGGCTGTTGATGAAGCCAAAGCGTCTTTGCGCAGGCAGGCTGCTGAAACCCGCGCCCGGTTGGCTGAACAGGCTGACAGCGATATCCAGGCCCTTGCTGGCCAGGCTGACAGCTTTATGACCCGGTTTTCGCCGCAGATTGTGGCGGGTTACTGGCCGGTCCGGTCTGAGTTGAATATATTGCCGTTTCTGGCCGCACTGCAGGACAGAGGCGCAGATTTATGTCTGCCGATAACCGGCCCCGCCGGCACCGCGCTCAGCTTTCATGCCTGGGATTATGGGGCTGAGCTGGATCGCGGCCGCTATAATATTCAGCAGCCCTTTGCCGATGCAGACCAGCTGATACCAGATGTTATCTGTGTGCCGCTTCTGGCGTTTGATGCGGCCTGTCACCGGCTGGGTTATGGCGGCGGTTATTATGACCGGACATTAGCCGCTTTGAAAGAGTGTGGGCAAAAGGTTGCCGCGGTGGGTATGGCTTATGCTGGTCAGAAGCTGGACCAGCTTGTCATCGGTCCTTATGATCAGCCCCTTGATGATGTGCTGACGCCGCAAGGCTGGCGACAGGCCCCAGACAACAGATAAACTGAAGTGAGAGTAGCAAAAGACAGATGCGTGTTTTATTTTTAGGGGACATTGTTGGCCGGGCGGCGCGACAGGCGGTGATTGAGCAGATGCCCGGTCTGCGGGCTGAGCTGGGCTGTGATTTCGTGGTTGTGAATTGCGAGAATGCGGCCGGCGGCTTTGGCGTGACCCCGGCGATATGTGATGAGCTGTTTGCCAGCGGCATTGATGTTCTGACCACAGGCAATCATGTGTTTGACAAGGCGGAAATCACGTCTTACATGGCCAGCCAGCCGAAACTGATCCGGCCGATCAATATGGCTGAAGGCCTGCCCGGGCAGGGCCGCACAATTGTGCAGAATGCAGCAGGTCTGCGGCTGGGGGTGGTCAACATCATGGCCAATCTGTTTATGGCTGAAAATGCCAACGCCTTTGCTGCGGCTGATCAGATCAAGGCCAATATGAAATTGGGCCGGGATGTTGACGCGCTGGTTGTGGATTTCCATGGCGAGGCCACATCTGAAAAAATGGCGATGGGGCATTATTTTGATGGTGCGGCGTCACTGGTGGTGGGCACACATACCCATATTCCGACCGCCGATTGCCGCATTTTAAACGGGGGTACAGCCTATCAGACTGATGCCGGTATGTGTGGTGATTATGATTCTGTCATTGGTATGGATAAGGGCGCGGCCACAGGCCGGTTCACAGGTGTGCCAGGCGGGCGGCTGTCTGTTGCCGGTGGTGAGCCGAGCTTATGCGGGCTGATGGTTGATATTGACGCGGCAACCGGGCTGGCCACAAAGGTTGTGCCGTTCAGGCGGGGCGGGGCACTGGAAAACGCGCCGTCTGTCTGATATATGAGGAGCGGGCTGAGTTATCAGACGTGAAGACAACCACCGGACAGGAACAGGTATCATGGCGGGACATTCCAAATTTAAGAATATTCAGCATCGCAAGGGCGCTCAGGACAAAAAACGGGCGAAGATCTTCACCCGCCTGATCAAGGAACTGGCGGTTGCGGCCCGTGGCGGCACAGACCCGGCCAGTAACCCGCGCCTGCGCACCGCCCTTGCGGGTTGTCGTGCGGCCAATATGCCAAAAGACAATATTGAACGTGTGCTGAAACGTGCTGAAGGCGGCGAAGGCGAGCAGTATGAGGAAATCCGCTATGAAGGCTATGGGGTTGGCGGTACAGCCTTTATTGTTGAAGCCTTGACAGATAACCGTAACCGGACCGCCTCAGAAGTGCGGGCGGCATTCAGCAAATTCGGCGGCAGTCTGGGGGAAACCGGGTCTGTCAGCTTTATGTTTGATAAGGTCGGTCAGATTATCTACACAGCCGGTGTGACAGATGCGGACAATATGTTTGAAGCCGCGCTGGAGGCGGGGGCACAGGATGTGGAAACAGATGACGATAATCATGTCATCACCACCGCCCCTGAGGATTTCAATGCCGCCAGAGAAGCCTTGGATGAAACTTTTGGTGCACCTGAAGAGGCGCAGCTGACCTGGGTTGCGCAGAACACATTAGATGTAAATGAAGATCAGGCCCGCACCTTGTTGAAATTCATCGATACGCTGGAAGATAATGATGATGTGCAGTCCCTGTCGTTCAATTTTGAGATATCAGATGATGTCATGACAAAGCTGGACGGGTAACGGGCAGTGCGGATCATCGGCATCGATCCGGGACTTCAGGCCACAGGATGGGGTGTGATCGCCTCTTCCGGAACACAGCTGAAGGCGGTTGAACATGGCATCATCCGCACCACCACCCGCCAGAGCGATGCTGAGCGTCTGCGCCTGATTTTTGAAGGTCTGCAGGCCGCGATTAACGCCCACCATCCGGACAAGGCGGTTATCGAAGAGATTTTCGTCAATGCCAACCCGCGATCAGCCTTGCGCCTGGGCCTGGCCAGAGGCGTGGCTATGCTGGCCTGTGGGCAGGCTGGGCTGGCGTTATCAGAAATTTCACCCCGCAAAGTCAAACAGGCTGTGACCGGTACAGGAACGGCAGATAAAAAACAGATGGCAGCGATGGTCTCCCGTTTGTTGGCGATCCCGGCCCCGCCATCAGATGCGGCGGATGCGCTGGCCATGGCGATCGCCTGTTTTCAGGGCGCAGCCACCCCGCCCGGACAAACAGAGGCGATGGCAACGGGCCTGTCCGCAGCCATTGAAGCTGCCTTGAGTAAAGATAAGCAGAACACAGATTGATGAGCCGCAATGTGATTGCGCGCCTTTCAGTGACGTGGAATAATCAGGCAAGTTTTGAGAGAAGAGAGTGACATGAAACCTGGCCAGCGTGCCATGCTAACAAGAGGGCAGAGATGATCGCACAGCTTTCAGGCCGTTTGGTGATATGCGATCTGAACCACCTTGTGCTGGATGTGCAAGGGGTTGGCTATCTGGTTCATGCCACCGGCCGCACCTTGGGGCAGGTCGGCCAGGCTGGTGATATGGTGACTTTGCTGACTGAACTTCTGGTCAGGGAAGAGTCCCTGACCTTATATGGGTTCAGTGATGAGGCGGAACGTGCGGCGTTCAAGATGCTGCAGACGGTTCAGGGGGTTGGCGCAAAAGCCGCCCTGTCTATCCTGACCACCTTAACCTCTGATGAGCTGTCAGCTGCGATTATGGCCGGGGATAAGGCGATGGTCAGCCGGGCAGATGGCATTGGCCCGAAGCTGGCCCAGCGTATCGTCAATGAGCTGGCACAGAAGCTGCCTGCACTGATGGCTTCTGGTTTGATGCCGTCTGCCCAGACCGCGCAAGGCACAGCCAAAGATGGCGCGGCGACACCATCTGATGCCAGTGGCCAGCTGGCCCAGGATGCGCTTTCCGCTCTTGTTAATCTGGGCTACTCTCGCACCGAAGCGTTCGCGGCAATTGGCCGGTCGCTGCAGGAGGGTGAGCCGCAGGATGTCTCTGCGCTGATCGCCTCTGCCCTGAAACAGCTTGGCCAGGGCCGGTGAGATCATGACAGCTGAAGGGCAGGACAAGATGCAGGACGGTGCGGGCCAGGACAGGCTGGTCACAGCTGAGGAAATACAGAGCCCTGATCCGGCCCTGCGCCCCCAGCGTCTGGCCGATTTTGTCGGCCAGGGACAGGGCCGCGCAAACCTGGAAACCTTTATCGGGGCCGCCCGTCTGCGGGAAGAGCCGATGGACCATACGCTTCTGCATGGCCCGCCCGGGCTGGGCAAAACAACCATGGCCCAAATCATCTCATCTGAACTGGGGGTCGGATTCAGGGCCACATCCGGACCAGTGATCGCGCGGGCAGGCGATCTGGCGGCGCTGCTGACCAATCTGCAGCCTCGTGATGTGCTGTTTATTGATGAAATTCACCGTCTGAACCCGGCTGTTGAAGAAGTGCTCTATCCGGCGATGGAGGATTTTCAGCTTGATCTGATTATCGGTGAAGGCCCGTCAGCCCGTTCGGTTCGTATTGACCTGCCCCGCTTTACCCTTGTCGGGGCCACCACGCGTGCCGGGCTGCTGACAACCCCGTTGCGTGACCGGTTCGGTATTCAGATGCGGATGCAGTTCTATACAACTGACGAGCTGGTCCAGATTTTGAACCGTCAGGCCGGTAAGCTGGGGCTGAAGCTGGCCAAGGATGGCGCAGAAGAAATTGCCAAACGGTCCCGCGGCACGCCGCGTGTTGCCGGGCGGCTGCTCAGGCGGGTGCGTGATATTGCGCTGGTTGAAGGGGCAGATGTGGTCAGTGCTGATATCGCTGATCAGGCCTTAAGCCGGCTTGGTGTGGATAAAACCGGGCTTGACGGGATGGACCGGCGCTATTTATCCAGCCTGGCAGAATCTTATGGCGGCGGGCCGGTAGGGGTGGATACGCTGGCGGCGGTTCTGGCTGAGCAACGCGATATGCTGGAAGAGGTGATCGAGCCGTATCTGATGCAGACCGGCTTGCTGATGCGCACCCCGCGCGGGCGGTGTTTGTCTTTGTCCGGCTGGGCCTATCTGGGGCTGACCCCGCCTGCACAGGCTGAACGCCAGCTTGATTTGCTGACCCGTGAGCAGGGCGGTGCAGATGATGATTTGTCGTAACAGGTTAATCTGAAAAGGAATTGTGAACACGTGTCTGAACTTACCGATACCTTGTCTGACAATCAGCTGGCTGAACAGGCCGCCCTTGGCCTTGATGGGGTGATAGACAGAACTGACCCCGGCCATATCAAACATCTTTACGGTCTGGTGGTCCAGTATGAGGATATTGACGCAGGCGGCATTGTTTATCACGCCACCTATCTGAATTTTGCCGAACGGGCCCGTTCAGCTTTACTGCGGGCCTCTAGGTTTGATGTGCATTACTGGCTGTCTGAAGAACGCCAGGGGTTTGTGATCTCTCATATTGAGACTGACTATCTCAGCCCGGCGCGGCTGCATAACCGGCTGATTGTTGAGACCAGCTGTCTGCAGCTAGGCGGGGCCTCTGCATTGCTGCAACAAACGGTAATGTCATTTGACAGAGGCCATATTTTCGCCAGAGTTATGGTTAAAGCTGCGTGGGTAGATATTGAACTTGGGCCCCGGAAATTCCCTGAACCTCTGCAAGCGGTTCTGCGGTCTTTCCAGCCATCAAGCTGAACCAAAACCGTGTTGGAAGCGAACAAACGCCAAGTGAGCTGAACAAAAACCAATCATCTAAAGGTCAATCTGTCCTGCACAGTATGTCAGCTGAACATCTGTGACAGGGCGCGGCTGTAACCCATCTGGAAGTAGTGAAAAGAAAGAAGAAGGTAATGGCAAGCGAACTAAATCTAGCAACCAGCTCTGCTCAGGCTGTTGATATGTCTGTTTTCGGTTTGTTCATGATGGCAGACCCGGTGGTCAAAGCAGTAATGCTGTTGCTGATCGGGGCCTCTGTATGGTGCTGGGCAATCATCTTTGACAAGCTGACCCGGATCCGCCGCCAGCGGCGCGGGGCCGCAGAATTTGACGAGATGTTCTGGTCCGGCGGGTCCCTTGATGATTTATATAACCAATTAGGTGATGAGCCAGACAGCGCGCAGGCCAAGGTATTTGTCTCAGCGATGCGTGAATGGCGGCGGGCAACGGTAAAAGGGCTGACCTCTGATCTGAGAGGGGAGCTGAAATCATCTGTGCTGGCCAGGATTGAGCGGAATATGTCGCTGACCATCACACGCGAGATGGACCGGCTGGAAAAAGGGATGAATTTCCTGGCCTCTATCGGATCTGTCTCTCCGTTTGTGGGCCTGTTCGGCACGGTCTGGGGGATTATGAATTCCTTCACCTCTATTGCTGAATCTAAAAACACAAGCCTGGCTGTGGTTGCCCCGGGGATTGCTGAAGCGTTATTTGCCACCGCGCTCGGGTTGCTGGCGGCGATCCCGGCTGTTGCGGCCTTTAACAAATTTTCAGGTGATCTGGACAAAGTCGGTACAGCTTTGGATGTGTTTGCCCAGGAATTTACCACCCTGCTGGGCCGTCAGCTTGACGAAGGGGGGCAATAAGCATGGGGATGAGCGTCAATTCCAATGGGGGACAGAACGGCGGTTCACGCCGCCGCTCCCGGCACCGGCCGATGGGGGATATCAACGTCACCCCGATGGTCGATGTGATGCTGGTGTTGTTGATCGTCTTTATGGTGACCGCACCGTTGCTGACCGTGGGTGTGCCTGTTGATTTGCCGAAAACACAAGCCGGACAGGTGAATGCTGATCAAGCCCCTCTGGTGGTCACGATCCGAGAGGATGGCCGGCTGTATCTGCAGGATACAGAGATTGACTCTGATAAGCTAATTCCCCGGCTGTCTGCTATTGGCGAGGCCAATAAGCAGGTCCGTATCTTCGTGCGAGGGGATAAGGATGTGGCCTATGGTGAGGTTCTGGTGCTGATGGGCCGGATACAGGCCGCTGGTTTTGAACGTGTTGCTCTGGTTGCTGAACTGCCGGAGGGTGAAGGCTGATGCGTTTTGATGCAGGATATCTTACAAAGCCGTTTGCGCTTTCGATCCTGTTTCATCTGCTGGTCGTGGCGGTGACGCTCATTGGCTGGCCGTTTCTGGCCCCGCCGCCGCCAACTGCCCAGCCTCTGGTTATTGTGGATATGGTGAAAACCGTACCGAAAACAAATCTGGCCGCAGAGGAAAGCCAGGCCAAGGCCAGCTCTGAGCCGGAACAAGAAGCCACCAGACGCAAGCCGCCGCCGCCACCACCGCCGCCGCCTGCACCGCCGCCGCCCCAGCCGCAGCAAGTGGCCAAGGCTGAACCTGCCCCTGCGGCCAAGCCAAAACCTGTTGTGCAGAAAGCAGAAATTCTGCCGGATAAGCCAAAAGCGGTGCCAAAGCCAACACCTAAACCTGTGGTGGCGCCAAAGCCGAAACCAAAGCCAAAGGCTGAGGCCAAGCCGAAAACAGTGAGCATACAAACCCCTGTATCGCGGCCGCAACGACCAAAACAACAGCCGCCGAAACAGGTTGCGCAACCTGTAACACGGCCAAATGATCTGGCCCGTAAAAGCCAGCAAAAACAAAAGGCAGAAGCCCTGAACGGGGTGTTGCAGAATCTGGCTGAAGCCAGCCTGGCCAAGGAAGATAAAAAAACAAAAAAGGCAACAGCCAAACAGGATAAGACCGCCCTGGCACAATCCCTGACAAGTGCGATTGGCAAGGCGGTGAAAGCCCCGCAGACGAAGGCGGTTGCGCCGCTGGGCCTGTCTGAGCTGGACCGGTTGCGAAAACATATTTCTGATTGCTGGCAACCGCCGATCGGGGCGAAAGGGGCGGACCAGTTAAAGGTGGATATTCAGGTCAAGCTGGAAAAAGACGGGACGGTAAGGCAGGCTGAAATTGCGGATCGGGCCCGCTACAGTTCTGATGTTTTGTATCGTGCAGCAGCAAATGCAGCCCGGCGAGCGGTTCTGGACTGCCAGCCCCTGCCGCTGCCCCCTGAAAAATACCAGCTCTGGAAAGAATTCATCTTTGGTTTTGATCCAAAGTTCATGTGATGATAGCCATAAGAGGCAGATTTAAGATAGCAAACGGGATAAGGCAGACGCGATGTTCACAAATCTGAATATGAAAATAGCCTATATATGGAAACTGGTTCTCGTTGCGGTCATGGCCGCAGGAATGGCCGTATCCACCGCCTCTTCTCAGACGTTGCGGCTGGATATCACCGAAGGCCAGATTGCCCCGATTCCGGTTGCGGTTGCTGATTTCACCGGCCTTGACGGGGTGCCGTCTGATGTGGGCCGCCAGATATCCCAGGTGATTTCTGATGATCTGGTCAGCTCTGGTTTGTTTACCGCGATTGACAGCGCGGCCTTTATCTCGCCGCCAAGCTCGCCCTCGCTGCGTCCTGACTTTTCCAACTGGACACCGTTAGGGGCCAAAGGGTTGGTGGTGGGATCAGCCTTTATTGACAGTGATGGCCTGCTGCAGGTTGAATTCGCGCTGTGGGATGTGGTCTCTCAGCGCCGGATTACCGAAGGCGGCGGCTCTGCTGATCAGGCCGGCCTCAGGCGCATTGCGCATCAGATTGCCGATTTTGTTTATGAAGAGTTTACCGGCGACAGTGCCTATTTTGATACCCAGATTGTGTATGTGTCTGAAAGCGGGCCTGCCTCGCGCCGGGTCAAGCGTCTGGCGATCATGGATCAGGATGGTCATAATCACCGGTTTCTGACCTCCGGGCTGGATCTGGTGCTGACTCCCCGTTTTTCCCCAACGGCCCATGAAATCGCCTATCTGAATTATTTCAATGATGAGCCGAATGTCTATCTGCTGGATGTGGCGTCTGGCCGGACAGAACGGCTGGGCAGCTTTCCGGGTATGACCTTTGCACCGCGGTTCGGGCCTGATGGCAATAAGCTGATCATGAGCCTGGCTGAAGACGGGCAGACAGATATCTTTGAGATGGATTTGCGCACGCAAGGCATCACCCAGCTGACCCGTTCTGCGTCTATTGATACATCGCCATCCTATTCGCCGGACGGGAAGCGGATTGTCTTTAATTCTGACCGTGGCGGCACGCAACAGCTTTATATCATGCGCAGTGACGGCACAAAGGTGCAACGGATCAGCTTTGGTGAGGGCAGATATGCCACCCCGGTCTGGTCACCGCGGGGCGATATCATCGCCTTTACCAAGATTTACAGGGGTGAATTTTACATAGGCGTGATGAATGTTGACGGGTCTGGTGAACGCCTTCTGGCGCGCGGGTTTCTGGTGGAAGCCCCGACCTGGGCACCAAATGGCCGTGTGCTGATGTATTTCAAACAGAACCCCACAGCAGAAGATGGATCGGGCGGCGAGACCTATCTGTACCGTGTGGATATCACTGGCTTTAACGAACAACGTGTGGTCACACCCGCCCATGCGAGTGACCCGGCATGGTCGCCATTGTTGCAGTAACCCCAAAGTGAGGGGTTAAATTCAGCCGATGGGCCGTAAGTGTATAGATTTTGGTTGATTTTGACCGCATGATATGGTTTGTGTAATGTCAAGCCAAATTGCTGATAAGGGGCTGGATGGCCGGAAAGGCTGTTCAGGCTGGTATGTGCGGCAGACGCACAGACAAGGGACAAAAACAAAATTTGCCAGCTCAAACGGGTGGGCCGACCAGTTGGAGGTCAAGAACATGATGAAACGTCTATTTACATTGTTAGCTGCTACCGCATTTCTTGCAGCTTGTGAAACAGCTTCTACAACAACTGGGGATGTAACAGGTTCAGCTGAAAGCTCATCCACAACAGCCTCAACAACAAGCACAGCCACCGCAACAACTGCTGAACAGGAACCTGCTGAAGATCCGGCCACAAGGCTGAAGAAGGACTTTGCGCAAGTGGGCACAACCGTGCTGTTTGATTTCGATTCGGCACAGCTGTCTGATTATGCACAGCGGGTTCTGGACCGTCAGGCTGCCTTCCTGAAGGCCCGTCCGGAAACACGCGTTATCATCGGCGGTCATGCTGATGAGCGCGGTACACGCGAATACAACCTGGCCTTGGGTGAGCGCCGTGCTTCATCAGCACGTGACTATCTGGTGGCCAAGGGCGTCAACGCGGCCCGTATCCGGATTATCTCATACGGTAAAGAGCGGCCAAAGGCTGTCGGATCAACCGAAGCCGCATGGCGTCAGAACCGTCGTGCGGAAACGGTCCTGAACTAAGAGCGGCCGACCACAAACAAGACGTATATCTATCAGGAGGGCTTTGTTCGGACTGTCAGAACAAAGCCCTTTGCTTTGGGGTGGGCGTGCCTCAATAATGCCATAAAGACGGCATAAAAACAGGACGCACAGCAGGCGTAAAAAGGCGTGAAAAAAAGAGGGTTAACATGAAAAAGCTGTTTATTTCAGGAGCCTGTTTTGGTCTGGCCCTAGCCTTTCTTACAGGGACCGCAGCCTTTTCCCAGTCGGTACAGACCTCACAGTCAGGTTCTGGCGATCTGTCGGCTTTGGTCGCGCGCCAACAGCTGCGCATGGACACTCTTGAAAACGGGCTGAAGGATATCCGCGGAACCATTGAGGTGGAATTACGTGATATCCGCACACAGCTGGAACAGCTGGCCGCAACAGCATTGGCCGGACAGTCTGAGGCATCTGTAGATGTAAAACAGTTTCAGGCTGAGCTGACGCGGCTGAATGATTCCATTGATATCCTTAATCAGCGCATCACCCGTACGTTAGAGCTGACCTCTGATGTGGAATTCCGTGTCTTGCGGCTGGAAAAGCGCATGCAGACCCTGATGTCACTGTCAGGTGACCAGCTGACAGATCAGCTGGCCCAGCAGGATGTGACCGCAGCAGCGACTGCCCCTGCTGTCAGCATCGGCCGCGATAACGCAACCGGTGAGACGGTCTGGACCATCGAGCAGGATCAGCTGGACCAGCATCTGGATGGCGACAATAAAACACAAAGCGCATCAGAGGCGGCCTCAGATGATCAGCAGGTTCAGCCAGAAAATCCGGCTTCAGCCGAACAGCCTGTTTCTGAAGAGGTGCAGGCTGAGCAGTCCGAACAGCCTGAGCTGCCAAAGGCTCCTGAATATCTGCCTGATGCCAGCCCTGAAGAACAATATCGTTTTGCCCTTGCCCGGGCCTTGCAGAATGATCTGGAAACAGCAGAAAATGCGTTCGTTGAATTTGGCGAGCTGCATCCAGAACATGAACGGGCTGTTGACGCCCTGTTCTGGCAGGGCCGGGTACAGTTCATTCAGGGCCAGTTTGAAAAAGCAGCAACGACCTTTTCAAAGTTCAATGCCCTTTATTCAACGGATCCGCGGATATCAGACACCACCTTGTGGATCGCTGAATCTGTCGCAAAATTCGCGAATGCCGAACAGGCCTGTACAATTTATGAAAATCTCGGCCAGTTTCTTGATCAGCCCCCGGAAAGTTTTGTTGCCAGACTAGCGGAATTATCTGCCAGTGCCGGTTGCAGCAGCTAAAGGCGCTCTGTCCTCTCATCTTGACGGCCTGCGGAGAACAGGCCAGTGGCTGGCTGATCAGTCCGGCATTCTGGCCGCGGTTTCTGGCGGGCCGGACAGCCTAGCGCTTGCGCTTGTGGCGGCTGAGGTTTGTGCAGAGGCCTCTGTAAGGTTTGAGGCGGTGGTGGTTGATCACGGGCTGAGGGACGGATCAGCAGCAGAAGCTGATCAGGTGGTCGCGGCCCTTACCGGCAGAGGCATTCCGGCACGCCGCTTTACCGTTTCAGAACCTGTGCCCATGACCGGCAGGCAGGCCTGGGCGCGGGAGAAGCGGCTGCAGATTTTGTGTGATCAGGCGCGACAGACAGGGTCTGCGGTGCTGTTTGGCCATCACCGTGATGATCAGGCAGAAACGGTGATGATGCGGCTGTCCCGCGGGTCTGGTCTTGCCGGCCTGTCAGCGATGGCCCCGTACAGCCTGTATCAGGGAGTGGTGTTTGGCCGCCCGTTTCTGGGGCTCAGCAAGGGGGACCTGATTTCTGTTTGTCAGGCCTACGGGGCTGATTTTGTCACTGATCCGTCAAATGCTGATCCTGTATTTGAGCGTGTCCGCACCCGGCAATGGCTGCAGCATCCCGGCCAGAAGATGGCGCGCCAGCAGATGATGAGGCTGTCAGCTGTCTCTTCTCGTCTGGCTGCCAGAGTGAGAGAGGAATGTGAAAGATGGTGTGCTGCGCATGCTCTTTTTACTTACCGTCTTCGTGCAGAGCTTCAGGCAGATGCCTTTTCACAGCTGCACGATGAGGCCCGCAAACATATTCTGCGTTATTGTCTGGGGGTTGTGGGCAGCCAGCCTTATCCTGTATCTGAGGAGGCGCTTGATAATCTGTTGGACAGGCTGGATACGGGGCAGAAATCAACAACAGGCGGCTGTCTGGTCCAGATGACACAGACCCATTTGCGCCTGATCGCAGAATTTGGCCGCCCGCCTGAACCTGAACTGAAGGCAGAGGCTGGCCGCCTTTATTGTTTTGACAGGCGCTGGCTGGTCTATGCCCCGCAGGACGGGGTGATCCGCCGGTTAGGTGCACAAGGCTGGACCGCCCGTGACAGACAGCATCCGGTATATGAGGCGCTAAAAACCTGGCCGGCACGTCTGGGCATGATGCTTCCTTATCTTGATGGCCTTGACGGACAGCACTACCATCCCCATTTTAAATCATATCGGCACGTATGTTCAGCGGCTGGGCGCGCCACCGCAGATCAGAAAGGCCTACATGAAACAGAATTTGTTTTATGCAGCCTGCCTGAAGATGGTGCGTTAACGCTGGCAAAAACGGCCACCCATGACAGATAAAGAAGGCGGACGCGCGTGAATAATCTTGGACGTAACATTGCGATATGGCTCATCATCGGGGCAGCATTAATGGCCCTGTTCAACATGTTTCAGACATCTGAGACAACCCAGAGCTCATCCAAAATAGCCTATACTGACTTCATTGCGCAGGCCAAAAGCGGCGGCATTACAGATGTGCTGATTGAAGGCAACAATCTGAAAGGCCGTACACGTGAAAACACCACCGTGACCAGCTACCGGCCGGATGGAGCTGATGTGGTCGCCACGCTGGAAGGTACAGATGTGCGGATTGACGCGCGCCCGGATGAGTCCAACATGCCCGGGTTTTTATCTGTGCTGATTTCCTGGTTCCCGATGTTGTTGTTTATCGGGGTCTGGATTTTCTTTATGCGCCAGATGCAGGGCGGCGGCCGTGGCGGGGCGATGGGCTTTGGCAAGAGCCGGGCCAAGATGCTGACCGAACATCATGGCCGCGTGACCTTTGAAGATGTCGCCGGTATTGATGAAGCCAAAACCGAATTAGAAGAAGTTGTTGAATTTTTGAAAGACCCGGGCAAGTTCCAGCGTCTGGGCGGTAAAATCCCGAAAGGCGTGTTGCTGGTCGGCCCGCCAGGTACAGGTAAAACCTTGCTGGCCAGAGCGATTGCCGGTGAAGCGAATGTGCCGTTTTTTACCATTTCTGGGTCTGATTTTGTGGAAATGTTTGTTGGTGTCGGGGCCAGCCGTGTGCGCGATATGTTCGAGCAAGGCAAGAAAAACGCCCCTTGTATCATCTTCATTGATGAAATTGACGCGGTTGGCCGCCATCGCGGCGCCGGCCTTGGCGGTGGTAATGATGAACGCGAACAGACCTTGAACCAGATGCTGGTCGAAATGGACGGGTTTGAAGCCAATGAAGGGGTTATTCTGATCGCGGCGACCAACCGTCCTGATGTTCTGGACCCGGCCTTGCTGCGCCCTGGCCGGTTTGACCGCCAGGTGGTTGTGCCGAACCCGGATGTGACGGGCCGTGAAAAAATCTTAAAAGTGCATATGCGCAAAACCCCGCTGGCAGGAGATGTGGATGCCCGCATCATTGCCAGAGGCACACCAGGCTTTTCCGGTGCGGATCTGGCGAATCTGGTTAACGAGGCGGCCTTGCTGGCCGCGCGTAAGGGGCGGCGCACCGTGTCTATGGCCGAATTTGAAGAGGCCAAGGATAAGGTGATGATGGGCTCTGAGCGCCGGTCGATGGTGATGACAGATGATGAAAAGCGTCTGACCGCTTATCATGAGGCCGGACACGCTGTTGTCGCGCTGCATTCACCTGCATCTGATCCGATCCATAAAGCCACCATTATTCCGCGGGGACGCGCGCTGGGTATGGTGATGCGCCTGCCCGAAGGGGACCGGATTTCCATGGCTGTGGACAAGCTGCTGGCGGATCTGCGGGTGGCCTGTGGCGGCCGGATTGCTGAAGAGCTGATCTTCGGGCCGGAAAAAGTCACCACCGGGGCGTCATCAGATATCCGTATGGCAACCGATGTGGCCCGCCGGATGGTGACCGAATGGGGCATGTCAGACAAGCTGGGCTTCCTGGCCTATAGCGGGGATGAACAGGAAGTGTTCCTGGGCCGGTCTGTCACGCAACAGAAAAATGTGTCTGAAAAAACAGCTGATGTAATTGATACAGAAGTCCGCCGGATTGTGGATACCGCCTATAGCGATGCGACCAAAATCCTGAAAGACAAGCATGATGAGCTGGAACGCCTGGCCCAAGGCTTGCTGGAATATGAAACGCTGAACGGGGATGAGATTCGGATCATCGTTGAGGGCGGCACACTGTCCAGAAAAGATGAGACAGATGATGACACACCGGCCCCGCGCGCAAAAAAGCCGCGTTCAGGTCTGCCGACAGGGGGCCGGTCACGCACACGGCCTGACCCAGACACACCAGGGTCTGAGCCTGTCTGATCGCTGCCGATGACAGAGATGATGAATAGTGATGAGGCGGGGCTGGTCTATGTCAGCCCCGCTTCTGTTGCGCAAGAATGGACGCCGGATAACCGGTTATGGCTGCGGCCGTTGAGCATTGCGCCGTTATCTGAACTGGCGGCAACTCCTCCAGAATATGAGTATCTGCCTCTGGCCGGCGGGCCTCTGGGCTTCACCCACCTTGATATGGTGACGCGCCGTGATGAAGGGTATATCGCCGCCCGCGTAACGATTGAGGGCGCGCGCCAGATTGCAGGAGAAGCGGCAGAGGCCCAGCTTGAGGCTTTGTCCCGCCCGCGTCCCGCCTTTGCGGGGCTGGAGATGGACCGGCCCCATATTATGGGGATTGTGAATGTCACGCCGGACAGTTTCTCAGACGGCGGCCGGTTCTTGGGCGCTGAGGCCGCAATTGCCCATGGCCGGCAGATGGCAGCAGCAGGCGCAACCATTTTGGATATTGGCGGCGAGTCAACACGGCCCGGGGCTGAACCGGTCACCCGTGAGGAGGAATTGGCCCGCATCACGCCGGTGATATCGGCCCTTTCCGCTGACGGGCATCTGATATCCGCTGATACGCGTCATGCGGCGGTGATGGGCCCGGCGATGGGGGCAGGGGCACGGGTGATCAATGATGTGTCCGGTTTTACTGAGGACGGCGCGGCAGAGGTGATGGCAAAGGCCCATGCCGAAACCAGCGATGTGTGTGCCATTGCCATGCATATGCAGGGCACGCCGGCCACGATGCAGGATAACCCGCGCTATGGCTTTGCCCCGGTTGAGGTGTATGAAGTGTTATCAGGCCACATAGACAGGCTGGTGGCGGCGGGGCTGCCGCGCGGGAATATCGCGGTTGACCCGGGCTTTGGGTTCGGCAAAACGCCGGTGCATAATGCAGAGCTGATTAAATGGACAGCATTGTTTCACGGCCTGGGTGTGCCGGTTCTGATCGGTGTGTCGCGCAAATCCTCTATCCCGAAGCTGGCCGCACGGGGTGGCCAGAGGGGCGATTATGGCGGAACGGCGGATGAGAGGTTAGGCGGCAGCCTCGCCCTGACCTTAGACGCCACCGCCCAAGGCGCACAGCTGATCCGCACCCATGACGTGCCAGAGACCGTGCAGGCGGTCGCGGTACAGAGAGGGATAGGGTAGGGGGGAGACTCCCTGTCCCCAATCTGGACAATTTGGGCCGGTCCGGCCTATAGTCAGCGCAAGGCAGACAGACCAGCACAAAGGCAGCGCAAGATGGCAGGGATTTTCGGCACAGACGGGGTGCGGGCACGCATCAATACCGGCCCGATGCGGGCGGAATCCGTGGTCCGGCTGGCGCTGGCCGCGGGGCGCTGGTTTGCTGATAAAACTACTGATGACGGGCGGATGACAAACCCTATGGTGGTGATCGGAAAAGATACCCGCCTGTCGGGATATATGCTGGAATCTGCTCTTGTCGCGGGCTTTACCTCTATCGGCATCAACTGCCGGTTATTGGGGCCGGTGCCGACCGCAGCTGTATCGTACCTGACCCATTCTTTGCGGGCCGATTTCGGGGTGATGATTTCCGCCTCTCACAACCCGCATCATGATAATGGGATTAAGCTGTTCGGGCCGGACGGGCATAAGCTGGATGATGAGATTGAGACAGAAATTTCCAGCCTGATGCAGGGATCAATTGCGCTTGCTGCTGCAGAAGGGCTGGGCCGGGCGCGCCGGATTGTCAATTCCGCGCAGCGTTATATGGAATTTGCCAAAGCCACTTTTGATACCGCCCAGTCTTTGTCTGGTATGCGGATTGTGGTGGATTGCGCACATGGCGCGGCCTACCGTACAGCCCCGGATACGCTGGCCGAACTGGGCGCGGATATTGTACCTCTGGGGGTGGCCCCTGACGGGCTGAACATCAACCTGAATTGCGGGGCAACCGCGCCTGCGGCGATGGCCAAGGCGGTGGCAGAGGCCGGCGCAGATATCGGCATTTGCCTGGACGGGGATGCAGACCGTCTGATCCTGGCTGACGAGGCAGGCAAAATCTGTGACGGGGATCAGATTATCGCCGCGCTGGCTCTGGATGCGGCGGCACAAGGCACATTAACCGGCCCTGTGGTCGGCACGGTGATGAGCAATCTGGGCCTGGAAACCGCATTGGCGGAAAAGGGTATCGGGTTTGAACGCGCGGCGGTCGGGGACCGCTATATTCACGAACGGATGGTCAGGACAAACAGCAATCTGGGTGGTGAGCCATCGGGCCATATTCTGCTGCCTGAGATGACCCGTACCGGAGACGGGCTGATTGCTGCGCTTCAGGTGTTGTCTGTGATGTGCCGGACCGGCAGGACCGCCTCTGAGATTCTGTCCTGTTTCACCCCTGTGCCGCAAAAGCTGGTCAATCTGAGGGATATGGATAAGGCCATATTGGCAGATGAGCGGGTGAAAGCAGAGGTGACCGCCGTGGAAGCTGAGCTGGGTGAGGAGGGCCGTGTGTTGTTGCGCCCGTCTGGGACCGAGCCCTTGATCCGCGTGATGGTTGAGGCGACAGACGAAGCCCGCCTTGACGCCGCCATGGACCGGCTGGTGACCGTGCTGACCGAAACGGCAGGATAGGCGCGCCTCTCCCCCCAAAAAAATCTCATGTCGCCTTCTTGACATTTTGTGTCGGCTGATTATTGTCTGCGGTGGGTCGCTGTCCCCCAACGGACAGTCACATTACTGAAGAGGTTCGCCATGACGCCGAAAAACCGGCCGTTGTCCCCGCATTTTTCATCCGGGCCAACGAAGAAATTTACCGGCTGGACCCCTGCCCATCTCAGCGATGCTGCCCTTGGCCGCTCGCATCGGGCCAAAGACCCCAAAGCCAAAATAACATCTGCAATTGACCGTATGTCTGATCTGCTGGGCCTGCCTGACGATTACCGTCTGGGCATTGTTCCGGCGTCTGATACAGGCGCGGTTGAAATGGCCATGTGGTCTGTGCTGGGCGCACGGGGCACAGATATTCTGGCGTGGGAATCTTTCGGCAAGACATGGGTAGCGGATGCCACCAAACAGCTGAAACTGGATGACTGTCGTATTATAGAGGCAGACTGGGGCGCGTTGCCTGATCTGGGCACGGTTGATTGTTCGCGGGACGTTCTGTTCACCTTTAACGGGACCACTTCCGGGGTGCGCGTCCCCGACACCAGCTGGATTCCTGATGACAGAGAAGGGCTGACTATTGCTGATGCCACCTCAGCCTGTTTTGCAATGGAAATGGACTGGACCAAGCTGGATATCACCACCTTCAGCTGGCAGAAATCATTGGGCGGGGAAGCCGGGCATGGCGTGATCATCCTGTCGCCCCGTGGGGTAGACCGTCTGGAAAGCTATACCCCGCCCTGGCCAATGCCGAAGATTTTTCAGCTGACCAAAGGCGGTAAGCTGATCGACGGGATTTTCCGCGGTGATACCATCAACACGCCGTCTCTGCTGTGTGTGGAAGATCTGCATGCCGCCCTTGACTGGGCTGAAGCCCAAGGCGGCCTTACTGGCCTGATCAAACGATCTGAAGCCAATCTGAAAGTGGTTCAGGAATTCGTCGCTGCCTCTGACTGGTGCGGGTTTTTATGCCAAGATGAAGCCAATCTGTCCTCAACCTCAATCTGTCTGAAGCTGGTCCACCCAGAAGTGACGGCAATGGATATTGAGGCGCAGGCGGCCCTTGCCAAACAGATGGTCGCGCTGTTGGCAGCAGAGGGAGTGGCGTTTGACATCGGCGCCTACCGCACCGCGCCTGCCGGCTTGCGGCTGTGGGGCGGGCCAACAGTTGACGCCGAAGATATGGCCGCGCTGATGCCCTGGCTGGACTGGGCCTTCGAAAACGCGCGCAAAAATTAAAATTCAGTAAAGAAGAGATAAGACAATGACGAAAGTATTGATCAGTGACAAGCTGGCCCCGGCAGCGGCGGATATTTTCCGTGAAGCAGGGATTGAGGTTGATGTAAAGCCGGGTCTGAGCCCTGAAGAGCTGGCCGGAATAATCGGTGAATATGACGGGCTGGCAATCCGCTCAGCGACTAAGGTGACAGCAGATTTGCTGGCCAAAGCGCCGAATCTGAAAGTGGTCGGCCGGGCCGGTATCGGGGTGGATAATGTGGATATTGCGGCTGCCACAGCCTCAGGTGTGGTGGTGATGAACACCCCGTTCGGCAATGCGGTCACCACAGCAGAACACGCGATTTCCATGTTGCTGGCTCTGGCCCGCCAGATTCCGCAGGCACATATCTCAACCACTGCCAGCAAGTGGGAGAAGTCCAAATTCATGGGCGCGGAAATTTCCGGCAAGAAACTGGGCATTATCGGTTGCGGCAATATCGGGGCGATTGTGGCTGACCGGGCCCAGGGTTTGAAGATGAAGGTGATGGGGTATGATCCGTTCTTGACAGATGAGCGGGCAAAAAATCTGGGGATTGAAAAGGTTGAGCTGGATGAGCTTCTGGAAAAGGCTGATTTTATCACCCTGCACACACCCCTGACTGATGCCACCCGCAACATCATTTCAGCAGATGCGCTGAACCGGACCAAGAAAGGTGTGCGGATTGTGAACTGTGCCCGCGGCGGTCTGGTTGATGAAAACGCGCTGCTGGCAGCATTACATTCTGGTCATGTTGCCGGGGCGGCTCTGGATGTGTTTGAAACAGAACCGGCAAAGGATAACCCGCTGTTTGAAGCAGAAAATTTCGTTGCCACACCTCATCTGGGGGCCAGTACAGTTGAGGCGCAGGAGAAAGTCGCCCTGCAGGTGGCCGAACAGATGGCTGATTATCTGAATACAGGGGCTGTGACCAATGCGATTAATATGGCGTCTGTGACGGCTGAAGAAGCCCCGGTGTTAAAACCCTATATGACGTTGGGGGCCCTGCTGGGCCGGTTCCTGGGCCAGTTGGAAACAGAAGGGCTGGCCGCGGTTAAGCTGGAATTTGATGGCAAGGCCGCAGGTCTGAATGAACAGCCTATTCTGGCCTCTACACTGGCCGGTCTGCTGGGCCCGAAGATGGATTCAGTGAATATGGTGAATGCGGCCGCGATGGCACATGCCAATGAAATTGCGGTCGCCACGGTGCGGCATGACCGGCGCTGTGATTATGAAAGCCTGTTGCGCCTGACCGTCAGCTATAAGGGCGGTGAGCGGACGGTCTGCGGGACGCTGGTTGGCGGAAATATGGCCCGTCTGGTTGAGGTGCAGGGCATTTCGGTTGAATCCGCGTTTCCGGAAAATATGCTTTATCTGCGCAATTATGACAAACCTGGCTTTATTGGCGCTTTGGGCAGCATGATGGGTGAGCTGGGCGTGAATATCGCCACCTTTCATCTGGGGCGCAAACAGGCCGGCGGCGAGGCTGTTGCCCTTGTTGAGATAGATGAGGCGGTTTCAGCAGACACGCTGCAGACCATCAGGAATATGCCACAGGTTGTGCGGGCGGATTATCTGCGGTTTTCCGCCTGACCCGCACCACATCTGCTTGCCCAGACGCGGCAAACAGGCTAGAAGATAGAGGATTTGGGCCGTCGTCCTCAGATGGCGGCACCTTATCTTTGTTTTCTTTTGCCGGGCGTTTTAACCATGTCATCTTCTGACAGCTTTGATCCCTCAGTGCCGGACGTGGTTGTGCTGCCGACGGCTGCTGATGCCGCCGGTGAAGCCGCGCAAGGATTGCTGCCATCTGGTTTAAGCGATCTTCTCGCCCCGCAGGCCGAACAGGACGCAAAGGCGGTTGAGACGGTCCTGTCTTGTTTTGCGGCCTTTTCCTATCAGCGGATTAAGCCGCCTCTGGTTGAGTTTGAACAGACCCTGATTGCTGAGGGGCCAGGAGCCGCCCTTGCGGATCAGACCTTCCGGCTGCTGGATCCAATCTCGCGCCGGATGATGGCGTTGCGGTCTGATATGACGGCCCAGATTGCGCGGATTTCCGGCACGCGCCTTGCCCGCTACCCGCGGCCGTTGCGCCTGGCTTATGGCGGTGAGGTGATGCGGGTTGTGCCTGATGTGCTGAACCCTGAACGCCAGCTGGTTCAGGCCGGAGCAGAAATTATCGGCCGTGATGACCAGCAGGCAGCCACCGAAATTATCATGCTGGGGGTGCGGGCCCTTGAACAGGCCGGCATTACCGAGCTGACCATTGATTTAGGCCTGCCCAGCCTGGCAGAGGCGATTTTGGGTGATGAGCTGACAGCAATGGATGCGGACATCAAACAACAGATGTTCAGCGCGCTGTCTGACCGTGATATCACCCGGCTGACCCAATTGCCGATTAAAGCAGCTTCATCTCTGGCTGAGGTGATAGATGCGTCCGGTGCAGACAGCCACAAGCTGTCAGCGATTGCCGCCCGTCTGCCAGAACCGGCGGCAGGTCAGCTGGCTGATCTGATCGCCATTGCCACAAGCCTGAACACCATTATCCCGTCTGTGTCGATTACCATTGATCCGCTGGATATGCAGGGCTATGGCTATCACACCTCTGTCAGCTTTTCGATTTTCGGGGCTGGCCTGAAAGGGGCGATTGCCCGGGGCGGGGCCTATGTGACCGGTTATGATGAAAAAGCGATGGGCCTGTCTGTCTATATGGAACGGGTGTTGCGCGCGCTGCCGGCCCCCCAACAAAGTCCGGTGATTTATATTCCGGCAGACATTGGCCTGGCCGCGGGCCTGGCTCTGGTCGAGCGGGGCCGTCATGTGCTGTATGGCACAAATGGCGCTGATGCAGAGGCTGAGGCAAGGGCGCTGGGCTGCAGCTTTATTCTGCGGGATGCGGGCGGCATGCCAGAGCCGATAGATGGCTGATGGTCAAAAAACAAGTTAAGTGAGAAAAAAGACAGGATAGAACAAGCAGATGACGAATGTGGCTGTGATCGGCTCCCAATGGGGTGATGAGGGTAAAGGCAAGATTGTTGACTGGCTGTCTGAACGGGCCGATATGGTGGTCCGGTTTCAGGGCGGGCATAATGCCGGCCATACGCTGGTGATTGACGGGGTTGAATATAAGCTGTCTTTGCTGCCGTCAGGGATTGTGCGGCCCGGCAAGGCGTCTGTGATCGGTAATGGCGTGGTGGTTGACCCGTCCGCGCTGCTGGCGGAGATGAAAACCATCCGTGATCAGGGTGTGGCGGTCAGCCCGGATAATCTGGTGGTGTCTGATGCGGTCTCGCTTATCCTGCCGGTTCATGTGCGTGTTGACCAGGCCCGTGAGGCGGCGGCAAGTGGCAAGACCAAAATCGGCACAACCGGCCGCGGTATCGGCCCGGCCTATGAAGACAAGGTCGCGCGGCGCGGTATCCGCCTGTCTGACCTGCGCGATGAAGGGCATCTGCGCGCCCGTCTGGACCGGCTGGCGGCGCATCATAATGTCTGGCTGGAAGCCGCAAGAGAAGAGCCGGTCTCGGCAGAGCAAATGGCAGAAGACCTGCTGGGTATGGCGGCTGAGCTGTTATCCTATGCCGGGCAGAGCTGGCGCGTACTGGCCGAAGCACAAAGCAATCATAAGCTGGTCCTGTTTGAAGGTGCACAAGGCATTATGCTGGATATTGACCATGGCACTTACCCGTTTGTGACCTCTTCGAACACGGTGGCGGGGCAGGCGGGCACCGGGTCTGGTACAGGCCCGGGCGCGGTCGGTTTTGTTCTGGGCATCACCAAGGCCTATACCACGCGGGTGGGCGCAGGCCCGTTCCCGACTGAGGATTTCGGCGCAGATGGTGAACGCATGGGTGAGCGCGGCCGCGAGTTCGGCACCGTCACAGGGCGCAAACGTCGGTGCGGCTGGTTTGATGCGGTGATGGTCAGGCAAGCCGGGCTGACCGCCGGGATTACCGGCATGGCCCTGACCAAGCTGGACGTTCTGGACGGGTTTGACACGCTGAAGATTTGTACCGGCTATGACTGCGATGGACAGGTTCTGGACTACTTCCCGTCAAATGCGGCAGAGCAGGCCGCCTGTACGCCGATTTATGAAGAGATGCCCGGCTGGGCCGAGAGCACTTATGGTGCGCGCACATGGGCAGATTTGCCTGCCAATGCGGTGAAATATATCCGCCGTGTGGAAGAGCTGACCGGTATTCCGGTCGCGCTGCTGTCCACCAGCCCGGAACGTGATGACACGATTTTGGTGAAAGACCCGTT
>CALKIF010000019.1:0-48406 GCA_937988715.1 uncultured Alphaproteobacteria bacterium | reverse complement strand
GAAAGTGCCAGACGGCGGGCTGTGGATTTGTTTATCCAGGATATTCTGCAGACCATAAATGACACCCGATCCAACGTCACATCTGTTTCTGTTTCTCGTTTACCTGTACATTAAGACTGCAATCTGTCGGCCTTGTTTTGTAAATTGTCGGGCCTGTCTAGACAACAACGCCCAGACAAGATTGGATAAGGGCTGTCACTCACGCTCACCCTTTTTTTAGTAGTTTACTTATGTCAATGCGCCGCTTTCCACCTGAACGGATAATTTGCCTGACGGAAGAAACAGTTGAAACCTTATATCTGCTGGGCCAGCAGGACCGGATTGTGGGCGTTTCCGGTTATGCAGTGCGTCCACCAGAGGTGCGCAAACAAAAACCGCGGGTCTCTGCCTTTACTTCTGCGGATATTCCGAAAATTATGGCGCTTGAGCCTGACCTTGTGCTGACATTTTCAGATCTTCAGGCAGACATCGTCTCAGATCTGATCCGCAAAGGTGTAACGGTTATGGCTTATAACCAGCGGGATATTGCTGGTATATTGGCGATGATCAGGCATTTAGGCGCAGTGGTCGGGGCAGCAGATGAAGCCGAAAAATTAGCCTCTGACTATCAGGCGCGTCTGGCGAAGATGGCGGATGCCAATACGCACAAACCGCGGCCAAAGGTGTATTTTGAAGAATGGGATGAGCCGATGATTTCCGGCATTAAATGGGTGTCAGAGCTCGTTGAAATTGCTGGCGGTTGTGATGTGTTTCCGCATTTATCTGTGCATAAAGCGGCAACAGACAGGTTTGTACAATCTGCCGATGTGATCAAGGCGGCCCCTGATGTAATTTTGGCCAGCTGGTGCGGAAAAAAGGTCCGTCCAGAAAAAATAGCCGCCCGCGCAGGGTGGCAGGATATTCCGGCAGTAAGACTTGACCGTATCTATGAGATAAAATCTCCATTAATCCTTCAGCCCGGCCCGGCGGCGCTGACAGACGGGCTGGACGCAATAGAAAGAGCGTTATCATGAGCAAACCTAAAGCGGTTATGTCCTGGTCCTCAGGAAAAGACAGTGCCTTTGCCCTGGCCGCTGCGCGGGCGGCAGGTGAATTTGATATTGTTGGGCTAGTGTCCAGCTATAACGAGGTGTTTGACCGGATAGCGGTTCACGGCACAAGACAAGATATCGCCCGTGCACAAGCAGACGCCCTGAATCTGCCGCTGATTGACGTTCCGTTACCTCATCCGTGCAGTAATGAGATTTATGAAGCCCGCATGACCCAGACAGTGCTCAAGTTGAAAGAAGAGGGCATTACCGACTGGATATTCGGGGATTTGTTTTTGGAAGATGTGCGCGCTTATCGTGAAAACCTCTATAATCCGCATGGAATAACCCTTCATCTGCCGTTATGGGGCCGCGATACAACCCAACTGGCTGACGAGATGCTGGAAAGCGGTCTGGAAACCTATATTGTAACACTTGACCCGCGCAAACTGCCCAAAGAGCTATGCGGCGAAAAATTTGATGCAGACCTATTGGCAAGGCTGCCGGAGGACATAGACCCCTGCGGTGAGAATGGAGAGTTTCACACCGTTGTGGCGAACGCCCCTGGATTTTCTGCTCCGCTTGATCTGGTGCGCGGCGAAACAGTAGAACGAAGCGGATTCATCTATACTGATTTCACTCTGCGTTAAGCTGGACTTTGGCTGATTGACAGGCGATTTTTGTCCGATCTAGTCTTTTGGGTGAGATGATGAGGGGCACAGAGATGCGGGATTATGATCTGGTCACAACAGCACAAGCGGGCGGCCCAGCCCATGGTCTTGTCTCGCCCAAATGGTATCAAAGCCCGGTTGACAGACAGATAATGAAACAGCTTCTGGCCCGCCAGGATGCGCGGCCTCTGCGGGATATTCTGATTTACTACGGGGTGATGATTGGTTCAGCAGTTGCAGCTGTCAGCCTGATGCCATCTTGGCTGTCTGTGCCGTTTTGGCTGATTTACGGGGTGTTCTATACATCCGGGTCTGATGCCCGCTGGCATGAATGCGGCCATGGCACAGCCTTTAAGACCGTCTGGCTGAACCGTGTGGTCTATCATCTGGCCTGTTTTATGATCATGCGCAATCCGGTGACCTGGAAATGGTCTCATGCCCGCCATCATACCGATACATTGTTGGTGGGGCGGGATGCGGAAATCGCGGTGATGGTCCCGCCCGCCGCGCTGCGTCTTCTTCTCAATCTTGTTGGCCTGCCGGACACTATCGACAGCCTGCGGCGGATGACAGGGCATGTGCTGGGCCGTCTTCAGCCTGATGAAGCTTTGTATGTGCCGGAACATGACCAACACCGCGTCTTTACCGTTGCGCGGGTCTGGCTGGCTATATACCTGCTGACCGGGGCGGCGGCCCTTGTTCTGCAGTCTGTTATCCCTGTTTTGCTGGTGGGGGCACCGCGCCTATATGGGGCCTGGCATTTCAATATGACCGGCTATCTTCAGCATGGCGGCCTGCGCGATAATGTCACTGACCACAGGGTGAATACCCGCACAGTCTTGATGAATCCGGTCAGCCGGTTTGTCTATCTGAATATGAATTATCACATTGAACATCACATGTTCCCGCTGGTGCCTTATTATAATCTGCCCAGGCTGCATCAGGTGATTAAAGATGATCTGCCGCCGCCTGATCGGTCTGTCTGGTCAGCCTATCGCGAAATGCTGCCGGTTATCTGGCAACAATTAAAGGGGCGCGAAGTGTTTGTTGAACGTCCTCTGCCCGCACAAAACAAGGCCACAGGAGAGATCAGATGAGCGTTTATTTCTCACATCATGTGCCGATATCTATGGGCACATTTCCGCTGAAAGCAGAGGAGCTGAGCCAGGCTGTTGAACATGCGGTTGAGGCGGGCTATCGCGGTTTTGATACAGCGCAGATGTATGAAAATGAAGCCGCTTTAGGGTCGGCTTTGGCCCGGCTAGGCTGCCCGCGAGAGGATTTGTTTATCACCACCAAGGTTCTGCCGGCCCATCTGGGGGCAGATAAATTCATGCCGTCTGTAGAAGCCTCTCTTCAGGCTTTGAAGACAGATTATGTTGATGTGTTGCTGCTGCATTGGCCGACCCCTTCAGGCGATAATCGTGAAGCGCTGGAGTTACTGCAGAAAGCTGCTGACAAAGGGTATGCGAGGATGATTGGGATCAGCAATTACACGATCGCCATGATGGAAGAGGCGGTACAGTGTCTGGACGCTCCGCCAGTATGCAATCAGGTTGAATTTCACCCCTATCTTGATCAGTCTAAGCTGTTGGCGGCGGCCAGCCGTTTGGGAATCGCGCTGTCTGCCTATTGTCCGTTGGCAAAAGGACAGATTTTCGGTGATCCGGTGATCAGCCAGATGGCCCGCCGCTATGACCGGTCTGAAGCCCAGATCATCCTGCGCTGGATTGTACAAAAAGGGGTTTCCGCAAACCCGATGTCAACCAAGCCAGGCAATCTGAAAGGGAATTTAGACGCACTGGATTTCACGCTTTCTGCACCGGATATGGCGGCGATAGACAATCTGGGCCAGAACGGCCTGCGCATTGTCGATAAAACACGTATGCCCATCGCACCAGATTGGGATTGAAGATATAACCAATTTTCAGTGCTGTGGCATGAGAGGGGTTGCGCTGCCTCTGGTTGTCGTTGATTTCAGTGAAGAGAATTGATAGCGTGCCTGTCGATCAGCCCCTGCAGACCTGCTGGCATCCCAAAATGTGAAAGACCACAGCTATGAGCATCGTTCCGATTACCAGTCCAGAGTTAAACGCAGCAGAGGTTAGTTTTTTCGCGGCTTTGTGTTCAGATGACTATCAATATCTTGGCGTGCCGGATAAGACCTTAAAATCAAGCTGGTCACATTGCTCAGAAATCGTAAAACGGTCTGAGCAGAACGGGTTCCGCAATATTTTATGTCCGTCATCTTATCAGGTCGGTCAGGACACTTTGTCTTTCGTTGCCGGTTGTGCGCCGATCACCAGCAAAATGAACCTTCTGGCCGCGGTCCGCTGTGGCGAGATGCAGCCGATTATGCTGGCCCGCACAATCGCAACACTTGACCATATGCTGGAAGGCCGGCTGACCATCAATATCATCAGCTCAGATTTTCCGGGCCAGGTCGAAGACAGCGCCTACCGCTATCAACGCTCGCGTGAGGTGGTTGAAATTCTGCGTCAGGCCTGGACACAGGAAAATATCACCTATCAGGGCCAGATTTATCAGTTTGAAGGCGTGTCCACACAACCTGCACGGCCGTATCAGCAGAATGGCGGGCCGCTGCTGTATTTTGGGGGCTATTCTCCGGCTGCGGTGGATTTATGTGCCCAGCATTGTGATGTGTATCTGATGTGGCCGGAAAGCAAAGATGATCTGGCTGGCCGGATGAAGGCTGTGCATGAAAAGGCCGCTGGCTATAACCGTACTCTGGATTATGGGCTGAGGGTGCATATGATTGTGCGCGATACTGAGGCAGAGGCCCGTGAATATGCAGCAGAACTGGTCTCAAAGCTGGATGATGAAGCGGGCAGAGCGATCCGTGACCGGGCCCTTGATTCCACCTCGCTGGGGGTGGCCCGCCAGGCCCGCAATCGTGAACTGGCGGATATGGACGGGTTTATTGAGCCGCATTTATGGACAGGGGTCGGACGGGCACGATCTGGCTGCGGGGCGGCTCTTGTGGGGTCTGCTGATCAAATCCTTACAGAACTTGAATCTTATCAAAAAATGGGGATGCGTTCATTTATCTTTTCAGGATATCCGCATTTGGATGAATGTGATTATATCGGCAAGCTGGTGCTCCCCCACATCAAGACCTGTTCTTTGCCTCATGAATATGGCCGCGTGCCTGCACAACAGCCTGACACCCCCCTTGCTGCCGGAGAGAGACACTGATGGAAAAAATTGCACTGACCGAAACCCTGTCTCTGTCTCGCCTGATCTATGGGATGTGGCGTTTGTGTGATGATGAAAACACCACGCCAGCCCATGTGCAGGCCAAAATTGAAAGCTGTCTTGCGCAAGGGATCACCACCATGGATCAGGCCGATATCTATGGCGGTTACGAAGCAGAAGAGGTTTTTGGCAACGCCCTGAAGGCGGCCCCTCATTTGCGTGATCAGATAGAAATTGTGACAAAATGCGATATTATCGCACCGGCCGGGCGGCACGCAGCGGCCAGGGTGAAATATTATGATACCAGCCCGGCTCATATTCACCGTTCTGTTGAGGACAGTTTGCGCCTGATGGGCATAGAGCAGATTGATCTGTTGCTGTTGCACAGACCTGACCCGTTCATGGATCATCATGAAACCGGCGCAGCACTTGATCAGCTGATCTCTTCTGGCAAGGTGAGGGCGGTTGGGGTGTCCAATTTCAGACCGCATGACTGGTGCCTGCTGCAATCAGCTATGCGCAACAAGCTGGCCACCAATCAGATAGAACTTTCGGTATTGGCCAATCAGGCGTTTACCAATGGGGATATGGCCTTTCTGCAGGAAAGAGGGGTCCCGCCAATGGCCTGGTCTCCTCTGGCTGGCGGGGCCTTGTTCAACGCGCAGCATTCCGCGCTGGCAGATATTATGCAAACAAAGGCAGAGGAAACAGGCGTTGATTTAGCAGCGGTTGCTGTTGCCTGGCTGCTGGCGCATCCGGCGCGCATTATGCCGGTTCTGGGGACCAACAATCTGGACCGAATCAGCCATATTTCTGATGCGCTAAAGGTGCAGATGGACAGGCAAAGCTGGTTTGAGATTTATCAGGCCGCAAACGGCCATGAGGTGCCTTAATCTCTGGCCCTGATAACAGCCAGCACGGGCTGGATAAATCATCCTATCGCCTCATGCTGAACGCCCTGCTGTTTTTTACGAAAAAAGCGGTGGGGGGTGCGTGTTTGTGTTGTGAGTAGCACAAAAACAATGATAAAGTCTCGGTCAATGAGGAAGGGAAGGTCTGTTGGTTTTGTAACGGCCTTTTTTGGCGGTCTACGCCATACGTTTTTTGGAGGATAACATGTCAAAAATCAGTAAACTGCTCGGCACTGTTGCGCTGGCATCGTTCGCGATGACAGGCGTTGCAAAGGCCGATGTCTGTGATACACCATCAAAGCTTGGTGATATGGGCAGCTTCGCTGGTGAAGTGATCACCATCGCTGGGTCTATGCAGGGCAAGGATGAAGAAAATCTGCTAGCGACTGTAAGCTGTTTTGAAAAGGCAACTGGTGCGGTTGTCAAATATTCAGGGTCTCGTGATTTTGCGGCGTTGATTGTGGCTGATCTGCAGTCAAATAATGCACCGAATATTGCGATTTTCCCGCAGCCAGGTCTGGCCGGGGATATGGCAAAAGAAGGCTATCTGTCTCCTCTTGGCAGTGATCTGGCTGACTGGATGACCAACAATTATGGTGCAGGCTCATCCTGGGTTGATCTGGGCACATACACGGGCGCAGATGGCAAAGACAGCTTTTATGGCTTCGCCTTTAAGCAGGATCTGAAATCTCTGGTCTGGTATTCCCCTGAGCAGTTTGAAGATAACGGTTATGAAATCCCGACAACCATGGAAGAGCTGATTGCCCTGTCTGACCAGATGGTGGCTGATGGCAACACACCATGGTGTATCGGCGTTGAATCAGGCAACGCAACAGGCTGGACAGCCACTGACTGGATGGAAGATCTGATGCTGCGCACAGCGTCTCCTGAAAAATATGACCAGTGGGTTTCTAACGAGCTGCCATTCAACAGCCCTGAAGTCCTGAATGCGATGAAGATTTATGGCCAGTTCTCACGCAATGATGATTATGTTGCGGGTGGGGCGGCTTCTGTGGCCACAACATTCTTTGGCGATGCACCAAAAGGTCTGTTTACGTCACCTGCACAATGCATGATGCACCGCCAGGCTTCATTCATCCCGGCTTTCTTCCCGAAAAAAGGAGAAGAGGTCACAGCTGGTGAAGCTGATTTCTTCTACTTCCCGCCATTTGAAAAGGCGAATTTGGGTAATCCTGTTCTGGGTGCCGGTACATTATACACAATCACCAAGGATTCACCGGCTACACGGGCCTTCTTCCAGTATCTGGCAGAACCAAAGGCACATGAAGTCTGGATGTCTCAAGGGGCGTTCTTGACCGCGCATAAAGGCGCAGATTTGTCAGCTTATGCCTCTGCAGCACAGCGCAAGCAGGGCGAAATTCTGGTGAATGCCACCACATTCCGCTTTGATGCATCTGATCTGATGCCAGGGGCAATCGGGGCTGGCGCGTTCTGGAGCGAAATGACCGCCTTTGCGAATGGTCAGGATGCCAAGACCACAGCTGACAATATTCAGGCGGCCTGGGATGCGATTAAATAAGCATCTGTTTACGTAACTTGTTGAGAAGAGCGCGGTGTTGACTTGCGCTCTTCTTCCTTTTTAAAGCGATGGTATAACCTTTATAGCCGCGGAAAGTGACATGCGTTCTCTCAAGCCGCTCATTGCTGGAAACGGGCTTGCAATCGCCCTGACGGTGGTTTGTCTTCTGCCGATTACCGCTATTTTTGCCTTGGCCGCGACAGCGCCTCTGGATGGGGCAATGGCTGATCTGGGGGTCTGGCTGCGTGGTGTTTTTAACTGGTCAGCATCAGAATTTGAAACCATAGAACGGTTTTCGAAAATCGGCTTTGCCATTCGCATTGTTGTGATTTCGGTCGGTATTTCATTTTTTTATTATGGTGTCAGCAATTGGCTGACTATGGGGCTTGCCCGCTATTCGGCAAAATCCTCACTTGGTCGGCAATCAACCATTATCGAAGCCATTCAACCCTGGATTTTTGTTGGCCCGGCTTTGATGCTGTTGCTGTTATTCCTTCTTGTGCCCGGGTTTTTAACAGTGAAACAATCCCTGCAGGAAGCCAGCGGCAGCTTTACAGGCCAAAATTATGCCTTTTTGTGGGATCCGGCGGCTCTTGGTTATGTGCAATTCAGATTTGCCATGCGCAACAGCCTGATGTGGCTGATTCTGGTACCCACTGTCTGCATTTCTTTGGGGCTGCTGATCGCTGTGCTGGCTGATTCCGTGCGTTGGGGCGTGATCGCCAAAACCTTTATTTTTGTGCCTTTGGCCATTTCCTTTGTTGGGGCGGCTGTCATCTGGCGCAATATTTTTGCAGGCGGCGGTATTGAAGCTCTGCAGACAGTAAACGGGGCCACACCCTCTTACCAGGTTGGGTTGCTGAAAGCACTCCTCGGCCATACAGCTGATTATAACGAGCCGTTATATAATCTTAAATTCTGGGGCAATTTCTTTTTGATGTGGATTCTGGTCTGGGTACAGACCGGTTTTGCCATGGTTATTTTTTCAGCAGCCTTGCGCGGGGTGCCCAAAGACACGATTGAGGCCGCGACCATTGACGGGGCCAATCCGTTTCAGATGTTCTTCCGGGTCAAGCTTCCGCAAATCTATTCCACAGTTATGGTGGTCTGGACCACATTGGTCATTCTGGTGCTGAAGGTCTTTGATATTCCGTATGCCTTATCCGCAAATGACGATGACAAGCTGCTGCTGGCTGTGATGATGGAAAATGCCCGCAATAACTGGTCTATTGGCGGAGATAATGTTGACAATCTGTTTGCGGCAATTGCGGTGATGCTGATGCTGACTGTGGTGCCGAATATGATCTTTAATGCCTGGCGAATTCGCCGTGAGCAGAGAAATTTAAGCTAGCCGGGGGAAGGGAGGCGTTCATGATCAGCCGTACATTACATCACACCGTCCTTGCCCTGATTGTCTTTATCTGGGTTGTGCCGTTTATTGCGCTTGTCACCACCTCTTTGCGATCAGAATTAGCATCCAAAACATCTGGTTTCTGGACCGCCTTCACCCCGACAGAGCTGGGCCACCGCTTCAGCACACATGATAAGGGCAATACCGAAGAAGTTCTGGTCATGACAGGGAATATTTTTGACAGGCTGAACCGTGAAGAAGACAATTTTCCGATCTCAGGCACGGTGAGATCTGTTTTGTTCAAAGGCCGCATTACTGATCCTGACAATCCTGAAAAAACAAAGCTGATCCGAAAATTAGTGCCGGTTGGTGAGGGCATGGACGTCAGGGATGGGGTGTTTACGTTTGAAAGCAATGGCGATTTCACCTGGACATTTGCCACCCCAACCGTCCCGCGACCGAAAAAGCTGGATGTGTTTATTGATCAGGACCCTGTTTTTGCTGCCGAAGCGTATGAAGAGGTTCTGTTTGAAAACAAACATGTACCAAACGCGCTCATCTCCTCATTCATTGTCACCATTCCCGCCACAATCATTCCGATCACGATAGCGGCCTTTGCGGCTTATGCTTTTGCCTGGATGCGGTTTCCCGGGCGGGACTGGCTGTTTGTGATTGTTGTCTCCTTAATGGTGGTACCGACCCAGCTTGCGTTCTTGCCTATTCTTCAGGGGTTCAGCGGCATTGCGTCATGGGCAACAGCCCTGAACGCATGGATGACGGACTGTGAGGCAACCAAAAGCTGTGAGGTGGCCTCAAAAAGCTTTGCCAGCCTGTGGATCACCCATACAGCCTTTGGCCTGCCTCTGGCGATTTATCTGCTGCGCAACTATATCGTGGGGTTGCCGCGTGAATTGCTGGAAAGTGCGCGCATTGACGGGGCCAATCATTTACAGATTTTCACGAAACTGATTGTGCCTTTATCTGTGCCTGCTCTGGCATCATTCAGCATTTTCCAGTTTTTATGGGTGTGGAATGACCTGATTGTCGCGCTGTATATCGGGCCGAATAATGCAGATGATCTGGTCTTTCCTATCCGCCTCCAGCAACAGCTGGGCACATTTAAAGATCAGCTTCATCTGCTGAATGCGTCTGCTGTGATTTCCATGATTGTGCCAGTGATCGTTTTTCTGGCGATGCAACGCTATTTCATCCGCGGCCTTTTGGCTGGGTCAGTGAAGGGAGGCTAGGTCATGTCCGCATTGAAATGGTGGGAAACAGCCGTCATTTATCAGATTTATCCGCGCTCTTTTCAGGATTCGAACGGTGACGGTATTGGTGATCTGCCGGGGATAACCTCACGTCTTGACTATATTGCAGGCCTGGGTGTGGATGCTGTCTGGATCAGCCCGTTTTTCGCCTCTCCCCAGAAAGATTTCGGCTATGATGTGTCAGATTACTGTCAGATAAACCCGGATTACGGCACCATGGCGGATTTTGATGCCCTGATTGCCAGAGCCCATGAATTGGGCCTGCGTCTGATGATCGATATTGTGCCGGCCCATTGCTCAGACCAGCATGCCTGGTTTGAAGAAAGCCGGCAATCACGCGACAATGACAAGGCAGACTGGTTCCATTGGGTTGACCCGATGCCAGACGGCTCTGCACCGACAAATTGGCTGTCTTTTTTTGGCGGGCGCGCCTGGAGTTGGGAGCCCAGACGCCAGCAATATTATTTACATAATTTTCTGCCCAGCCAGCCAAATCTGAACCATGCGAATCCGGCTGTCCGCAACGCGCTGACAGATGTGGCCCGGTTCTGGTTTGATAAAGGCGTGGACGGGTTCAGGCTGGATGCGGTTCATACCATCAATGCCGATACAGCCCCGTATAAAGATAACCAGCCTAATCCTGATTTCGTGCCAGGTCCTTTGCCTCAGGACCAGCAACCGTTTTTCAGGCAATTGCATGACACAGGCCAGCTGAATCAGCCATCTATCCAGACATTCAGCGAGGCGTTCCGGTCTGTTGCAGACAACTATGATGGTGACCGGTTTTTGATGGGTGAACTTGATGGCGATGATGCGGTATTGGCCAGCAAAACCTTTACCGCTCCCGGCCGGCTTCACGCGACCTATAATTTTAATCTTCTGAAATGGGGCGGGCTGGATGTTGACGGCATAAAGGACGCCATTACCCGGGCTATTGACGCCTTCAACGGGACAGGGCGGCTGACCTTTGCGTTTTCCAATCATGATGTACCGCGTTCTGCTACGCGCCAGATGGGCCCTCTTGGCCTTGCCCATGATCAGCAAGACGCCCTGCAGATTTTGCTGCTGAAGCTGGAACTCAGCCTGATCGGGTCAAGCTGTATTTATCAGGGGGAAGAGCTGGCGCTGGACGATGTGCGTGATATCCCGCTTGAAAAGATGAAAGATCCCTGGGGGATTGAATTCGCCCCGATATTTTTGGGCCGTGACACCTGCCGCACACCAATGGTATGGCAGGGTGATCTGCCAAATGGCGGGTTTACCACAGCAGAAGAGCCCTGGCTGCCGGTTGCAAAAGGGCACCTGCAGCGTGCAGGTCTGGACCAAGCTGCCCGCCCGGATTCGGTTTATAATCAGCTTTCTGAATTTCTGGACTGGCGCAAACATCAGCCGGCACTGACAGAAGCGAACAAGATGACAGCGCTGTCAGGCGGGCCACGGCAGATTATATTTGACCGTATCGCCGACCGGCAGACGCTGCGCTGCTGTTTTGATTTCGATACCCTCACAGCGTCATTTGAGGAGGTGTGAATGGCTCAGGTAGAGCTGAAAGACGTCAATAAAGCGTTTGGCAAAATCGATGTTATCCGCAATGTTGAGCTGGAAATAAACAAAGGTGAATTTGTCGTTTTTGTCGGCCCGTCCGGGTGCGGTAAATCAACCTTGCTTCGTCTTATTGCTGGTCTTGAAAGCCTGACCAGTGGCGAGATCATTATTGCTGATCGTCCGGTGATGGATTTACCGCCCTCAAAGCGGGGGATCGCCATGGTGTTTCAGTCTTATGCGCTTTACCCGCATATGACGGTGTTTCACAATATGGCTTTTTCGCTCAATCTGCAGGGGTTTTCAAAGGCCGAGATCAGAGAGCGGGTGGAGGCCGCTGCCAAGATTTTGCAAATGGAACATCTGCTTGACCGGCGCCCCGCAGCCCTGTCAGGTGGCCAGCGCCAGCGTGTGGCCATTGGCCGGGCAATTGTTCGTAATCCGGATGTGTTTCTGTTTGATGAGCCCTTATCAAATCTTGATGCCGCGTTGCGACATGACACACGTGTTGAGATTGCCAAACTTCATAACCAGCTTGGTGCGACCACAATTTATGTGACCCATGATCAGGTCGAAGCGATGACGTTGGCGGATAAGATTGTGGTCTTAAAAGACGGAGAGGTGATGCAGGTTGGCGCACCTATGGAGCTGTTCACAAATCCGGCAAATGAATTTGTTGCCGGGTTCCTCGGCTCACCAAAGATGAATTTCTTTGCAGGAACAATCACTGAAGTCAGCAAAGATAAGACAAAGGCAAAATTTTCCGGTGGCGGGCTGGACACCAAACTGGTTCGTCTGGTCTCAACTGAGAAAACAAAAGACACACAGGCCCGGCTGGGGATAAGGCCACAGCATCTGCGCCTGGATAACAAAGGTCCGTTGGCCGGGCGCGTTACCCTTGTTGAAAGGCTGGGCACAGAAACCATTGTTGAATTGGTGAATAAAGAGGATACCCCGTTCCGGTTCGCCTCTCCTGAAGTTCCTGAGCTGACCATCGGCCAGGACGCCCGGTTCAGCTTTGATGCTGACCATGCGCATCTGTTCTGATCCGGGGCTGTAACAGCTATGGTCGCTGAGCTGATCACACAATTTCCGGCTGATTTTACCTTTGGTGTGGCCACCTCTTCTTATCAGATTGAGGGGACGGATTTCGGCGGCTGCGGGCGCTCACACTGGGATACGTTTGCAGACCAGCCTGGCCGGACTCATAAAGGCCAAAACGGGGCGATTGCCTGTGATCACTATCATCGCTGGGCAGCGGACCTTGAACTGGTCAAGCAGGCGGGGTTTGATGCGTACCGGTTTTCCTTTTCCTGGCCGCGGCTGCTGCCTGAACAAGACAATCAGGTCAACCCGGACGGGCTGGCCTTTTATGACAGGCTTATTGACGGCATGCTGGAACGGGGTCTGCGTCCTTTTGCAACCTTATATCATTGGGACTTGCCCTGCCGTCATGCAGAGCAGGGCGGCTGGACCGTTCGTCAGACACCGCTTCGCTTTGCTGACTTCACCGACCTTGTGATGCGCCATTTTGGTGACCGGCTTGAAACTGTTGCCCCTGTGAATGAACCCTGGTGTGTTTCCTGGCTGTCTCATTACTGGGGCGCGCATGCCCCTGGCCTGAAGGATCTGTCAGCAACTGCAAAAGCGATGCATTTCATCCAGCTGGCTCATGGCCTGTCGGTTGAGGTGATGCGCGGGCATGGCCATAAGCAAATAGGCTGCGTTCTGAATAAAGAGCTGGGCGTACCAGCAGATGATACCTCAGACACATACCGCTTAACACAGCTGTTTGACGGTATCTATAACCGCTGGTTTGAGGAATCAATATTCAAGGGCTGTTATCCTGATGATGTGCTGGCTGTTCTGGAAAGAGACCTGCCAGCTGGTTATCAGGATGATTTACAGATCATAAACCAGCCTCTGGATTGGGCAGGGGTGAATTACTATACCCGTTCCCTCATCGCCCCAGATAAAACAGACCCCCATGTCGGGTTCAGATGTATCCGCGGCGATTTGCCCAAAACCGATATGGGCTGGGAAATTGTACCCGAAGGGCTGCGCTTTTTTCTGAAACGCCTTGCCCGCGATTACGCGCCCGACCTGCCGATATATGTCACCGAAAACGGCATGGCGAACGCTGATGTTCTGGTCCGGGGGCAAATTAAGGATACAGACCGGGTTTCGTACTTTTCCGGCCATTTGGCTGAAGTGTCGTGCCTGCTGGCGGAGGGCTGTCCGATAAAAGGCTATTTCGCCTGGTCACTGCTGGATAACTATGAATGGGCATTTGGGTATGACAAACGCTTTGGTCTTGTCCATGTGGACTATGACACATTGGACCGGACCCCGAAAGACAGCTATCTGGCCTGGAAATCCGGCCTGTCAGCAAGACACCGGTTTCAGCTTTGACAGGCAGCAGGGCTGACGTAAACTGAAACAAACCAAATTATGGCGGACAGCCCCTCGCAGGTGTGAAATGGCAGATAAACAGACAATCAAAGCCTATGACAACAATGTTGACACCTATAAAAAGATGGTCAGCAAGCTGCCTGATCTGGAACCGCTTCAGGCCTTTATTGCTGAACTGCCGCAAGGGGCTCTTGTGCTGGATTGGGGCTCTGGCCCGGGTTATCTGGCCAACCGTATGCGTCAGGCCGGGCTGAAGCCGGTCTGCAGTGATGCTTCTGCTGAGATGGTGGCCGCCGCACAACAGGATTTCGGTCTTGAGGCCAGACAAGAGCCGTTCTCTGCTTTACAGGCTGTCAGTCTTTATCAGGGAATATGGGCAAATTTCAGTCTGCTTCATGCAGAACGTGCCGATTTTCCCCAACATATAGCGGCGGCGGCAACCGCGCTTGTGCCGTCTGGTGTGTTTTATCTGGCCCTGAAATCAGGAAGCGGGGACGCACGTGATGATCTGGGCCGTCTATATGCCTATTACACACAGGCTGAGCTTGAAGATATTACCCGAACTTACGGCCTGCATGTTATCCGCATCTTTACTGGCCGCAGTGCCGGTATGTCTGGCAAACCAGAAAAATGGGTCGGCCTGTTATGCCGCAAACAACCCAAGCTGTGAACATCCCGCCATATGGGGCAGGGGGGTTACTGGCCTGTATAAGGCACAGTTTTCTGGCCATCCTTGGTCCAGCCTGTGATCCCTTTGCTTAAGTGGCTGAGGTTTGAGTAGCCAAGCTGGCTGACCAGCGCATTGCCTAAACTGGTTGTTCTGTTGCCAGTCCGGCAATACAGCACAATGGGTGTGTCCAGGGACGGGGCAACAGACATGAATTTCTGCTGGAAATCAGGATGCAGACGGCCGGATTGTGTAAAGGCGGTGATTGTTTCTGCACCTTCAATAATGCCTGTCTGCTTCCATTCATCTTCCCGGCGAATATCAATGATTACAGCGCCTTCAGCTTGTGCTTTTAACAGCTCATCTGAGGTCACCAGCCCCAGTGTAAGGGGGATGCTGACAGCCAGTAACTCAACTTCAAAAATCAAGGTGGCATTCGGCGGTATGACCCCGCCAGCCCCTCTGGCGCCATAGCCCATCTCAGGCGGAATAGTCAGGCGCCGGATTTCGCCAACAGCCATGCCTTCAACACCCTGATCCCAGCCTTTTATCACCTGACCTTTGCCAAGGGTGAAGCTGAAGGGCTGGCCGCGCGGGCGAGAGGCGTCAAACACAGTCCCGTCAGTCAATTTGCCTTCATAATGCACAGAAACCTGCTGGCCCGCCGCGGCAATGTCACCATTTCCCTGCTGCAGCGTTTCAACAATAAATCCTTCATTTGCCAGGCTTGATGACGCCCCCAGAACCAACAGGGCAGAGAGGAGTCCGGTTAAATGTTTGATCATAATCACATCCAGTACTGGTCTTTGTGGCTGCGCACAGCCAAGGTGGAAATAAGCGGGTCCGCTGCTTTGCGGTCATGACCGTCAGCGTAACACAATATTGATTGGACAAGGAAATGGCGGAGGAGGAGGGATTCGAACCCTCGAAGGGCTTTCACCCTTGCCGGTTTTCAAGACCGGTGCATTCAACCGCTCTGCCACCCCTCCGCAAAAAAATGAGGTCTGCCGTCGGCGACGCTGTTACACTGATTAGTCAAACAGACTGAGGATGTCAACGCCGTTTTTAACGCTTTTGCAGGGAATACAGATCAGACCAGACACAGACAATCTTTGTCTTTTTATCGATTGCCGGTTGCTCTGATAAATGAGGCGAATTAGGGTAGACAGGATAGCTGTTCTGTCCAGAACTGACCATAAGGGGGTCCCCATGAACCACCAGCCAAATCTCAAGGATAAATGGTGTGCCAGCCTGCGCTATGGCGCTGTAATGGCTGTATTTGTTATGGTGTTTCAATTTATATCTGCGCCGGTAATGGCCAGCCAGTCACAAAGTTTTGAGGCCTGGCGGGCAGAGCTGCGCACAGAAGCCCTATCCAAGGGGATATCAGACAGCGTTTTCGATACAGCCTTTTCCGGCGTACAGCCGATTGAGCGGGTGATAGAGCTTGATCGGCGTCAGCCTGAATTCACCATGACCCTTGAGACCTATCTGTCCAAGGTTGTGTCAGGAACACGGGTAAAAAAGGCCCGCCAGAAATTGGCCGAACATAAGCAGATTCTGGCAGAGGTTTCTGAAAAATTTGGCGTTCAGCCGCGCTTCATTGTGGCGTTGTGGGGGATTGAGACGAATTTCGGCCAGCATACAGGTGGTTTTTCCGTGATCGCGGCATTGGCCACATTGGCCTATGATGGCCGCCGGTCTGCCTATTTCAGAGGCGAGTTGCTGAACGCGCTTCAGATTATCCAGGAAGGACATATCACAGCAGCCAATATGAAAGGGTCATGGGCCGGGGCAATGGGGCAGAGCCAGTTCATGCCGTCCAGTTTTCTGAATTACGCCTTTGACTATGATCAGGATGGTAAGCGGGATATCTGGAGCACGAGGAAGGATGTGTTTGCATCGATTGCGAATTATCTGTCTTCTGTCGGCTGGCGTGATGACATCACCTGGGGGCGCGAGGTATCCGTGCCAGACACGCTGCAAGGCAAAGCTCTGTCAGATAAAAAGACAGTCAAACGCCTGTCAGACTGGCAGAAACTGGGGGTGCGCCGTGCTGATGGTGGTGATCTGCCCAAGCGGGATTTGAACGCCAGGCTGGTTGTGCCGGACAGGGGCAAAGGCCGCGCCTTTCTGGCTTATGCCAATTATGACAATATACTGAAATGGAATCGGTCGAATTTTTTTGCAATTGCTGTCGGCAGTCTAGCTGATCAGATTGATGCGTTTGAATAAAAGTTGCAGAGCAAAAAGTAAGGTAATGTGATGACAGGGACATTTGTTAAACCGCTGGGGCGGCTGTTCCGCGGCCTTTTATTGATGACGGTTATATCTGGTCTCGGGGCATGTACAACCGCAGAGCTGGCCATAGACATGGCCAAAAAATATAACAAGACCCAGCAGGAAGACAAAGACGCACAGCAACCAGCAACTGTTGTTGCTCAGCCACATTATAAAGTCGGCAACCCTTACCAGATCGCGGGTATCTGGTATTATCCTGAACGGGACCTGCGCTATGATAAGACCGGTATTGCTTCATGGTATGGGGATCAATTTGCGGGCAAGCTGACCGCAAATGGCGAAATTTTTGACCCAGAGCTTGTGTCTGCTGCACATAAAACGCTGCCGATGCCGTCTGTTGTTCGGGTGACTAATCTGGATAATGGCAAATCACTTGTGGTCAGAATCAATGACCGTGGCCCTTATGTCAGCGGCCGGATTATCGACATGTCGCGGGCAGGGGCCCGGCTGTTGGGGTTCAAAGATGAAGGCATCGCCCGGGTGCGGGTACAGGTGTTGACTGAACAGAGCCTGCGGCTTGAACAGCTGGCCAAACAGGGCCAGTTCCCGTTATTGGCTGAGGCGGCAAAAGCACCTGTTCCTGAAACTGTGGCGGTCAGCAAGCCTGCGGTCAGCCTGCGCGCAAAAACCACCAGGGCTGCAGCACAAAAACCGAAATCTGGCTCGTCAGCTGTTGAACTTCTGGCCTCATCACGAGGGCTTGGCGTATTGGAAACAGCACCTGTTGAAACAGATATTTGGGTGCAGATCGGCGCGTTTCACAGCGAAACAAATGCCAAGAATTTGCTGCAGACATTCGATACGCTCAGCCCGGGTTCAATTTTTCAGATCAGCCGGGATGGGCGTCTGTTATACCGGGCCCGGCTTGGGCCGTTAAACACAGTGACCGAAGCAGACCAGCTGCTGGATAAAATCCTGCAACGCGGGTTTGACGGGGCTGAAATCGTTGTTGACTGACGAAATCATCTGAATTGGGCTGTTCTGCCTTTATTTCGACGCGTTTTTGGCTACAATCACACCACATATTTTGTCAGCTCAGACGACAGATGCGCAAACATATCATAAGTACAGTCTGATCAAAAAATTCACGAGGAGAGGGTGTGTCATGTTCAGTTGGTCATATCGGCAAATTCTGGTTGGTCTGAAGATGATGACCCAGACGGCAGCTCTGGTGACGGGCGTCATCATGATGGCTGTTGTGACAGCCCCAATAGCCAAAGCCTCCAGTGATGTGCCCACTGTTGCTGAATATGTTTTTGTGACGGATTTTTCCTCTGGTCGGGTACTGATGGAAAAACAGCATGACCTGCCGATGAAGCCTGCTTCAATGGCAAAAATCATGACCACCTATATTGTGTTTGACCGTATTGCTGAAGGCAGCCTGGCCTTGTCAGATCAGTTTGTTGTGTCTGAAAAGGCATGGAAGATGGGGGGGTCACGTTCGTTCCTGCAGGCTGGCCGGTCCTATTCTCTGGATGAGCTGCTGCACGGGGTTATTATTCAGTCTGGCAATGATGCGGCTGTGGTGATTGCTGAGGGCATTTCCGGCAGCGAGGAAAATTTTGTCGCTGAAATGAACATGACGGCCAAAAAGCTGGGTATGACAAAAACCCGCTTCACAAACGCCACCGGCTGGCCCCATCCTGATCTGACCACAACAGCAGAAGATTTGGGCATCCTGGCAACGGCTATGATTCGGAACTTCCCGGCTGAAACCTATCCAGACCTCTATCCGATTTATGGGAAGAAAACATACACACTGAACAAGATTAAACAAGGCAACCGGAACCCTCTGTTATATGGCAAATCAGCTGCCAATAATGGCGTTGACGGGCTGAAAACAGGCTATACCTCTGAATCAGGGTATGGGCTTGTGGCCTCTGCTGAACGTGATGGCCAGCGCGTCATCATGGTTCTGAACGGGATGAAGTCAAAAAAAGAGAGATCTTCTGAATCTCGTCGTCTGATGGATTTTATTTTCCGTGAATACCGGAATTACAACTTCTTCACCGCTGGTGAAGTGATTGATCAGGCTGAAGTCTGGCTGGGGGAGGCACGGCATGTGTCACTGGTATTGGAAGACGGATTTTCAAAAGTTCTTTCAAGATCAGAGCGCGCAAAAACTGAACTTAGCGTGAACTGGTCAGGGCCTGTTCCTGCCCCTATCACAAAGGGTCAGAAAATTGGCGAGCTCGTCATCAAGACAGAGGGAAAAACAACAGATACAGTGCCGCTTCTGGCTGCAGAAGATGTGCGCCAGCTGGGTATGCTGGACAGGATAGGTGAGGCGCTGAAATATCTGATTTTCGGGGCACCTGTTCAGACAGCGCCTGCAAAATAAGCCGCCGCAGATACAGGAACCAGACTATGGCTGGATTATTCATTACACTGGAAGGCGGCGAGGGCAGCGGGAAATCCACCCAGGCCCAGCTGTTGAAAAGCTGGTTTTCTGAAGCCTTTCCGGGGCGGGAAATCCTTGCCACCAGAGAGCCGGGCGGCACAGAACAGGCCGAAGAAATCCGCAATATTCTGGTGAATGGGGCAGCAGATAAATTATCTGTTCAGGCTGAAGCCTTGCTGATGATAGCGGCCCGCACAGAACATGTTCAGAAAATCATCCAGCCTGCTCTCCTTCGTGACGCGATAGTGATCTGTGACCGGTTTTCGGATTCAACATTGGTCTATCAGGGCCTGGCGCATGATACAGATATCCACTTGCTGCGTTCTATTCATCAGTTCGGATTTGGTGATTTACGCCCTGATCTGACCTTCATTCTGGATCTGCCGCCTGAACAAGGCCTGAAAAGGGCTGAGGAGCGTCTGCAGGCCCAAAACACCGAAAGCCGGTTTGAAGACAAGGGGCTGGCCTTTCATGCCCGTGTACGTGATGGCTTTCTTAAGCTGGCCGCACAAGACCCAGAGCGTATAATCATCATTGATGCCAGCGGCACACCCGAACAAACAGACCAATTGGTCAAACAGCATATTACCAACAGGCTGGACCCCCATGGCCAGCCCGCCTGATACGCTGATAGGACATGATGAACTTCTGGCGCGGATGGCCCGCGATCTGGCCGCAGGGCGCCTGCATCATGGCTGGCTGTTAAACGGGCCTGAAGGTATCGGCAAGTTTAAGGCTGCTCTTCACCTCGCGGCCTGGCTGTTATCTGTTCCGGATCAATCCACAGACAGCCTGTTTGCAGATGAGGCTTCGAACAGGCTGCCTGATCCCAGACAACTTGACCTGGATCATCCTGAGGTCAGGCTGGCGTTAACCCAGACACATCCGGATTTATTGATCATCAAACCGTCTGAAGATGAGAAGAATAAATCTGGCCAGATCAAAACAGATCAGATTCGCGAATTAAACAGTTTTTTTGCGCACAGCGCCGGGCGCGGGGGCTGGCGTGTGGCTATTATAGACAGTCTTGATCTGGTGAATCGTAACGGCCAGAACGCGATGCTGAAAATACTTGAAGAACCGCCTAAGCAAGCTCTTCTTCTGGTCTTGAACAACCGGTCAGGGGCGGTGTTGCCCACCATCCGGTCACGCTGCACACAAGCTGTGATGCAGCCTCTTCGCCAGACAGAGACCATTCAGGTGCTGGAACGGCTTTGGCCATCAGGAGATGATGCTTATATCAGGACATTGGCCGGGCTCAGCGGCGGCTCTCCGGGACAGGCTGTGCAGTTGGCTGAGGCTGAGGCGGCCCCGTTATTTGAGGCCAGCTGTCACTTGCTCTGTGATCCCGCAACACGGCCTGAAGATTTCTGGGCGATTGCCGAGAAATGGGGACCGGCCGGAAATAAGGGCAGGGCGGTGCGCGCGGCGGCTCTGTTTCTGTTTGACCGGCTGATCACAACCGCCAGTGTAAACGCTGCCTCTGTTGAGACCACTCTTCAGCAGGAAGATGATTTCTCTGCACTTGGCTTTATCAGACCAACCCTTGACGCCCTCAGACAGCGTCACCAGGCAGAAACTCTGGCCCGTCTGCACCAGGAATTTTGTGCTGACCTGCGGCGGACTGAACGGTTGTTTCTTGATTTCAGCCCTGTATTCGCTAAATTTCTGTGTAAATTACATAGCCAAACACAACCTGAATAGGGTATGACCACAACAGAAACGTTATTCTGTGGTTAACAGACCAAAGACAGGCCACAGACCCGTTTATATCTCGGCCGCGCAACCTGTTTGATGAAGACCCGTTTTAAGCGATGACACCATATTACCTGACAACGCCAATTTACTATGTGAATGATAAGCCGCATATCGGTCATGCCTATACGACACTGGCTTGCGATGTTCTGGCCCGGTTCAAACGTCTTGATGGCTTTGATGTGAAATTTTTGACCGGCACAGACGAACATGGGCAAAAGGTTCAGGCCGCCGCAGAAAAAGCCGGTATTTCACCACAGCAATTCACCGACACGGTGTCACAAAATTTCCGTGACCTGCTTGGCGTGATGAATTTTTCGAACGACCAGTTCATCCGTACCACAGAACCCCGCCATTATGAGGCCTGTCAGGCGCTGTGGCAGCGCCTGATGGATAAGGGGCACATCACGTTGGGCAAATATGAAGGCTGGTATTCAGTCCGTGATGAAGCCTTTTTTACCGAAACAGAACTGGTTGACGGCAAGGCCCCCACCGGCGCCCCTGTGGAATGGGTCGAAGAGCCATCTTATTTTTTCAATCTGTCTGCCTGGCAACAGCCTCTGCTTGACCATTATCAGGCCAATCCTGACTTCATTGCCCCTGAATCCAAGCGCAAAGAGGTGATCAGCTTTGTTTCAGGCGGGCTGAAGGACCTGTCTGTCAGCCGCACCACTTTTGACTGGGGCGTGCCTGTCCCTGGTGATCCGGCTCATGTGATGTATGTCTGGCTTGATGCGCTGACCAACTATATCACCGCGCTGGACTGGCACGGGCAGGGGGATGAATTTGACCGTTTCTGGCCAGCAGATCTGCATATGGTGGGTAAGGATATTCTGCGGTTTCACGCTGTCTATTGGCCGGCCTTTCTGATGGCTGCTGATTTGCCCTTGCCAAAACGTGTTTTTGCGCATGGCTGGTGGACAAATGAAGGCCAGAAAATCTCTAAATCACTGGGCAATGTGATTGATCCTCTGCAGCTGGTTGATGAATTCGGGTTGGATCAAACCCGTTATTTCCTGCTGCGTGAAGTGCCGTTCGGGCGTGATGGTGACTTTGTCAGAGCCTCTATGATTCAACGTATTAACAGTGACTTGGCGAATGATATTGGGAATTTGTCTCAGCGCACCTTATCTCTTGTTTATAAAAATCTTGACGGCCGGTTGCCTGAGCTTCCGGCTGAGCTGACAGCAGAAGACACCGCATTGCTGAACGCGGCTGACGGGCTGCTGGCGTCTGTGCGTACAGCTTATGACCAGCAGGCCTTTCATGAGGCTTTGCGGCAAATCTGGGATGTGATTGCAGCGGCAAACCGCTATATTGACAAGATGGCCCCCTGGGCTTTGCGCAAAACCGATCCTGACCGGATGGCAGAGGTTCTGGCGGTTCTGGTAGAAACCATCCGTCAGGTCGCCATTTTAACACAGCCGGTGATACCAGCCAGTGCGGGCCAACTGCTTGACCAGCTGGCTGTGAGACCTGATGAGCGCAGCTTTGCTGTGATCGGCGGGGCGGCCCGTCTGTCTGCTGGCCGCGTCATTGACAAACCGTCAGGCGTGTTTCCCCGCTTTACCGATGAAGAGGCCAGCTAATGACAGCGCCGCTTTCTATCATCGATTCACATGCCCATCTCGATTACCCGCAATTTGAAGGGCAGAGAGATGAAGTTCTTGCCCGTGCCAGAGAACTGGGCGTCACGGAAGTCATCACCATAGGTGTCAAGCTCAGCTCAGCACATCAGCCCCGCCAACTGGCTGAGGCTTATGATAATGTCTGGTTCAGTGCAGGCATTCACCCTCATGAAGCTGGCAATGACCCGGACGCCTGTAATTTAGAGGCGATTTTGGCGGCAGCGGATCACCCCAAATGCGTAGCCATTGGAGAGGCAGGCCTTGATTATTTCTATGATCATGCCCCGCGCCAGGCACAGGCAGACAGTTTTCGTGTTCAGATAGAGGCCGCCCGCCAGACAGACAGACCTATTATTGTTCATGCCCGTGATGCAGATGAAGATATGGCCGATATTCTTGAAACAGAAATGGAGAAGGGGGCCTTTACCGGGGTTTTGCACTGTTTCAGCTCCGGGGCTGAGCTGGCCAGGCGGGCTATCGATATTGGATTTTATGTCAGCTTTTCCGGCATTCTGACCTTCAATAAGGCAGAAGAGCTGCGGCAGATTGCCTGTGATTTGCCTGCTGACCGGATTTTGGTGGAGACAGATTCGCCCTACCTTGCCCCGACACCCCATCGCGGACAGACAAATGAGCCGGGATATACCCGCCATGTGCTGGACCGGCTGGCAGATATTCGCGGGACCAGTGTTGAAGACATGGCAGCGCAAACGCGGGCCAATACATTACGGCTGTTTTCCCGTCTGTCACCAGAACAGGTGGCGCGCTGAATGGGACAGATGAAAGTCACCATGCTGGGATGCGGGACATCTGTCGGCGTGCCCTGTCTGGGCCGCGCCGGCTGGGGCAAGTGTGACCCGAATGAGCCGCGCAACAGGCGCCAACGCTGTGCTCTGCTTGTTCAGACAGACACAACGAACATATTGGTTGATGCTGGCCCGGATATCCGGAACCAGCTTCTGCCTCATGACCTGCACAAACTGGACGCATTGCTGATCACCCATACACATTCTGATCATGTTGCAGGATTGGATGATTTACGGGTCTTTTTCTGGCCGGACCGGGTAAAATTGCCGGTTTATGCAACCGCCCAGCATGGCAATGATATCAAACAGCGCGTACCTTATATGTTTGAAAAGAAGCCGGATTCGCCGACTTATTTCGTTCCGCCTCTAGATCTGCATGAAATCGTTGTCGGAGACAGGCTGCGTATCGGCGATATTGATATTGACGTGCTGCATCAGGATCACGGCCTGTCTATGTCGCTTGGCTTTATCTTCAACGGCGTGTGCGGCTATTCAACAGATGTTAAAGATATGCCTGATGAAAATTTTGACGCGCTGGCCGGCATTCCGTTATGGATTGTTGAGACCTTGCGGCCAGAACCGCATCAGGCGCATGCGCATTATGATCTGACCTTCAGTTGGATTGACAGGGTGAAACCAGGCCATGCTGCGCTAACACATCTCGGGCTGGAGGCTGACTATCAGACGTTAAAAGCCGCTTGCCCAGAGAATGTAGAGCCGGGATATGACGGTTTAAACTTTGTTCTTGATTTTAAAGGCTAAGTGTAAACTACTGTATATATGAATATATCAGATTTATTTCTTGTGTCTAAATCTTACATAATATACATTATGCGACAAATGCATAATCACAGGCCTGCCTCTCTACTCCTGCTCTTTAAATCAGCTGACAACAATTTTTAACGCATCATAAGATGGCTGGCGTCAGGCCATATGCCCTCTTGAAACTCTTCTGCAGACAGATTAAATTATCTCACAGGAACAAGCGATAACACGCGTCTTGTTCTGATCACTCTTGGGGTGCCGGAGACCGGGAACGGTAGTCTGGCTGAGATTAAACCCATGGAACCTGAACCAGATCACGCTGGCGTAGGAAAGAGGCTGTTATCTATGTCTGTTCTCCGACTGACTTGTCACTGATCATGTTGTTCAGCCCATCTTTACAACGGGAATAGACATGATGAAAAATCTTTTAAAACTGGCGACCGCCCTGCTCTGCCTGACACCACTGGCCACAGCGTCACTGGCAGCAGATAAACCGGTCCTGACCATCTACACATATGACAGCTTTGCCTCAGAATGGGGGCCTGGGCCTGTGATTGAAAAGGCTTTTGAAGCGCAGTGCGCATGCGATCTGAAGTTTGTGGCGCTGGATTCATCGATTGGAATTCTGGGCCGTGTTCAGATTGAAGGGGCAGGCAGTGCAGCTGATATCGTTCTCGGCCTTGACACTAATCTGACCTCAATTGCCCGCGATACAGGGTTGTTTGCTGCTCATGGCGTGGCCAGCAAGGCCAATAACCTGCCGATCGCCTTCTCTGATGACACCTTCATGCCGTTTGACTGGGGCAATTTTGCCTTTGTTTATGACACCACACGCCTGTCCTCACCTCCTGCTTCTTTTGATGAGCTGATTGACAGTTCAGCTGATCTGAAGATCGCCATTCAGGATCCACGCACCTCAACACCGGGTCTGGGGCTGCTGCTCTGGATGAAGTCAGTTTATGGCGATCAGGCCGCCACGAAATGGGCCGCTCTCCAGCCAAAAATCCTGACTGTGACCAAAGGCTGGTGGGACAGCTATTCACTGTTCTTGGAAGGTGAAGCGGATATGGTGTTGTCTTACACCACCTCTCCTGCCTATCACATGATCGCAGAAGGGAAATCCAATTACGCCGCTGCTGCGTTTTCTGATGGTCATTATGCCCAGATTGAAGTCGCCGCAATGATGAAGTCAGCGCCTCAACCTGAACTGGCCCGCCAGTTCATGGCGTTTATTCAGTCACCAGAATTCCAGCAGGTCATTCCGACCACAAATTGGATGTATCCGGTCACCAAGGCCGCTGTGCCAGCTGAATTTGGCAGCCTTGTGACGCCAGAACGCCAGTTTTTGTACACAGCTGAAGATGTGGCGGCCAATAAATCAGCCTGGGTTGATGAATGGCTGAAGGCCAGCCAGAACTGACGTAAATCTGCATGATACATGCCCCTCACCCAGCCCTGCTCGCCAGTCGCAAACCTGTTATCAGGACAGCGGTCATACTGGCCACCTTCATCGCCGGAGGGACAGGGCTGTTGGTGTTGAGCCTGTATCTTGCCGCCCCGTCTGCTGGACTGGCCTGGTCTGTTCTGACCAGCTCACAAACCTGGGCGGTGATTATTGGTGCTGGTGGACAGGCTTTTCTGTCTGCCACCCTATCTGTTCTGCTCGGCCTGACGGCAGCTCGGTCTCTGCATCGGCGGGGCCAGTTTTTCGGGCGGGGCGTGTTTTTGTCTCTGTCCTTCATGGCCATGATTGTGCCGACCACTGTTGCGGCGATTGGCCTGGTCCAGCTATGGGGCCGAAATGGCTTTCTGCGCCAACTCACTGATGCCCTGTTCGGACAGGATATGTTGTTTCCGGCTTATGGCCTTGAAATGGTTATCCTTGCGCATGTTCTGTTTAACGCGCCTCTTGTGATGCGGGTGGGTCTGGCGGCTTTGTCTGGATTACCTGATCATCACTGGCGTCTGTCGGCTCAGTTCGGGTTTTCCCGTCTGGCCTATTTCAGATTTGTTGAATGGCCGTGTCTGAAACTGTTGGTACCTGCCCTGTTCAGCCTGATCTTCCTGTTATGTTTCACTTCATTCAGCCTGGTTCTGATGCTCGGGGGCGGCCCTGGCGTCAGCACACTTGAAGTGGCGATTTATACCAGTGTCAGGTTTGATTTCGACCTGCCCAAGGCCGCGGTCTTATCCGCGTTGCAGCTGATCATTGCAGGAGGTTTTATCCTGTTGCTGTCCAGAGGGCGTCTGCCCAGCTGGACCAACCGGTTATCTGTGGCCAGCAAGACCTTGCGCACAGATGCACAGTCTGTTTCTGGCAAACTGGCAGACAGTCTTATTCTGGGCTGTTTTTGCCTGATTGTGCTCTGCCCGCTTCTGGCTCTGTTTTTATCGGCCAGACTGGCCGAAGGGGTCAGCCTGTTTGACAGGCCGGCGTTCTGGCAGGCGTTCTGGTCTTCAACCTCTCTTGGGATCAGCGCGGCTGTCTTATCAACAACACTGGCCTTTATCTTATGTGCAGGCCGGTACCGGATGTCTGGCCGGTCGTTTGGTGCGCGTCTGGGCCGGGCGGTGATCAGCCTGTCACAATCTGTTTATCTGGTCTTACCCGCAATTGTGCTTGGCACCGCAAGCTTTCTGGTGTTCCGGCCAGTGGTGAATTTATTTGATCATGTATTTTTTGTGGTTCTGCTCAGCAACAGCCTGTTGGCGCTGCCTTTTGCGGCCCGCCTGATTGATGGGCGGTATCATATGATCACCCCTGCTCAGGATAAATTATGTGCCCAGCTTGGTCTGACCGGTCTGCGCCGGTTTTTCTGGGTGACTCTGCCGGCCATGCGGCGGGAAATCGGGCTGTGTCTGGGGCTGACAGCTGCTTTATCGATTGGTGATTTCGGGGTGATTGCCCTGTTTGGCTCTGAACAGTTTCAAACGCTGCCTTATTTGCTGTATCAATATGCCAGCCGGTATGGCGGGGCAGAAGCTGAACTGCTTGCGGTGTTTCTGCTTATTTATGGCCTTGGTTTGTTTTTCTGCCTGCATCAGGCGGTAAACAGGCTGGCTGTAAGGAGGGTTCATGCTGAAAGTTACTGATCTGCGGTTTGGCGGCGGCAGCTGTCCGGTTCACACCCTCAGCTTCAGCGTGAAGCGCGGGGATATCCTGACCATTAACGGGCCATCCGGGATAGGCAAGACAACATTGCTGAACATTCTGGCTGGTTATGAGCAAGCAGAGCCTGGCAGCCAGGCCAGTTGGGATGATAGTGACCTGCTGGATTTGCCGGTCTGGCAACGCCCGCTCAGCTTTCTGTTTCAGGACGGCAATCTGTTTGATCATTTGCCCTGCCGGAAAACCATTGAACTGGCACTGTCGCCGACAGGCCGTGTCAGCGCCTCTGACCAGCAGCTGATTGACATCACGCTGAAGCGGTTGGGCATTGCCCATCTGTCTGCCCGCTTTCCGGGCGAGCTGTCTGGCGGTGAGGCCCAGCGCATGGGGCTGGCCCGGGCCCTGGTCAGAAAATCCCCTCTTCTGCTGCTTGATGAGCCGTTCTCGGCGCTGGATATGAAGGCCCGGATTGACGCGATTGAGCTGATCCGCCAGTTGGCCACAGAAGATCAGCTTGCGGTTTTGCTGGTCTCTCATGACCATGATGATGCCCGGCGCTTGGGGGCCTCTGCCTTATCTCTTCAGCTGTAACGCCTTATAGCGCATCTGCAGTTCCCCTGCTCACATCCGGACTTATTGGCAGAATTTCTGTGTTCACGCGAATGTGATTTAGCGTAAACGGAAATTTAATTTATTTATGTCTAAATAAGAAACATAAGTATTAGCCAATTCGAACAGAGAGATCAGCCATGCAGACAGTACAGCAGCCAGACAGGATCGATTTGGTCAGGGTTCACTTCTTCAGAACCTTATCTGTGGACAGTCAGACAGGCCGGCGTTTATTTCCTGCCAAACCTGTCGGCCAGCTGGTCGAAGATATTCACACCTCTATGGGGCGTGATGAAAATTATGCCTGTTTTTTTGGTCAGGACGGCCAGGTGATCGCTCTTGATCGGACAGGACAGTTTGTGATGATGTAACCACTTGATCTCCCTCCTCTTCCTCCCAAAAGGTTACATTGTTACAAGAAGAAGCCTTTGAGCCTGCCTCAGAGGCTTCTTCGCATGTCTGGCTGTGTTTCAGATTTCACTTTTTTATATGCAAATGCGCCCTGCCCCTGACAAAATAGGTGCCGGACGAAGGAGGCCACAAAATGACCTGGATAGATGCTATATTGTTACCGCTTGTGATGGTGGCCTGGTTGTTTTTATCTTATGATGCGGTGAACCGGCTGTGCCAGAACCGGGGCTGGGCAATGCGGGGCGGGGCCGGTATGATCATCTGGATTGCGGTTGGGTTTGCGGGCGGGGCCTATATCATGATCTTGTTTAACGCGCTTTAATCCGTCAGCTGTCTTTAGAAAACAGACCCGCAGATCACACAAAGTTGCTGTGAAAAGGAAAGGTCAAATCATGAATGTATTCCAGAACGCTTTGCTGTCTGTGGTGTGGCTGTTCACCATCATTATGTGTGTTGATTTATGGTCTGATCCGGTTGTCGAAGCCAGCACCAGCTTTGCCGAAAGAAGCGGTATGACAGGCCTGTTTATTTCAACAGCTGTTATCGCCCATCTGATTATCAGGCGTATTTTAGGGCCGAAATCTTAACCGGGCCGCCCTGTATCTGCGCATTTTCAAAAAGAAAGCCGCAGAAATTTAAAAAAAATCTGCGGCAGGAGAGAAATGGTATCAGAGTTGCAAGGTAAGCCTTGATCTGGTGTCGGCTTACCGATCCACTTTCCAAAACGGCACCAGATCACCCTTTTTTAGGGCGGAAATGTGCTAAAGATAAAAAAACCTCAGCCAGGATTGGGCTGGGGTTTTTTTCATCCCCTCCCCGCAAGACAGCTGTTTTATCTATGTCGACCACTGGCCAGGTTCAATATATCATTGCATTGAACATTGACACATTTTCAGGTGAAATAGGGTAAAGAAAGGCTGAAATTATGACTCGCTATTTTGTGCCGCTCTTTATCCTGCCTCTTTTCCTGATGTTTTTAAGCGCAGGAGGTGTGTCTCATGCGAAAACATTGCCATCAGGTAACTATGATTACACCCCTTCTGTGGTGTTCCAATTTGATGAAACAGGCAAATCATTTGGTGTTGCGGCGGTTCTGTCAACCGATACGATTTTTACCAGATTGCCGTCTGAGACAGGCACGACATTAGTCTATCAGGCTGGCGGGGCAACTTATCTGATTGATCCGCTTGAAGAGGATTTTAGCCGGTTTAAATATCGTGTGGTTTATTCTGGTGATCTGCGTACATTCACTGGTTTCTGCAAGCCTTACCAGACGCCATAAATAGCGAAAAAAGGGATAAAGTGAACACCAAACGCCTCAGGAAAATAATCTTCTGGTCACTCTGTCTGGTGGCTTCGATCGCTTTCTGGGCGTGGCTTCTTGCCCCTGTCACTTCCTGAACGGCAGGTCAGAGACGAAAACTTGATTGTTCAAAAAAATGCAAGCGAGTACCTCGGGCCGGTCATAACTGGGCAGATGATGTGCAAAAGCCGGTTTGTGAAAGAGGGCCGTTCCATCAATTTCCTGGAGAGCCATCTGTATAATTCAGACGAAAAACGATGTGCCCATACCACCGCAACCTGGAAACTGTTGTCCACGTAAAAAGCCAAGGAACCGGCCCATCACTGGACATATTCCTTGGCTTGATAATGGTGAGCGGTACAGGATTCGAACCTGTGACCCAGTGATTAAAAGTCACTTGCTCTACCAACTGAGCTAACCGCCCGCAAATCCGCTTTGCGGATAACGCTGGTATACTGACATCAGACAGGGCTGTAAAGTCTTTTATGAAGCTGTTTTTTCAGTCTTTGATATTCACCTGCGGGCACGCATTACGCCTGCTCTGAGGCGGCCATATCAGCAAACAGAGCGTTCATCCGCCTGCCCACTTCAGGGGGCACGAAAGAGCGGATATCACCGCCATAACGGGCAATCTCCTTGACCAGAGACGAGGCCACGAAATGCTGGCTTTCAGATGCTGTCAGAAACACGGTTTCCAGATCAGCCTTCAGCCGTTTATTTGCACTGGCCATCTGGAATTCATATTCAAAATCAGACACCGCCCGCAGGCCCCTGATAATAAACCGTGCATCTTTCTGACGGGCAAAATCGGTCAACAGGCCGGTGAAGCTCTCGACCTGAATATCTGGCGAAGAATTTGATTTTTGTTTAATGATATCAACCTGCTCTTTAACAATGCTCAATCTTTGGTCAAGCGTGAACAGAGGGGATTTACCACTGTTTTCGGCCACCCCTATGATCAGGCGGTCACAGATTTGGCTGGCCCGTTCGATCATATCCAGATGACCAAAGGTCAGCGGATCAAATGTGCCGGGATAAAGGCCGATATGGGTTGTCATTCTGTCTTATCTTCTGCGCTGGTTTCGCCGCCGCTTATGTCCTGACCGTCGGTATCTTCTGGCTCATCACCATTATCCTGACCTTCATCAGCATCTCTGATTATGCCGACAGATACAACTTTTTCAGTACCATCCACTTCAAACAGCCTGACCCCTTGAGTTTTCCGACCGGCGATGCGGATCACATCCCCTTCCCCGCCATCAACACGGATTCGGATAACCTTGCCGGCATCTGTGACCAGCATCAGCTGATCTTCAGCAAACACAGTGAAGGAAGCCACCACCTGGCCGTTCCGCGCAGAAGTTTCAATATTGGCCACACCCTGGCCGCCGCGGCCTGTCTGCCTGTATTCGCTTACCGCTGTGCGCTTGCCATAGCCATTTTCGGTGATGGACAGCACAAATTCCTGTTCCGGGTCGCGGATAATACACATCGACATCAACTGATCATCACCCAACAGGCGCATGCCGCGCACACCGACTGAATTGCGCCCTCTGAACAGACGCACATCTTCAGCAGCAAAGCGAATAGCCTTGCCGTTCCGTGACGCCAGCAGAATATGATCAGATGGCTGGCAAGGCAGCACACCAATCAGGCTGTCTCCTTCTGCCAGTTTCATCGCGATTTTGCCGTTCCGCATGATATTGGTGAAATCAGAAAGCAGGTTCCGCCTGACAGACCCGTTCGCGGTCGCAAACATAATATTCAGGCTGTCCCAGCTATCTGCATCCTGCGGCATCGGCATCACTGTCTGGATGGTTTCATCTGGTGTTATGGGCAGCATATTGACCATGGCTTTACCCACAGACTGAGGTGACGCCTCAGGCAGCTTGTAACATTTCAGCTGATAAACCATGCCGGTTGAGGTGAAAAACAAAATTGGCGTATGGGTATTGGCAACAAACAGACGGGTGACGAAATCCTCATCCCGTGTTTTCATGCCGGTCCGCCCCTTGCCGCCGCGCCGCTGGGCCCGGTAATCAGACAAGGCTACCCGCTTGATATAACCGCGATGGCTGACGGTCACCACCATATCTTCTTGCTGGATCAGATCTTCATCATCCTGATCGGCCAGCGCGTCTGAAATTTCTGTGCGGCGCGGCTCATCCAGCCTGTCATGTGTCGCCTGTAATTCATCCAGAATCACGTCTATCAGGCGATCATGGCTGGACAGGATAGACAGATAATCAGTGATCTGATCGGCCAGTTCCTTTGTTTCTTCAGCCAGCTTGTCACGTTCCATGCCGGTCAGACGCTGCAGACGCAGCTCCAGAATGGCTCTGGCCTGGGCTTCAGACAATTTGTAATGCCCGTCTTCAACCTTATGGCCCGGGTCATCAATCAGCGCGATAAAGGGCTCAACTTCCTGGGCAGGCCAGGCTTTTGCCATCAGATCATTACGGGCAGCTTCTGCTGTCGGGGCTTTTTTGATCAGCTCAATAATGTCATCAATAGAGGCCAGCGCAACCAGCAGACCAGCCAGAACATGGGCCCGGTTACGGGCTTTGTTTAGCAAGAAGCGGGTACGCCGTGTCACCACATCCTGACGGAACAGACAAAAGGCGCTTAACACGTCACGCAGGCCCATTTGTTCAGGCCGGCCATTATTCATCGCCAGCATATTCACAGCAAAGCTGGTCTGCAGACGGGTATGACGATACAGCTGGTTCAGCACCACATCACCGGCGCTGTCTCGTTTAATTTCGATCACAACGCGCATGCCTTTGCGATCTGATTCATCACGGATATCTGAAATCCCCTCAATTGTCTTTTCGCGGACCAGCTCGCCGATACGTTCCAGCAACTGGGCCTTATTGACCTGATACGGGATTTCAGTGACGATAATCTGTTCACGATCGCGCGCGGTGGTCTGCACTTCGGCCCTGGCCCGCATCATCACAGACCCGCGCCCTGTGCTGTAGGCGTCTCTGATCCCTGCCCGGCCCATAATCAGCGCCCCGGTAGGGAAATCAGGACCTGGCACAATCTCGCGCAGCTCTTCATCACTCATCTCAGGATTACGGATCAGCTGCATACAGGCGCGGATAACCTCACCCGGATTATGTGGCGGGATATTGGTCGCCATCCCCACAGCGATCCCCCCTGCCCCGTTCACCAGCAAATTCGGGAATTCAGCAGGTAAGACTGACGGTTCCTGCTGGGTTTCGTCATAATTCGGAATGAAATCAACAGTATCTTTATCAATATCCCGCAACAGCGATTCTGCGGCCCGGGCCAGACGCGATTCTGTATAGCGCATCGCCGCGGCCGGATCCCCGTCAACAGACCCGAAATTCCCCTGCCCGTCGACCAAGGGCACACGCATTGAAAAATCCTGCGCCATCCGGACCATCGCTTCATAGATGGAACTATCGCCATGCGGGTGATAATTACCCATCACATCCCCGACAATACGGGCAGATTTACGCGGCGGTTTGGACCAGTCATAATTGCCTTCCATCATCGCATATAAAATGCGCCTGTGGACGGGCTTCAGACCATCACGAACATCCGGCAGGGCACGTGATACAATCACGCTCATAGCATAGTCCAGATAGGACTTCCGCATCTCATCAGAAATGGAAATTACCGGGTTTGCAGGGCCTGTCGGCACTTCGGAATCGCTCACACTGGTCTCCTCATCCAGTCTGGTTACAGGCCATACCTGCACCAGCAACATCTAGCTATTTTTATACCATGGAACGGGATAAAAATACCAGATATTGTTGTTTTATTTCCTGATGAGCAGGCACCAGCGACGGCAGCCACAAATCAACGTCTTTGCTCAGAGAGGTTCACGCCCTAGAAGGGGATGTCATCATCCAGATCATCTGAACCGGCCATAGGGGGAATCGCCGCCCCAGAGGTCACCCCCGCAGCCCCCATTCCTGATGGCATTGCCCCGCTGTCAGACGGCAGAGCCGCCGCTCCTTCATTGCGTGAGCCCAGCAAGGTCAGCTCGCCACGATACCGCTGCAGAACAACCTCAGTGGTGTATTTTTCAACACCCTGCTGATCTGTCCATTTGCGGGTCTGCAGCTGGCCTTCCAGATAAACCGTGCTGCCTTTGCGCAGATATTGCTCAGCGATACGGGCCAGGTTTTCGTTGAAAATCACCACCCGGTGCCATTCTGTACGCTCCCGCTGCTCGCCGCTGTTTCTGTCCTTCCAGCGTTCAGACGTCGCGATATTCAGATTGACAATTTTTGTGCCATCCTGTGTGCTTCTCACTTCCGGGTCACGACCCAGATTTCCCAGCAGAATGACTTTATTTACGCTGCCCGCCATAGCAATTGCTCCTTGCAAAACAGAAGGGGATTTTTATAGTGAGAGTTAATCTAGCATAGTTCGCGACGAACGAAACAGCCTTTGCTCGATTTTTTAGACCAGCATGGGGTGTCGGTGGCCCGGACCGGTCTATATCTGAGACAAGATAAGGGCTTTTTAGAACGCCCCAACCATACATAAATGAGGTAAACCAGGTCATGTCAGTACCGCCGGGTTCTCCCGAACAACGGATGATTTCTGTCAGAGGTGCCCGCGAGCATAATCTGATGGATGTGAATGTTGATTTGCCGCGTGACCAGCTGGTGGTCATCACCGGCCTGTCAGGGTCAGGTAAATCAAGCCTGGCGTTTGATACCATTTATGCTGAAGGCCAGAGACGATATGTTGAATCGCTGTCTGCCTATGCGCGCCAGTTTCTGGAGATGATGCAGAAACCGGATGTGGATCTGATAGAAGGCCTGTCACCCGCAATTTCTATCGAACAGAAGACAACCTCACGCAATCCCCGCTCCACCGTCGGCACAGTCACAGAAATTTATGACTATATGCGGCTGTTATGGGCCCGTGTTGGTATCCCCTACTCACCCGCGACAGGTCTGCCGATTTCCTCGCAAACCGTCTCTCAGATGGTTGATATCCTGTTGTCTATGGAAGCGGGCACGCGGCTGTATCTGCTGGCCCCTGTCGTGCGGGGTCGCAAAGGGGAATATAAAAAGGATTTGGCCGCCTATCTGCAGCGGGGATTTTCGCGTGTCCGCATTGATGGCGAGTTTTATGAGCTGGATGCGGTTCCTGATCTGGATAAGAAACGCAAACATGACATCGAAATTGTTGTTGACCGTGTGATCATCAAACCTGATGCGGATAATCTGGCAACACGGCTGGCTGATTCGCTGGAAACCGCTCTTGGGCTGTCTGACGGTCTGGCGTATGCAGATGATGCCAGCAGTGGCCAGCGCACTGTCTTTTCGGCCCGGTTTGCCTGTCCTGTATCCGGTTTCACCATTGATGAGATAGAACCGCGCCTGTTTTCCTTCAATAACCCGTTTGGGGCCTGTCCTGACTGTGACGGTCTGGGGGTATCGTCTCATTTCGAAGCTCAGCTGGTGGTGCCTGATCCGCGCTTGTCCTTGCGTCAGGGCGCTCTGGCTCCTTGGGCGAAATCAACTTCCAAATATTATATCCAGACTCTGGAAAGCCTGGCCAAAACCTTTGGCTTTTCGCTGGATGTGCCGTTTGAAGAGCTGGATATTCAGGTTCAGCATGTTCTGCTCCATGGCAGCGGCAATCAGGCTGTTGAGATGATTTATGATGACGGGCTGCGGTCCTACCGGACCACAAAACCGTTTGAAGGGCTGTTGCCCAATCTGACCCGCCGCTATGTTGAGACAGATTCAAACTGGGTACGTGATGAGCTGGAAAAATTCCGCGCGATCCAGCCTTGTGAAGGGTGTGGCGGCAAACGATTAAAGGCTGAATCTCTGGCTGTGCGGATTGATGATAAGGATATTTCTGATATTTCTGCCCTTTCAATCGGTGATGCGGCAGACTGGTTTACACAGCTCTCTGACAGCCTGTCAGCACAACAATCTGAAATTGCTGTACGCATTTTGAAAGAAATCAATGAACGGCTTGGCTTTTTATCGAATGTGGGGCTGCGCTATCTCAATCTGTCCCGCAATTCCGGCACTTTGTCAGGCGGTGAATCTCAGCGGATCAGGCTGGCCTCTCAGATCGGCTCTGGGCTGACCGGTGTTCTTTATGTTCTGGATGAGCCGTCTATTGGCCTTCATCAGCGCGATAATGACAGGCTGCTGGCCACCCTCACCCGCCTGCGCGATCTCGGCAATACCGTTCTGGTTGTTGAACATGATGAAGATGCGATACGCGCGGCTGACTATGTGATTGATATGGGCCCGGGGGCCGGTGTGCATGGCGGTCAGGTGGTCGCTGTAGGCACAGCTGAGCAGATTATGGATAATCAGGACTCTCTGACCGGCCAGTATCTGAGCGGGGTAAAGGAAATCAAAATCCCTGCACAACGGCGCAAAACCAACAAAAAGCGCCAGATCAGCCTGATCGGGGCGTCAGGCAATAACCTGCAGAATGTGTCAGTGAACTTTCCGCTTGGGGTGCTGACCTGTGTGACAGGAGTGTCTGGTGGCGGTAAATCCACCCTGGTTCTGGAAACATTATGGAAAGCTCTATCCCGGCAACTGCATAAAGCCAGAGAGATACCCGCCCCTTATGACAAGCTGACCGGCATGGATTTGCTGGATAAGGTGGTTGATATTGACCAGTCACCGATTGGCCGGACCCCGCGTTCCAATCCGGCGACTTATACAGGGGCCTTTACCCCGATCCGGGAATGGTTTGCCGGCCTGCCTGAATCCAAAAGCCGCGGCTATACCCCCGGCCGGTTCAGCTTTAATGTGAAAGGCGGGCGTTGTGAAGCTTGTCAGGGAGACGGCGTCATCAAGATTGAGATGCATTTTCTGCCTGATGTCTATGTCACCTGTGATACCTGCAAGGGCAAAAGATATAACCGCGAAACACTGGAAATAACATGGCGAGACAAATCCATAGCGGATGTCCTTGATATGACAGTTGAAGAAGGTGTGGAGTATTTCAAAGCTGTGCCTTCTATCCGGGACAAGCTGCAGACGATGCTTCGTGTGGGGCTGGGCTATGTGCGCATTGGCCAGCAGGCCACGACCTTGTCCGGCGGTGAGGCACAACGTGTCAAACTGTCTAAAGAGCTGTCCAGACGTGCCACTGGCAAGACCATCTATATTCTGGATGAACCGACCACAGGGCTGCATTTCGCGGATATCGCCAAATTGCTGGAGGTGCTGCAGGAACTGGTCGACGGCGGCAATACCGTGATTGTCATTGAACATAATCTGGACGTTATTAAAACAGCTGATTATATCATTGATATGGGCCCTGAAGGGGGGGACGGCGGCGGCCAGGTTGTCGCCACGGGCACGCCTGAGGATGTTGCGGCTGAACCGCAATCTCACACCGGCCGCTATCTTGCCCCTCTCCTGCTTGACCAGTCCGCACAGAAAAAGGTGTCCTAGAAACGCTTATGCAAGACAATAAACTTCATATTATTGGCGGCGGCATGGCCGGGTCAGAGGCGGCCTGGCAGGCAGCAGAAATGGGCGCATCTGTGATACTGCATGAAATGCGCCCGGTCCGTAAAACAGATGTACACCAGACAGATCAGCTGGCTGAATTGGTCTGTTCAAACTCATTCCGGTCTGATGATGCTACCGCCAATGCGGTCGGCGTGCTGCATGCGGAAATGCGGATGCTGGGCTCTGTCATCATGGCTGAGGCTGATACCGCGCGTGTGCCAGCCGGCGGGGCGCTGGCGGTTGACCGCGAGCTGTTTTCCAAAGGGGTTCAGGATCGCCTAGAAGCCCATCCCAACATCACAATTGAACGTGATGAGATCACCAGCCTGCCAGACGCCAGCTGGGGCCAGACCATTATTGCCACTGGCCCGCTGACCTCACAGCCTCTGGCAGAATCCATCCGGGCAGAAACAGGGGAAGAGGATCTGGCCTTCTTTGATGCGATTGCGCCGATTGTCTATTTTGACAGCGTGAATATGGATGTGGCCTGGTTTCAGTCCCGTTATGACAAAACCTCAGAAGGTGGTGACGGCAAAGATTATATCAACTGCCCTTTGAATGAGCAGCAATATTACCAGTTTCTTGAAGAAATGCTGGCTGCTGAGAAAATGTCATTCCGTGAATGGGAACAGAACACGCCCTATTTTGACGGCTGTATGCCGGTAGAGGTGATGGCAGACAGAGGCCGCGAGACATTACGGTTCGGGCCAATGAAGCCGGTCGGGCTGACCAATTCACATGACGGCAGCCGGCCTTATGCTGTGGTCCAGCTGCGTCAGGATAACAAGCTGGGCACGCTGTTTAATATGGTCGGCTTCCAGACCAAGATGAAATATGCAGAACAGGTCAGGATTTTCCAGATAATCCCCGGGCTGGAAGACGCACAATTTGCCCGGCTGGGCGGGTTGCACAGAAACACCTTTATCAACAGCCCCAAGCTGCTGGATAATCAGATGCGGCTGAACACACAGCCCCATATCCGTTTTGCCGGCCAGATCACCGGGGTAGAGGGCTATGTTGAATCTGCTGCAATTGGCGGGCTGACCGGCCGGATGGCGGCCTGTGCCCTCACCGGCAAGCCCTGGACACCGCCACCTGCTGATACCGCTCATGGGGCGTTATTGTCTCATATCACCGGCGGGGCGATGGCAGACACCTTTCAGCCTATGAATGTAAATTTTGGCCTGTTTCCGGACCTTGAAAATGTCGGTACAGGAAAACGCCGCTTGCGCGGGCGTGACCGGAAGGCCGCCTATGCCAAACGGGCATTACTCAGCATGAAAGACTGGTCCGGAAACAGCACATTCACCTTGCCTGAGATGTTTGCTGCCTCAGCGTGAGGCAGGTTTAAACACAACCTGCTTCAGCAAACCGAAAATCAAAAACGGAGAGCTGTTCAAATCGCGCTGTGCCGATTCTGCCGCCAGATAAGCAAGACAGATCAAAAATTCAGCCCCCCTCCCGCAAATCTGGTGAATGTGACGGGCTGTGGGGATCTGGCCAATGGGCTGACCAGCCCGGCTTTGGGCGACCGCCCGGCCAATCTGTTGCGGCAGATCAGATTTCCTGACGCCAGCCTGACCAGCCATGAGACTGACCAGCTCTGCCCAATTTTCAGATTTGTCTGCCTGACCGGCCTGAACCGCCTCTGCCCAGACGTTAATCAGCCTGGCGACATCTGCCTTATCCAGATGGCCAGCGGCCAGCTGCTGATGCAGATAGCCGGCCAGCGGGCCAGCCTCATCTGTTCTGGCCTCAAGCTGGTCTTCCCACCATTTCAGACGGATAAGCGCCAGCATAGGCTCTGATGCCTGAGCAGACAGCCGGTCAAGCTCCAGCCCGAACAGCAATAAAAAAGACAGCTGTTGTTTTTGTTCTTCTGTTTGAAAAAGCAAGGCCAGAGCCAGGCGCGGGGCCTGGCGGCGCAGCTCTGTATAGGCGGTTGGTCTCATAGGCTGCCCCTCATATGGGTTGGCCTAATCAACCGCCAGCAGGCCTGCCGCCACAGCCCGGCCCTCTGTCAGCAGCACATTCCAGGTCCGGCAGGCAGCCGCTGTGCTCATCACCTCCAGCTTGATGCCCTCTTCCCGCAAGGCAGCGGCCAGCTGGGGCAGATTGCTCTGCGGCCGTTCACCCAGCCCCAGAACCAGCAGATCTGTTCCGGTACCGCTCAGACGGGACAGAATCTCTTGAACATCGATATCTGCATCTGTCTGCGGACCCCAATCTGCGGTTTGGCGCGGCAACACAAACTGGCTGCCCGAAACGCTTTGTTTGGCAATTCTGAACCCGCCGCCACCATAGCTGTTGATGACCTGCAATTGGTTATCTGTGGGAAATTCCTGCACGGAAACCAGCGGGTTATGGTCATCTGTGGTTGGTCTTGACATATGTTTGCCTTTCAAATCCGGCAAAAATTCAGCAGGACACAGACTCAGCGTTCATATTCAGGGACCGGGGCTGAGCTATCTTCATCATCACTGCGCTTCAGATCAAACCGGGAAATCAGCCCGACCGCCACAAAAATAGACGAATAGGTACCGATGGTCACGCCCCATAGCATCGCCAGCGCAAAATCGCGCAACACCGCCCCGCCGAAAATGATAATGGCCAGCAAGGCCAATGCCGTGGTCACAGACGTCATCACGGTCCGCGACAAGGTCTCGTTCAAAGATTTGTTCAGAATCTTATTCTGATCCCAGCTCTTATATTTACGCAGATTTTCCCGCACCCGGTCAAACACAACAACCGTGTCATTAATCGAATAGCCCGCAATGGTCAGGATCGCTGCCACCGTCGCCAGATTAAATTCAAACCGCACCAGCGCAAACAGACCCACAGTTGAGAGCACATCATGGCTGAGGGCGATAATAGCGGCGATTGAAAACTGCCATTCAAACCGGAACCAGATATAAATCATGATGGCCAGCAAGGCACAACCAACAGCCAGCATCCCTTTTTCAGCCAGCTCTGCCCCGATTGTCGGGCCGACAAATTCAGTCCGGCGGATATCAAACGCATCTCCCAAAGCTTCGGTAATGCGCTGAATAGCAGCGATTTGGGCTTTTTCATCCCCCTCCTGACGCTGTACCCGGATAAGCACATCACGCTCACTGCCAAAGCTCTGTATCGAAATATCACCTAAGGCCAGACGGCTGAGGTCGGCACGCACATCTGCAATATCCACCGGCGCGTCTGAGCGGGCTTCCAACAGGATACCGCCACGGAAATCAATGCCCAGATTCAAGCCATTGACAAAGAACAGCCCGATAGACGCCAGCACCAGAAGCACAGAAACACTGGCTGTGACCTTCAGCTGACGCAGAAAATCAAAAGCAGAATTATCAGGAACAAGTTTCAGTCTGAACATTGTCTGTCCTTTTCCTTTACAGCACCAGCCCTTTAGGCCGCTTCGCGTCAACCCACAGGACAATCAAAAGCCGTGTGACCATAATCGCGGTAAACATTGAAGTGACAATCCCCAAAGACAGCGTGACCGCAAAGCCTTTGATAGGACCAGACCCGAAAATATACAAAAACAGCGCCGCAAATAAGGTGGTCAGATTTGAATCGACAATCGTTGAAATAGCCCTTGTATACCCCGCCTCAATCGCGGCGCGGACCTTTCGCCCACCTCTCAGCTCTTCTCTGATCCGCTCAAATATCAGCACATTGGCATCAACCGCCATCCCCATTGTCAGCACTATCCCGGCAATCCCCGGCAAGGTCAGCGTCGCCTGAAGCGCAGATAATGCCCCTAAGATCAGCACAATATTGACCAGCAGCGCGCTGACAGCAAAGCTGCCGAGCAGGCCGTAACTGGCGATCATATAAATGATAACCAGCACCATCCCGACAACAGCGGCAATCTGGCCGGCGGCAATGGAATCAGCCCCCAGGCCCGGGCCGACAGACCGTTCTTCCAGCACAATCAGCGGTGCGGGAAGAGCCCCTGCTCTCAAGATAAGCGAGAGTTCCTGTGTTTCTTCAACAGAAAAATTGCCAGTGATCTGGCCATTAGTGAAAATTTGCGCCTGAATGACCGGGGCTGACACCACCTTACCATCCAGGATAATCGCGAACGGGCGGCCGATATTCTCGCCTGTGACACGGCCAAATTTCCGCCCGCCAGCCGCGTTCAGCTGAAAATTCACAGATGGTCGGCTGTTCTGGTCAAAGGCGGCACTCGCGGTTTCCAGCATCTCGCCGCTGACCATCACCCGTTTTTCAACCACATATCCCGGCTCGCCCTCATTCACACTTTCCATCAACTGGCTGCCTGGCGGCACACGTCCGGTCCGGCGCGCTTCATCAGCGGTAGTACGGGTGTCAACCAGCTGGAAGGTCAGGCGGGCAGTCCGGCCCAGCAGGCGCTTGATCCTCTCCGGATCATCCACACCGGGCAGCTGGATCAGGACTCGGTCCTTGCCCTGACGCTGAATGATAGGCTCTTTGGTCCCATCCGGGTCAAGCCGCCGTCTGATGATCTCAATCGCCTGTTCAACCGTGTTATCTGCCAGCAATTGCAACCCATCTTCGGTAAAGCTGACTGTATAGGCCAAAGCCTCATTAACAACTTGAAATTCGCGCCCCAGCTCGTTGAAAATAGGCTGTAATTTTGTCTGATCATCTGGCTTGCGAAGGGAAAACACCACTGTTTCAGGGGCGGCTTTCAGACCTCTGAACTGAATTTTTTGATCCCGAAGCGCCAGCCGCAACTGTTCAGCAACGCCGGTCAGCCGTTCTTCCTGAACCGCAGGCAGATCGGCACGCAGCAACAAGTGCGATCCCCCCTGCAAATCAAGACCCAGATTAATCGCCTCACCTGGCAGCCAGCTCATCACCCCTGAACGAGTCTGATGGTCACTGCCTGAGCTGAACAGATTCGGAACCGCATAGACACATCCCAGCAGAATGACAAACAGAACAAGTGTCTTTTTCCAACCTTCAAACTGTAACATCTCTACCTATTTTTTTCTTCACGATTACCTGAACGGCTGAAACGCCGAAATGCTTTGTTCAGCCGGCCTGCCGAACAGGCCTCTTATCTTGGCGCTGATCAGGGATTATTTCTTTTTCCCGAACAATCCGGCCAGGCCTTTCGGGGCCTCTTCTTTTGCTTTATCGGCTTTCGGGGCGTCTTTTTTGTCACGCAGGTCGGCGATCATGCTTCTCATCACGCTGACTTTCACATCTTTTGCGATTTCGACCTCAACACTTTCCTGGCCTTCCACAGATTTGGACACGGTCCCCAACAGCCCGCCTGAGGTGACGATCTTATCCCCGCGCTTTACATTATTGACCAATTCACGATGTTCTTTGGCACGCTTTTGCTGTGGTCTGATCAAGAAGAAGTAGAACACCACAAAAATAAGCAGAAACGGCAGCAATGAAGATAACCCACCGGCACCACCGGCGGCCTGGGCATATGCTGGGCTGATAATCATATCTCAATAACTCCTGTTGCCTGCGCATCACCAGACGCGATGTTACAGGCGGGTAAACCAGAATGTTGAACAACAAAACACTGGCGTTAAATACCGCAGCACAATACCCCTTTGTCTTTCTGGCGGCAACAGCAAAACAGGGGATGAGGCGTTATATCAGCGATTGCTTCTGGCGAATATCGTCTTGTATAGTGAAGCTGGCTGATCTGCCGGTTTTGAAAAACAAAAAATGGACAAGCTGATGAGCAGTAATGATACCACAGACGCCCTCCTCGCCCGTGTTGCCGAAGCTTTGGAACGGCTGGCCCCGGCCCCGGTTGAACAGGCCGATTTAAACCAGCATGAAGGCTATATCTGGGATTCTGAAAAACAGGCTTTCAGGCCGGTGCCCTCTATTCACAGGCTGCCTCTGGACAGCCTGCAGGGCATTGATCAGCAAAAGACCCTGTTGCTGGAAAATACAATGAATTTTGCCCGCGGCCTGCGCGCCAATAACGCCTTGTTATGGGGCGCCCGGGGGACAGGCAAATCATCTGTTCTGAAAGCGGTCCACGGCCATTTGCTTGAATCTGGATATAATGTGGGCCTGGTTGAAATTCAGCGTGAAGATTTGAACGACCTGCCTGAAGTTATGACACTTCTTGCCCAGACTGACCGGCCCTTTATCATATTTTGTGATGATCTGGCATTTGAGCAGTATGATATTTCTTATAAATCACTGAAAGCCGTTCTGGAAGGCGGGCTTGCGGGGCGGCCTGCGAATATTGTGTTTTATGCCACCTCAAACAGGCGCCATCTGATGCCCCGGCAAATGATCGAAAATGAACGCGGCACAGCGATTAACCCGTCTGAGGCTGCAGAAGAAAAAATATCCCTGTCAGACCGGTTTGGTTTGTGGATCGGCTTTCATTCTGTGGATCAGGACACCTATCTGGCCATGATTGACTGGTATGTTGGCTATTACAAAATTCCGGTCAGCTTTGAAGAGATCAGGCAAGAGGCCTTGACCTGGGCAATGGGGCGGGGCAACCGGTCCGGTCGGACCGCCTTTCAGTATATCCTGAATCTGGCGATGCAGCATGGGGTGAAAATCTGAGCCTTTATGCTCAGGAAATCAGCTCCCGCGGGTTGACCGGTGTCCGGCTTTTACGAATCTCAAAATGCAGCTGCGGTGTGTCAACACGGCCGGTTGTGCCAACCTGCCCAATCACTGTGCCCTCACCCAGCACATCTCCTTCTTTGACAGACAGGCTGTCCAGATGGGCATAGGCGGTAATATAACCGCCTTCATGCTTGACCAGGACAAGAGTGCCAAACCGGCGCAGTCCTGTGCCCACAAACGCCACAGTACCCGCAGCAGAGGTCGTGACCAGAGACCCCAGCGGCGCGCTGATATTCACGCCATCATTATGCACGCCGCGGCCGGCCGGCCCAAATTCTGTGATCACCTCACCTTCCAGCGGCCAGGTAAAGCCCCCCTGCCCCAATGCCGGGGCAACAAATGACTTGGCAGGTGCCTTTGGGGCAGCTTTTGCGACCGCCTGTGCCGATGGGGCCGGACTTGCAACTGTGCGCACAGCATCCTGATCAAGCCCGTCAAGTTCAAGTACCGACAGATCAACTGAATCTGGCAGCCGCAATTCTTGGCCAACGGTAAGCTCATAAGGTTCAGACAGCTGGTTCAGCCGGGCCAGTTCAAATTGGCTGACGGCGTAACGCTGTGACAGGCTGAACAACGAATCTGTGATCTCCACAATATGAATGCGGGTCGGTTGTACGCGCAACGCCTGTCCGGCATACAGATCATAAGGCGCGTCCAGATTATTATCTCTGATAATGGATTGCGGGGTGACCTGATAGCGTGTCGCCACACGCCACAGATTATCGCCTTCCTGCACCACAATCTCACCTGACAAGGGGATCGCCTGAACCGCCTCACGCAATGGCGCGCGTTCCACGGCGGCCGGTGTTTCCCGCTTCAGGGTCAGCTGGCGTTTGACGTCATCCAACCGCGGGGCCTCACACGCCGCCAGCATGAATCCCAGCACACAAACCCCGGCTATGCTGTGTTTCATCGGCTGCAGCTTTGTCACCATTGCGTTGTCCTGTCGTTGTTTTTCAGCTTCTCAGCTGTCTGTGCCATCGATCATAGGCACGAACCGGACCGGCATCAGGCAGTCTGTTTCGAACCCGTCTTCCCCTCGTTTTACACGAAACAATTCTTCCTGACCAGATGGCCCGACCGGGGCCACAAGGATGCCCCCAACTTTCAGCTGATCCAGCAGTGCGGCGGGGATATGTTCTGTCTGACAGGTGATGATTATCCGGTCAAAAGGGGCGGCTTCTGGCCAGCCCTTATTGCCGTCTGCATGGCGATAGGTAATGTTGGACAGTTGGAGCTGTTTACATCTGGCCTCTGCCTGAACCATTAGCGGGCGCAGCCGCTCCATGGTGTATACCCGCCGGACCAGACAGGCCAATATGGCTGCCTGATAACCGCTTCCTGTGCCGATTTCCAGGACCCTGTGCCTCTTATTCAGCTCTAAATATTCGGTCATTTTGGCCACAATATAGGGCTGGCTGATGGTCTGGCCATTGCCGATCGGCAGAGAGGCGTTCTCATATGCATGCGCCTTCAAATGATCAGGAACAAACTTCTCTCTAGGGGTCTGTTCTATTGCGGACAGGATATTCGGGCTCATCACCGCCTGTGCCCGCAACGTCATCACCAAACGGGCTTTTTGAGGCAGATATTCATCTGTGGTATCAGACACCATCTCTCCGGCTTAAAAATCAGCTTCAGGAAGGCTGGGCAAAAGCCCCATATGTGTTGCGTTCATATGTAAAGGCGTAAAGGTAACATACCCCTCATTCAGCCACCATCGGTCAGACCCTTCATTCACCTTCTGGCGCATAACCAGAGGCCCGATCCGGTAGCTGTTCGGTGTGTCCCCCGGCAGAATTTCATCTGAAAATTTATGTTCATCCAGTACCGCCTGTCTGATCCCCTTTACCGGACCAAGATGCGCTTCAGGAAAATTGATATTCAGCACAGTTCGTTCAGGCAGTTTGGTTTTCAGGGCCGCGGCCAGCACATCATGACCATAGGCTTTGACAGGGGTGAAATCCATCTGCCGTTGATGAAACCGCTGTGAGACCGCAATGGCCGGAATACCGACAATCGCGGCTTCCATCGCCCCGCCGACAGTTCCTGAATACCCCACATCATCAGCAACATTCATCCCGTGATTAATCCCGGACAGAACCAGATCAGGCGGATTATCCGCATATAACAGATTCAGGGCCATCATTACACAGTCTGCGGGCGTGCCGGACACGCCATAATGACGGTCGTCACGACGCACGAATTCAATATCTTTATGCAGACTGATGGCCCGGCCAACACCTGACTGGTTCGCCAGCGGCGCCACCACGCAAACATCATCTGTCACCTGAAGCGCCAGCTCTTCTAACAGATGCAGGCCTTCTGCATCTAACCCGTCATCATTGGTCAGTAAAACCCGCACAGCTGCTCAGCCCTTTTGCGGAACCAGAACATCTGTTCCCATATAGCTGTGCAGAACCTCTGGCAGCACAACAGACCCATCTTCACGCTGCCCGTTTTCAAGCAGGGCAATCATGCACCGCCCGACGGCAAGGGCAGACCCGTTCAGGGTATGCACAAATTCAGTGTCCTGCCGGTCATCTGCTCTGGTTCTGGCTTTCATGCGGCGGGCCTGAAACGGGCCGCAATTTGAACAGGATGAAATTTCACGATACATCCCGCGCCCGTCATCTTGTCCAGGCAACCACACTTCCAGATCCAATGTCTGCCGGGCTGAAAAGCCGGTATCGCCTGAACATAAACGCAACACGCGATAAGCCAGCCCCAGCTTCTGCAGAATGGTCTCCGCACAGCCTGTCATCCGCTCCAGCTCAGCTTCTGACTGATCAGGCGCAACAATAGAGACCAGCTCAACCTTAGAGAATTGATGCTGGCGGATAAGCCCGCGCGTATCACGCCCTGCAGAGCCTGCCTCTGCCCGAAAACAGGGGGTGAAAGCGGTCAGCCGCATCGGCAGCTGATCAGCAGGAACAATGCTGTCTGCGACCAGATTGGTCAGCGGTACTTCTGCTGTGGGGATCAACCATCTGTCATCTGTTGTATGGAATAAATCTTCAGCAAATTTTGGCAGCTGACCGGTACCGGTCATGGTCTGGGTGCGCACAAGGGCTGGCGGCAGCACTTCTGTATAACCATGTTCGCGGGTATGTATATCCAGCATGAACGCTGCCAGAGCGCGCTCAAGCCGGGCCAGCTGTCCTTTCAGCACAACAAATCTGGCCCCGGACAGCTTTGCTGCTGCCGCAAAATCCATCTGTGACAGCCCTTCACCGATATCAACATGATCACGCGGGGTAAAGCTGAATTCCGGCTTATCACCACTGGTTCTGACCAGCTCATTCTGATCCTCATCCTCACCGTCTGGCACAACCGCATCCAGAATATTGGGAAGAGAGATCAGCTGATCTGTAATTTGTGCGGCCAGTTCGGCTTCCTCAGCCTCTAAGGCAGGCACAGATTGTTTTAAATCAGCCACTTCAGCCATCACCGCACTGGCATCACCACCTTGCGATTTTATCTGGCCGATCTCACGGCTGGCCTCATTCCGGCGGGCCTGTTTTTCCTGCAATTCTGTCTGCAGGGCGCGGCGACGCGTATCCAGCGCCAGGATATCATCAGCAGCCGCAGACAGGCCACGACGTGCTAATGCGGCGTCAAACTGTTCAGGATTTTCTCTTATAAATCGGATATCATGCATGCGACCAACACCCCTCGGCCCCTAAAATTCGACAATCTGCTGTCCGCAGACAAAGGCAATCTTTATGCTTCACTTTCGGCGTCTGGTTCCTGCCGCCTCTGGATAATCCGTGCGCCCAGGATAGACAATTCGTAAAGCAGGATGACCGGAATGGCCAACAGAACTTGCGAGATCACATCAGGCGGGGTCAGTATGGCCGCGGCAACAAAAGCCAGCAGAATGGCGTATTTGCGTTTGCTGGCCAGACCATCTGCTGTCATCAGCCCGGCCCGGACCATCAACAGCAAAATCACCGGCAGCTCAAACGACAGCCCAAAGGCAAACATCAGCCGCATCACAAGGCTGAGATATTCAGAAATGCGGGGTTCCACCTCAATCGGCAAAGCCCCCTCTCCGCCCTGTACTTCAAAAGACAGGAAAAAATCCCAGGCCAGCGGAATAACGATGTAATACACCATCGCTGCCCCCAACGCGAACAGCACCGGCGTCGCCAGTAAAAACGGATATACAGCCTTTCGTTCATTCTGATACAGGCCGGGGGCAACAAACTTCCAGACCTGAAGCAGCATCAACGGAAAGGTGATTGAAATCGATACAAAAAAAGCAACCTTGACCTGGGTAAAAAACCCTTCATGAAGGCCGGTGAAAATCATCCGGCTTACCTCAGACCGTTCTGCCAGAGGGGCTTGCAAAAACAAATACACCGCATCCGCAATGTTTTGGCTGTCCCCGCCAAATGGCCGGATGAAGCAGGCCAGGAAAATCACCACAAAGCCGATCATCACAATGCCTAACCGGTTACGCAATTCGGTCAGGTGATCCAGCAGGCTCATCGCCCCATCATCTTGCTGTGTTGTGTCTGCCATCAGGCTTTATCCTGTGATGCTTTATCGGCTTCTGCGGCAGTTGCCTCACGCCCGGCCGATTTTACCGCTTCGATATCCTCACGCAG
>CALKIF010000018.1:0-1598 GCA_937988715.1 uncultured Alphaproteobacteria bacterium | reverse complement strand
GTCTTTCGAATGTGGGTGGGTTCCGGCAAGCAGGTCAAGCACGGTACAAGTGCCGCAACCTCAGTCAATGATCACATCAGCTTATACCGGCTGCTCACTTCCTTAAACAGGCAGGCCAATCAGCTTATGGCCGTCATTGCGCAGGCGGTCGGCCAGATGCGCAATATGGGCTGGTCCCACCTCGCAACACCCGCCGATGATGGTCGCGCCAGCCTCTATCCAGGAACAGGCAAAATCAGCATAAGCCTCAGGTCCCAAATCTGTACGGGTGGACAGGCTGGCCACTGTGCCGCCGGGCCTCAGCGCATCAATTGAGGTAAACCCGTTGGCATAACCGCCGAACGGTACCGGCAGACCAGCCAGAACAGGCATTGCTGCGCTCACCGCCTCAGGCAGAGAGCAGTTCACCATAATGCCGTCCGGGCCAAGGGCAAGAAGCTGGTCCAGCGCATCAGACAAATCCTCTCCAGATCGCAACCTGTTTGAGCTGTCATCAGACACAGTCAGGCCAACAAAGCCGGCCATCCCAGCCTGTTTAACCGCACTCAGGGCGGCCCGCGCTTCTGTGATATTGGACATGGTCTCAATCAGAAACAGATCAACACCCTGTTTCTGTAAGGCGACCAGCTGGCGGTAATCAGCAAGAGAGGCTTCAAAATCCATACTGACCTCAGCCACATAAGACCCCACAAGAGGCGGCAGACATCCGGCCAGCTGTAAGGCCGAATCATCTGCCTCATCAATCGCTGTTCGGGCCAGCCGAAGCGCGGTGTTATGGATATCGGCTATCTGGCTGAGATCGCCATCCCGGCGCAGGCGCGGCGGCGAAGCGGTATAGGTGTTGGCCGTGATCACCTTTGCCCCTGCGGCAATAAAATCGCGATGTACCGCACTGACCACATCCGGCTCATCATACATCACTTTAACCGACCAGAGCGGGTGCGGCCCAGCGCTTGCACGGTTTTGAATTTCCTGACCCAGCCCGCCATCAAGAAAATGAATTTCAGCCATTGGTCTTCTGATCCTCTGCCTCATCAACCTGATGAACTTCAATAACATTGCCATCCGGGTCATAAAAGAAGATCTGATGCCAGCCCGCCACCGCCCGGTCACCCCAGTCAGAATAGGGCACGCCGAGGGTATCCAGATGCGCCATGAACGCCTGTATATCATCTGTGCGATAGGCAATATGGCCTCGGGCAACAGGATTGACGATATGGCCTGTGCGGAACCCGGCCTCTAAATCCTGAGCCGCCAGATGCATCTGAATCTGCCCATCAGTGACAAAGGCCACATCACCAGCATAGCCTTTTTTCTTTTCCAGCACCGGCAGGCCGTCTGTCTCTGTCGCCAGCCCGATCACATCACGGTAGAATTTATCCATCTGCTCAACCTGCTGAGTAGACAGATTAATATGGTGCAAGGTCAATTTCATAAATTTTATCTCTTGTAAAAAATTTTGCGTCCTCCCCAAAGTTAGCCTGAAGCAGCTAAAACACCAACCCCCAAGGGATGGCGGGCGGATTTATCTTGCCCCATGCCGGTTCTGATCCTAGGTTTTCATCTCGACCCTTTTAGTCACAAAGGTTGACAAGAAC
>CALKIF010000017.1:0-12106 GCA_937988715.1 uncultured Alphaproteobacteria bacterium | reverse complement strand
TTACACCTTTTGGCCTGTCTTTATATAACAAAAAGCTGAATAAACAGTGGGAGAGTGACGGCAATGCCGCAACACCGCTGGGTCTGATCCATGATGTTGATTTTGAAATTATAGATACCCAATACATGCTGGAGCCGTATTACATGGAGATGATGCAAAAAGGACAGCTGAAAAAGGATGACCTCAACCAGATAGTGGCCACACAAAATAATGTTGTGAAGCAAATCAATATCAAATGGCAGGTCCGCAAAGAGGGCTGAGACGGCGGTTTATGAACAGCGCATCTGTTGGATGAAAAAAAACAGCTGCTGACAGCTGTTGTTCATGAACAGAGCTTGTTAGGATCAGAAATGTGAGCGTAAACGAACAAGGCCCCGTCTTTGGGCGACCGGTCAGAGAAAACAGATCATGTCCAGAAAACAGCCCCCTGCCATTACCGATTTTCCCCATCACTGGCATACAGCCACAAGATGGGATGATAATGATATTTACGGCCATCTGAACAATGTGGTGCATTACCGGCTGTTTGATACCGCTGTAAACAGCTTTCTGCTGGAGCAGGGCCTGCTGGATTTCAGGGAGGGGAAGAGCGTGTATCTGGTGGTGGAGACAGGTTGTTCGTATTTTGCTGAACTGGCCTATCCGGACAAGCTGGTTGTCGGGCTGCGGGTGGCGCGCTTGGGCACTTCGTCCGTAACCTATGAGACCGGCCTGTTCAGAGATGGTGAGGACAGGGCCGCTGCGGCCGGGCAGTTTGTGCATGTGCTGGTGGATAAAGCCAGCCGTAAGCCGGAGCCGATTGATGCAAAAAGCCGGGCCGCGTTTGAGCGGCTGATGGTGTGATCCCCCCGCAACCCGGCCTTAATTCTGATAAGATGGCACGCCGAACAGGCGGTTGTTCAGCGCCGCGCCATAGACCGGATTTTGTAAGGTAACCGTGGTGGTCACGCCAAGCGCGTCTGTGATGACCCAGCGGCGCAACTGCCATGAGCCAGCATCAAATTCTAGCGTCAAGCGGCCAGCCCCTTCACCAATATCTTTTTCCAGCTGAACAGAGGCAATGCCATCTTCTATACGGGCTGAGGTATCCACCTCTTCTGATCTGAAACTGACAGTCTGTTCCAGCAGCGGCGCAAAAGGCGTTTCGCTGACCGGATACGCTTCAACAGTCTGGGCAAGTTTATCATCAATATAGACCCAGATCCGGCTGGTCACGATGGATAAGGTTTCAGGGTTTGTATAATCCAGACGCAGCTGGAACGGGCGGCGGAAATAGACCTGTCCTTCACCAACCGTGCCATCTGAGGAAATCTGAATGAATTTGGCCTGCAGCGTGGTCAGCTCTGTGATCGCCTGTTCAGCACGTGCGATCAGCTTGGTCTCCTCAGCAGACTGGGCCACCAGATGAGACGGCAGAACAAGGCTGGCCATCAGCGCCAACACCGCCAGTTTCAGGCGAAAGATTACAGGCTCAGTTCTCTTCATTCTGTATAAGAACCTCTCTTTTACCGACATGATTTGCCGCGCTGATGATGCCAGCTGATTCCATTTCCTCAATCAAGGTCGCCGCCCGGTTATACCCGATTTTCAGATGCCGCTGCACAAAGCTGGTTGAGGCTTTCTGTTCTCTTATCACCAGCGCGACCGCCTCATCATACAGGCTGTTTCCGGTGGCCGGTACCTGGCCTGCCCCCGCAGCAGACGGATCAAACGCGGCCGCTTCATCTTCTTCTGTCACACTTTCATTATAGTCAGGCTCACCCTGCTGGCGCAGGAAGTTGGCGACATCCTCAACTTCTCTGTCATCAACAAACGGCCCATGCACACGCACCACCCGGCCGCCCCCTTCCATAAACAGCATATCACCGCGCCCTAACAGCTGTTCTGCGCCCTGTTCACCCAAAATCGTGCGGCTGTCGATACGTGAGGTCACCTGAAACGAAATCCGGGTCGGGAAGTTCGCCTTGATCGTGCCGGTGATGACATCAACAGATGGCCGCTGTGTGGCCATAATGACATGGATACCGGCGGCCCGGGCCATCTGGGCCAGACGCTGGACCGCGGCTTCAATTTCCTTGCCCGCGACCATCATCAGATCAGCCACCTCGTCAATCACCACCACAATGAAGGGCAGCGGGGCCAGATCAAGCACATCTTCTTCAAATACAGGCCGGCCGGTTTCAGAATCAAAACCGGTCTGCACACGCCGGGTCAGCACCTCTCCTTTATTGCGCGCCTCAGCCAGACGTTCATTATAGCCATCAATATTGCGGACCCCCATTTTGGCCATATTCCGGTACCGGTTTTCCATCTCGCGAACCGCCCATTTCAGCGCCATAACCGCTTTGGACGGGTCCGTGACAACCGGAGTCAGAAGATGCGGAATACCATCATAAACAGACAGTTCCAGCATTTTGGGATCAATCATAATCAGACGGCATTCATCAGGCGTATAGCGATACAGCAGGGATAAGATCATGCCATTGATGCCAACTGATTTACCTGAACCTGTGGTTCCGGCCACCAGCAGATGCGGCATGCGCGCCAGATCAGCAATTACCGGCCCGCCAGCGATATCCTTGCCCAGAGCCAGCGGCAGATTGCCCTGATTTTCCTGCCAGGCCGGGTGATCAAAAATATGCCGCAGCAATACCATTTCCCGGTTCTGGTTCGGCAGTTCAATGCCGATCACATTCTGGCCAGGCACAACCGCCACCCGCACCGCCAGCGCCGACATTGACCGCGCAATATCATCTGCCAGTGCGATCACCCGTTGTGATTTCGTGCCTGGTGCCGGGTTCAGCCCGTAACGGGTGACGACAGGCCCGTCACGCACATCTTCGATCTCGCCCTGAATCCGGAAATCATTCAAAACTTGTTTCAGCTGTTCTGCGTTCTGATCCAACAGATCCTGATCTGCACCAGCCTTGGTCTTTGGCGGCGTTTTCAGCAGTTTCAGAGGTGGCAATTTAAATTTATCATTACCATCAAAATCAAAACTGGACTGCAGTTTCTGAGCTGCACGAGGCGGAGCGGTATCTGTGTCTGCTGGGGCGGCAGCATCTGCTTCTGGCGTCTCACCTGCCATCAGCACAGGTTCCTGTCTGACTTTTTTAGCAGCTTTGGTCTTTTTCTTCTGTGGTTTGGGTTGTGTTTCAGCAGCATCTGCTTTTGCTGCAGACCGGCGGCGCAGAGCCGCGGCCAAGGGCTGGGTAAGGGTGCGGACCAGCCGCGGCAGAACAGACAGGCCCGCCCATTGCCGCCGCGATAAAGCCGCAGCCCAGATATATAAAGCTGTGCCAAGGCCAGCGGCAACAATGCCCACACACTGGCGCGCCGACAGCCAGGACGGCAAGGTGATCTCGCCCAGCAGGCTGAGCGCGGCATCAACCCCCAGACGACCTGTCAGACCGCCCCGCTGGCCAGAATCGGCATTGTCAAACAGGCCATGAACAGCAACGCTGATCAGCAACACCGCCAGAACCAGAACAGGCAGCCGCCATTTCCACTTGTCCAGACGTTTGGTCGTGATCAGGCGGGTGCCCCAGATAAACGGCGCCAGGCCAAAGCCCAGTGCAGATAAGCCGACCGCCTGATACAGAAGATTCGCCAGATTGGCCCCCCAGGGCCCGAACCAGTTCTGGACCTCACGGGCAGAGGCTGTATTGAGAGACGGATCTGCGGGATTGGCGGTCAGCAAAATCACCAGCAAGCCCAGCGCCAGCGCACAGATAACCAGCCCTGACACCTCAACCAGCCGGTGCCACAAAAAGGTCTGCAGACCAGCAGACATTAACGGGGGTTTATCTTCATTATCGCTCATAAGCTGCTTTCAAAGCGCGCCAGCCGTTGGCCCAGCTCATCAACCTTGTCATGATCATGAACAATCGCCAGGCGCAAATAACCTGCCGCCGGATTACCGTCATCTGTCTGTTCTGCCATCACTGACCCTGGTACAGTTTTGATGCCCCACTGGCCAAACAGATGCTGGGCACAGGCTGCATCATCACCGCCAAAGGCCTCTGGGACAGGATACCATAAGAAAAAGCCGCCTTCAGGAATTATGATCGGCACATGACCGGACAGAATCTGAAACGAGGTTGTGTAATGCTGACGAATTGTCTGATTATGCTGATCATCCCGGTACAGCGCACCCGCCACCCGCAAAAGCGGGGTGGGAACCAGCGCACCCCCATTTGCCACCACCAGCTTATAGGCGGCGATCAAAGCTTTATCCCCACATAAGAACCCGGCCCGCAATCCAGCCGCATTTGACCGTTTGGACAAGGAGTTCAGAACCACCAGATTGGCAAAAGGATCATCACCAGGAGCCGGCATCTGATTTGCCACTTCAAGCGCACTGGTCGGGCAGGTTTGCCGCCAGATATCAACATAGCATTCATCAACCACAAGCAGGAAATTGAACTGGCGGGCCAGCTGTAATGCTTTGGCGATATAGTCAGGTGAGGCGATCATCCCATGCGGATTGGTCGGGGTGCATAAATATAAAATGGTACATCTGGATAAGGTGGCTTCATCCAGACTGTCCAGAGACGGCAGAAATCCGGTTTCAGCAGAGGCGTTGATATAGACAATCTGGCCACCGGACGCCAATGCCCCGGCCCGCCAGGCATGATAAAACGGATTGCTGACCAGCGCACAGCTGTTTTGTTTTGCCCCGCGCACACACCAGCCCAAAAGGTGAAGCGGTTCGCGCGTGCCCGGCACAGGAACGATATGATCAGCCAAATCAAACCGGCCCGACAGAGCCGGAAAACGGGCCTCAATATAAACAGCTACATCATCCAAAAACGCCTGATCAGCAAAGGCTTTCGGATAGGCCTGCCAGTTTTTTGATTCAGCGTTCAGCACCTCAGCCAGCCAGTCAGGAGGCGGCATCTGCGGCTCACCCACAGTGACATCAAGCAGCTCTTCAGTTGTCTGCATTGGCACATCATTCAGGATCTGTCTGACCTGAAGGAACATATTATCGTTGAAAATTGAAAAATCAGGGTTAAGCATAGACAAAAGCACAAAGCCCATAAGGCTGATGGAAACGTTGAGATGGTGTTCTGGGCACATTAATACAGTCAAGGACCGTGGGCAACATGATTGGGCCGGGATCGGTCAATGGGGCTTTATCCCGCAACAAGAGGGCGAATTTATGACGGCAGCAGTGTTTCTGGACAGAGATGATACCCTTATCCAGGATACAGGCTATATGTATAAGCCAGAGGAGTTTTCCTGGAAGGACGGCGCTGAAGACAGCCTGAGGCTGTTTCAGCAGCATGGCCTGCCCGTATTTATCGTCACCAATCAAGGCGGCATCGCCAGAGCGTATTTCACTGAAGCCCAGATGCATATATTTCATGACAAGCTGTTAGCGGAAACCGCAAAAATCGGAGGCCATATCACCGATATCGCATTTTGTCCGCACCACCCTTTGTCCGTGACAGAAGCGTTGCGCACCCCCTGTTCATGCCGCAAGCCTGAACCAGGGCTGATCCTGTCACTGGCAAAAAAATGGCAGCTTGATCTGCGCCAGTCTGTTATGATCGGAGACAAACCCTCAGATGTTGAGGCTGGTCAGGCCGCAGGCTGTGCCAGCTATCTGGTCGGCCGGGAACAAAGCCTGTTAGAGGTGGCAGAACAGGCCGTATCTGTCATCGCCAGCCGCAGCTAAGCATCTGCCCCTTCAATCAAGTAAACACCAAAAACCAGAGAATATGACACAGACAAAACCCCATATCCCTATTGCGCTTGTCGGCGGCGGGCTGACGACACAGGTTATGGCGCTTACCCTGATACATTGCGGGTTTGATTTTGTCTGGTTTTCAGGCCCGCCATCTGGCCAGCCCTCAGGAGAAGATACCCGCACAACAACCATCCATCATGCGGGTAAGGTCATGCTGGAGACTATGGGAATCTGGTCAGCTTTGCCAGAGGCCGCTTACCCGATAACCGAAATCGCTGTTGCTGGTCAACGCGCGAAGACCCGCCGCAGACAAAAGGATATGAGCTGGCCGCTGCGCTGGCAGCATGACACCCCGCCGATGGCCTATGTGGTCTCTAACCAGGCCCTGAAGACCGCCTGTGAAGGGCTGATCAAAACCAGCCTGCCGGCGCATCAGATCAAGGCTGTCAAGATTGACCAGCTGCAGCCCGGTCAGCCAAATCTGCTGCAGGACAGTCAGCAGAATTTATGGCCCTGTGATCTGGTGATCGGCTGTGACGGGGCGAACAGCCAGCTGCGCGCACAAGCCGGGCTGAGAGCCATTGACCAGAGCCGGCAGGAAACCGCCCTTGTCACGACGGTAAGTACCGAAAGGCCGATTGGGACAACTGCCTATCAACGGTTTTTGCCGTCTGGCCCGCTGGCGCTGATGCCGACAGGGGCAAAATCTGCATCTGTTGTCTGGTCTCTTCCAGAGGCTAGGGCTGCTGAGCTGAAAATACGGGACCGGGCTGATTTTGCAGCGGCGATCACAACCGCGTTCGGGCCTGAACTGGGCAGGCTGACACCAGATACGCCGTGCCTGGCCTGGCCATTGAAACCGGCTTATTGTCCGCGGATCAGCACCGCCGGATTTGTGCTGGCCGGGGACGCCGCCCATGCGTTACACCCTCTGGCCGGTATGGGATTTAATCTGGCGCTCAGTGATTGCGCAGTGCTTCTGGATTGTCTGCAATCTGCGGCACGGGCCGGACTGACGCCTGGCCATGCCTCTGTAACAACAGCCTATCAGGCGCGCCGGAAGCCGGAAATACTGGCCCTGACCAGCGCCACTCAAGGGCTGAACAGGCTGCTGACCAGACCGCAGGACCCGTTATATCAACTGGCTTGTGTTGGCATGTCTGTGCTGGGGCAGATACCGGCCAGACGGTTGTTATCTGAACTGGCGATGGGCGGGCGGCTGTCTTCAGCGCCGCTGTTTGACGGGCATCTGCACGCACCCGCCGGATAAGCGCGCCGGACAAATCAGGGTTAACTGAGGCCCGCAACCCGGCTGTGATAATCTGCCATCAGCTGGTGCTGACGCTGGCCATAATCATATAACAGGGCCCAGCTATAGATGCCGGTATCATGACCGTCACTGAACACCAGGCGAACCGCATAGCTGCCGACCGGGATAATTTTTGTGATTGTCACATCCTGTTTGCCAAGCGGAGTCTGTTTCTGGCCCGGACCGTGGCCCTGGACCTCAGCAGACGGGGATTCCACCCGCAAAAGCTCTGCGCTGAGCTCAACATCACCAGCGTCTTCAAAACGGACCGTCAGCCGGTCACGGGCCGAATTACATCTGATTTCAACCGGCCAGATATCTTTATCCTGAACCTGTGTATCCGTATCGGAAGTCATTTTTATCATCCTCTCTTGCGAGGGTTTACATCTGAGGTGAAGAGGGGCGGTGTTGGGTCAGGCGGGTATAGTCGTCATCAGTGAGGGGCCGGGCCGCCTGTTCCAGCATAATCGGCACACCATCTTGAACAGGAAAGGCCAGCCGTGAACGCAGGCTGACCAGTTCATCTTCCTGCCTGTCATAGATCAGCCCAGACAGGCTGACCGGACAGACCAGAAGCGACAACAGATTTCGGTCAGTGTTTTGCACCTTGTTCATCATGTTCAGAATGGCTGGCCATTTCCAGAATGGCAACCAAAAGCTCAGCCCGGGCGGCCAGGTCCGGGCTTTCCAGCAGCGCCTGTTTTTCAGATACTTCAAACGGACAAATCATGGACAGCGTAGAGACCAGACGTTCATCTTCGCAATCCTGAATATGGTCCCAGTCAACCGTATATCCTTTCAGTTTGAAATAGTTCCGCAGCACATCAATCAGATGGTCCCTGTTAATCTGGGCCTCTGTCAGGGTTAAATCAGCTTTAAACTCTGTCCAGGTCACCCGGGCTAGGTGATAACCATCTTCCACATTTTCGCAACTCAGAAGGCGAAACCGTGACGTGCCGGACAAGGTGATCAGCATGCGGCCGTCATCTGTTTCGGAATAGCTGCTGATTCGCCCTGCACAACCGACGTGATACAGCGAGTCCTCTTCACTGTCATCACGGCTCTGGATCATGCCGATAAGACGATGCGGCTGGGCCATCGCGTCACGCACCATTGATAAATAGCGTGGCTCAAAAATATTTAACGGCAGCCGACCGCCCGGCAGCAATAACGCACCCGAAAGAGGGAATACGGGTATCTGCTGAGGTAATTCTGAAAATTCAGGTTCAAACGGACCGCGCGATGTGCCCATATCTGGCGTCCTTGTGCTAGCGTCTTTCAAATCATTATCTGCCAGCATGAGGTGATCTATACACTGATCACACCCCCGCTGACAGACCTTGATATAGAGCAGAAATCAGGAAAACAAATAGGCAGATAATTTTCTGCGGGCGGCGATAACTTCGGGGTGGGCATGGCCAAGCGCGTTGAAAAATTCAAACAGCTGTGTCTTCGCCGCGCCATCCTGCCAGCTGTTATCTTGCTTGATAGAGGCCAGCAGCAACGTCATTGCTTCTTGGGTCTCGCCGCTGGCATAAAGCGCAAGAGCCAGATCCTGATGCGCCTGAAGATCAGACGGGTCTGCGGCCAGCTTGTCACGCAGCGGCTGGATCTCTGATGCGGTCTCACCCGCCCGTTCAGCCAGCTGTACCGCAGCCAAAGCCTCTCTCATCTCAGGCCGTTCGCGCCGGTCTTCTTCTAAATTGTCGATAATGTCGCGCGCGCTGTCCAAATCACCCAGCAGAACAAGGGCCCGCACCAAACCAGAAAGCGCCGCCAGAGAGTCAGGCTGTGCCGCCAAAGCCTGCTGGAACGCGGCCAGGGCCTGTTCTGCATCCTGGGCCTCAAGCGCGGCCAGACCTGCATCAATCAGCGGGCTGATATCCACTGCCCCTGGCACAGCGCTGAGAATTTTTTCAACAAACTGGCGCACAGCTGATTCAGGTTGTGCCCCGGCAAACCCGTCAACAGGCCGGCCTTCAATAATCGCGTAAACAGTGGGTACAGACTGGACCCGCATCTGGGCCGCGATTTCCTGATTTTCATCGATATTGACCCGCGCCAGCCGCAGGTTGGCATGGCCGGCCACCACCTTTTCCAGAACGGGGCCCAGCTGTTTACAAGGCCCGCACCAGGGCGCCCAGAACTGTACAATCACCCCTTTGGTGTTGCTGGCCTCAATCACCTCAGCCATGAAATTATCCAGCGTTACATCAATGATATCAGCAGACGCTTGTTCAGAAATGATCGGGTCCATCAGGGTCTATCCACAAAAAAATTATCAGGTCAAAAAGGCTCATCTAGCGGCCCGGTTTGGTCTGTGTTTAGCAAAAAAGCCCGGCAAGCTATAGCTTAATTTTGAGGCTCAGCCGTTCAGGTCAAGGTCTAGCCAGTTTATCTTGACCCCCTTTTGTGCCAGAAACCGTTCAACATCTGCCGGCGACATCCCCACAGTGCGGTCATTCACCAGCGGGTGCATATATAAAAATTTCACATCCCGCAGACGGCTGTCCATAAACAGCGTGACATCATGATGAACGCCGGTGACCATCGCCAAAGGGGTCACCGCCCCAGGCCGGACGCCTAAATATTCCAGCAGCCGGTCAGCTGAGCCAAAAGACAGCCGCGCCGCGCCCATCTGTTCAGACAGGCTTTTCAGATCCACATCAGCATCTTCAGGCAGAACCACCAGAAAATTCTGTTTCTTTTTATCCCGCAGATACAGGTTTTTAATATGGCCGCCACCGTCTTCAGCAGATAAAAAGCCGTCTCTGACCTGTTTTGAATCAGCGACTGTCCGCAGGGGAATATGATCAATCCGCTCAACAGCAAAGCCGCTGTCCTTCAGCATCGCCAGTAATTGATCAGACGTTACAGGCAAGCTGTCCTGATAGGCAGAAGAGGCATCCATGTCACATTCGCTCCAGATTTAAACCGCCGGGGATTGGCGAGGATATACTGCCTCAGAACAGAAAAAACAAGGCAAGAGCCGCCTGCATAAGCGAATGTAACGAAATGCAACAATTGACGGCCTGCGGGCGGGTGACTTAAGTGTAATCAACAGATAAAGCGGGACAGCACAGATGTGCACAAGGCAGGGTCATGAGCGAATATAACGACATTCAAATCGCTGTGGTTGGCTGCGGGATGTGGGGCCGCAATATCGCGCGTAACTGTGCCGGGCTTGGTGTGCTCAGCCATGTGGTTGACAATACAAGCGAACGCGCCGGTGAATTTGCCCAGTCATTTTCAGCACAAGTTGCCAGCTTTGATGAGGTCTGCGCAAACACATCTGTTCAGGGGGTGATGATCTCAGCCTCAGCCGCCGCACATGAGCCGCTGGCCATCGCCGCCTTGGCCGCAGGCAAACATGTGTTTGTTGAAAAGCCGATGGCGCTGACTCTGGCCTCAGCTCAGGCCATGAATGAGGCGGCAAAAGCCGCAGGAAAGCAGCTGATGATCGGCCATCTGATCCGCTATCACCCTGCCTTTACCGAATTGCTGGCTCAGGTAGAGAACGGGGCCATTGGTCAGCTCCGCCATATTCAGGCCAACCGTCTGGCGATGGGGCGGATCCGCAACACTGAATCTGCCTTGTTTGATTTATGCCCGCATGATCTGTCCCTGATCCTGGCGCTGACCGGCAGCCTGCCTGACAGTGTTGTCTGTCACGGGGCGGCCCATATCACGCCCGGGGTGGTTGATCTGCTCTCAACCGGTCTTGGCTTTGCCGGCGGCGTGACCGCAGGCATGACCACAAGCTGGGTGAACCCGATAAAAGAACACCGGCTGATTGTCACCGGCCAGACCGGATCGCTGATGTTTGATGACACAAAACCCTGGCCGGAAAAGCTGACCTTGTTCAGCGATCATATCACCCAGGCAGGAGAGATGTTTGTGGTCGAGCGGGCCAGCCCGATACATCTGCCTGTAGATGAAAAAGAACCCCTGAAACAGGAAGTCTCTGCTTTCATTGAGGTCTGCCGGACCGGCCAGCCTGCGCTCACAAACGGAGATGAAGGGGTGGCTGTGCAAACCGTGTTGGAACAGATGGCCGGCTGTCTGCGGCAGATGACATGATCTTAATCGCTTAACGGAGCCTGAACAAAAATGACCATGCCCTTTATTGATCTTGCTGCCCAACAAAAACGCCTGCGCGGTGAAATTGAGGCCCGGCTGAACGCGGTTCTGGATCATGGCGGCTATATTATGGGCGCGGAAGTGGCCGAGCTGGAAGCCGCCTTTTGTGACCGGCTGGGGGTCAAACACACAATTTCCTGTTCTTCCGGTACAGATGCGTTGATCCTTGGCCTGCTGGGGCTGGGGGTGAAGCCTGGTGACGGGGTGATTGTGCCCAGCTTTACCTTCGCGGCCTCTGCAGAAGCCATCGCGGTTTTAGGCGCGGTCCCTGTCTTTGCTGAGGTTGACGCGGTCAGCTTCAATCTGGACAGAACGCGCCTTTCAGATGCGCTTGCCGCCGGACAAGAGGCGGGGCTGAATATGGTCGGGATTATCCCTGTCGGGCTGTTCGGCCAGCCGGCCGCGCTGGATCAGATCTGCGCCTTTGCCGCTGAGGCCGGCCTGTGGGTGATGGATGATGCCGCACAGAGCTTCGGGGCGGAGCTGTCCGGCCAGGCTGTCGGCACATTTGGCGCCGCCACCGCGACCAGCTTTTTCCCGGCCAAGCCGTTGGGCTGTTACGGTGATGGCGGGGCGCTGTTTACAGATGATGATGGTCTGGCGGAAATCGCCCGGTCTGCACGCGTGCATGGCCAGGGGCGCGATAAGTATGAAAATGAACGGATCGGCATGACCGCGCGTCTGGATACGATGCAGGCCGCCGTACTGCTGGCCAAGCTGGGGATTTTCGATGAAGAGCTGACCCTTCGCCAACAGGCGGCCGACAGATATGCAGACAAACTGGCCGGCTCCGGCGTGACCATCCCTGTTCTGGATGAGGGGGCCACATCAAGCTGGGCCCAATATGTTATCCGCCTGCCAGACGGGATAGACAGGCAAGCGGTGCAGGACAGAATGAAAGACGGCGGCGTGCCGACAGCCGTTTACTACCCCCGCCCGATGCATACGCAAAAGCCCTATGC
>CALKIF010000016.1:0-4113 GCA_937988715.1 uncultured Alphaproteobacteria bacterium | reverse complement strand
GATCAGTAACGCGAAACGGATACTGCCTCATGCCTGACCTCCATTCCCGCCTTGCCGAAGTCACAGACCGCATCCGCCGCCGCAGCCAGCAAACGCGCACCGCCTATCTGGCCCAGATTGACCAGATGGCCGCCAATGCCGATACCGACCGCCGCCAGGTGTCCTGTTCCAACATGGCCCATGTGGCGGCTGCTGCTGGTGAGGATCAGTCAGATATCCTCTCTCAATCCGGCCCGCTGAAACCCAATATTGCGATTGTCACCGCCTATAATGACATGTTGTCTGCACATCAGCCTTATGAAGGCTATCCGCAGCTGATCAAAGCCGCCGCGCGCCAGGCCGGGGCCACCGCACAGGTTGCAGGCGGTGTGCCGGCCATGTGTGATGGTGTGACCCAGGGCCGCCCGGGCATGGAGCTGTCTTTATTCAGCCGCGATATCATTGCCATGTCCACGGGCGTGGCTTTGTCTCATAATGTCTATGATGCTGCTTTGTGCCTTGGGGTATGTGATAAAATTGTGCCCGGCCTTGTGATGGGCGCGCTCAGCTTCGGGCATCTGCCGGTGATTTTTGTGCCTGCCGGGCCGATGTCTTCTGGCCTGCCAAATGCGGAAAAAGCAAATATCCGCAAGGCCTTTGCCCGCGGAGAGGTGGGCCGTGAAGAGCTGCTGCGGGCGGAAAGCGCGGCCTATCACGGGCCGGGAACCTGTACCTTTTACGGCACCGCCAATTCAAACCAGATGCTGATGGAGGTGATGGGCCTGCATCTGCCCGGCGCGGCTTTTGTGCATCCGCATACTGATCTGCGTCACGCGCTCACGGTCGCCGCCACCCGGCGGGCAGCTGAAATCAGCCTGCGTTCAGGCTCTGCGCGCCCGATTGGCCGCTGTCTTGATGAACGCAGCTTTGTGAATGCGATTGTCGGGCTGCACGCCACAGGCGGGTCCACCAACCACACATTGCATCTGCCGGCGATGGCCGCCGCTGCAGGGATTGATCTGCGCTGGCAGGATTTTGCCGATTTATCAGATATTATCCCGCTTCTGGCACGTGTCTATCCGAACGGCCAGGCAGATGTGAACCAGTTCCATGCCGCCGGCGGGATGGGATTTGTGATGCGGGAATTGCTGCAAGCGGGGCTTTTGCATGGCGATGCGGCGACGGTCTGGGGCAACAGCCTGTCTGATTATGCGGTTGACCCTCAACTGACCGAAGCCGGGCTTGCTTTTGTTGCCGCCCCGGATACCTCTCTGGATGAAGCTGTTCTGCGGCCTGTGTCTGCCCCGCATGCCCCGACCGGGGGCCTGAAAATGCTGGATGGGAATCTGGGCCGGTCCGTGATTAAAATATCAGCTGTTGCTGAGGGCAGGCATGTGATTTCCGCCCCGGCAGTTGTGTTTGAAACCGAAGCTGAAGTCAAAGCCGCTTTTGCTGAGGGCCGTCTTGAAAAAGACTGTATTGTTGTTGTGCGCGCTCAGGGCCCGCAGGCCTGCGGCATGCCAGAACTGCACAGCCTGACCCCGCTTCTGGCCACGCTTCAGGATAAAGGCTTTGCTGTCGCGCTGGTCACAGACGGGCGTATGTCAGGGGCCTCAGGCACGGTTCCGGCGGCGATCCATCTCTGCCCGGAAGCGGTTAATGGCGGGGCTGTCGGCAAGATACGCGATGGTGATATTCTCACTCTTGATGCGGTGTCCGGCCAGCTGACTTGTCAGGCCGATTTATCAGATCGGCCGCCTTTTGCGCCGAACCATCTGCCACAGACAGGCTTTGGCCGGGGCCTCACCGCATTGATGCGGGATCAGGCCTGTGATGCGGAACAGGGGGCGGGTCTGCCGCTGCTCGCCGCCTATGAACAAGGGGCTGTATCATGACCATTGATGCGATTCTGAACTTAGGGCCGGTGATGCCGGTGATTGTGATAGATGAGGCGGACAAAGCGGTCCCGCTGGCAGAAGCCTTACTATCAGGCGGCATCCGCACAGCAGAGATTACCTTGCGCACTCCGGCTGCCCTTGCCGCGATACAGGAAATGGCCACACACTGCCCGGCGATCACTGTTGGGGCAGGGACTGTCCGCACGGTTCAGCAGGCCCGGCAGGTGGCCGCTGCGGGCGGGCGGTTTGCGGTCAGCCCGGGCACCACATCTTCGGTTGTGTCTGGCTGTGCTGAGGCCGGTCTGCCGCTTCTGCCCGGGGCGGCCACGGTCTCTGAAATGATGGCCTTGTCTGAACAGGGGTTTACCGCGCTGAAATTTTTTCCAGCCACAGCGGCTGGCGGGCTTAATTTTATCAAAGCTCTGGCCAGCCCGCTGCCTGATCTGACCTTCTGCCCGACCGGCGGCATCACCCCTGACACCGCACCTGACTGGCTGGCCTTGTCCAATATCGCTTGTGTCGGCGGCAGCTGGGTGGCGCCACAGGATTTGATCGCAAAAGCCGATTTTGCTGAAATCACGAACCGGGCCCGGGCGGCGGCGTCTCTTGCATAGCGGCGGATAACAGATGAGCAGTGATCACCACCAAAACATCCTTACAGACCTGCATCAGCTGGCAGCTTCTGAGAGCAGGCTTCTGTTATCTGAACTTATGGCCGGTGAAGGGCGTGATCAGCTGGTCTTCAGCCTTGATGATCTCAGCGTTGATCTCACCCGCCAGCCGGTCACCCCGGCCAGCCTGTCTGCTCTGCTGCAGCTGGCAGACAGTGCCGGCCTGAGGCAGAATATTGACGATATGATGGCCGGCCGGCCGGTCAATCTTACCGAAAACAGGCCGGCTATTCATTGCCAGTTGCGCAGCCCTGAATACCGCAAAACAGAGGCCTTTACCGCGCTGTGCGCTTTTGTGGATCAGCTCCGCGGCCAGGGCCAGATAAAACATGTTGTGAATATCGGTATTGGCGGGTCTGATCTGGGCCCGGCGATGGTTTACCGGGCGCTCACCGCCTATCAGTCCGGCCCGGCGGTACATTTTGTCGGCAATATTGACCCGTCTGATCTGAATGATGTGCTGGCGCTGTGTCAGCCGGAGACCACGCTGTTTATCATCACCTCCAAAACCTTTACCACGGCGGAAACCATGGCCAATGCCGCGCTGGCCAGACACTGGCTGCAGGCGGCGGGCTGTTCTGTATCTGACCATATGGCCGGGGTGACCGCCGCGCCTGAGCGGGCAAGGGACTGGGGCCTGGATGCAGGGCGTATCTTTGCTTTTGCTGAAGGGGTCGGCGGGCGTTATTCTTTATGGTCTTCGGTTGGCCTTGCGGTCATGCTGGGCGTGGGCACAGACCCGTTTCGCCAGCTTCTGGACGGGGCCCATGCGATGGACAACCATTTCGCGACGGCTGACTTTGCCCATAATATTCCGGTGTTGTTAGGCCTGCTCAGGGTCTGGCACAGAAGCTTTCTTGGCCGCCCCTCATATGGGCTGATGCCATATGATCAGCGTCTTGGCCGCCTGCCGGCCTGGGCCCAGCAACTGGAAATGGAAAGCAACGGGAAATCTGTTGACCGTCAGGGCGGCCCGCTTGCACTTGGTTCAGGCCCGCTGATTTGGGGAGAGCCGGGCACCAACGGCCAGCACAGCTTTTTTCAATGGCTGCATCAGGGCACAGATATTGTGCCGGTGGATATTCTTGTTCCCCGCCGCCCGTCTGGTCTGGATCAGCTGGCCTCATCTGATCAGCTAGAGGCGGCCCGGGCCAGCCACCGCACCCTGGCCATCAATGCGGTTGCCCAGGCAGAGGCGCTTGCCCTGGGCGCGGCAAATACCGACCAGCCGCATCGGCATTTTGCGGGTAACCGGCCGTCTGTTCTGATCAGCTGGGATCAGACCACACCTTATGCGCTGGGCCGTCTGCTGGCTTTATATGAACATATCACTGTGGTGTCCGGGTTTATCTGGGGGCTGAACAGCTTTGATCAATGGGGGGTTGAGCTGGGCAAACAAATGGCCAGCCAGCTCAGCCAGGATAGCTCTGGTGACGGCTTCAGCCGGGCTGCCAGGGCCTTTCTGGCAACACTTGATGAACAGGGGTGAATAAAGATATGTATCTTGGCTGCATTGGTGATGATTTCACCGGCTCCAGCGATTTGGGCAACACCCTGGCCAAGGC
>CALKIF010000015.1:0-7264 GCA_937988715.1 uncultured Alphaproteobacteria bacterium | reverse complement strand
CGGCCGACAGCGGTATCATTGCTGTCCACAGGCCGGCTTTCGCCATAGCTGATGGCTTCCAGACGGTTATCTGTAATCACCCCGTCTGCGGCCAGAGACTGCACCACAGAGGCAGATCGCGCTGCCGCCAGGTCCCAGTTATCGCGGTAGCGCGAACCAAAGATCAGAGGCACATTATCTGTATGACCAGAGACCGTGATCTCACTGTCATTTTCGGCATTCACACCGGCGATGCGCTGCATAATCTCAATCGCTTCCGGGGTTAAGTCAGCTGAGCCTGAGGCAAACGCCCCGCCTGCACCCACAGTCACAATCACCTTATCTTCATCCTGTTCGACCGCGACCAGCCCCTGATCAATTTCCTGGCTTAGTGCAATTTTCAGCTCATCCGCGGCCTTTTTGGCCTCATCAACAGATTGTTTCTGGTTTTCGGCCTGGGCCTGGGCCTGCTGGGTCAGCTCGGCTGTGGCCTGGGCCAGCTGGGCCAGCGTGCCTTCCAGCCCGCCAAACATGACCTCCTGATCTGACTTGCCTGCAGCAGACTTTGCCCGTTCAACCGCGTTCAAGGTTTTCTGCAGCAATTGCGGCAAATCCTGTTCTTCAGCTTCTGTGGGGGTGAAATTCACCACCACTTTCTCGCCCAGGGTCTGCACCTCAATATCACCTCTGGCAATCGCCTCTTCCAGCGCCTTGACCACATCATCAGCGCTGTCTTCTGCATCCCCGTCACTGTCTTTGGTTTTGTTCTGAACTTCTAATTCAGGCTGGTTCACTTGTGTGGTCTGCTGGGTCATCTCATTGGTGACAGACCGGCTTGGCGACGGGCTGAAATTCAATGACAGCACGGTTGTGCCTTTCGGCTGTTCGACAATAGGGACGACTTTCTGTACCCCGAACGCGTTCCGCAGAGAGCCAGAGATTTGTTTAAATTTAGGGACGTTAAATTCAGCAAAAGACAGAATCAGAACAAAGAACGCCATCAACAGCGTGGCCATATCCGCAAAGGTGGCCATCCATGCCGGTGCGCCCACAGGGGGGCATTTCGGGCATTCTTCCTGTTCTTCTTCGATTTCCTGGGCTTGGGCTTCTGCCATGGTCTTCTGCCTTTATCTGAAGGGTGGACTAACGGGTCTTATCGGGAGAGGTTCAGATCGCCGTTACGCCATTTCCAGCTTTTCCTGCATCTTCGGGGCCAGATTTGCGATCATCTGGTCCTGAATATTGCGGGGTGATTCACTGCGCGCGATATTGCGCAGGCCGGTGACCACCATTTCACGGTAAATCACCTCATATTCGGTATAGCCTTCCAGCTTGTTCAACAAGGGCAGGAACAACACATTGGCGATGATCGCACCATACATTGTGGTCAGCAACGCCACCGCCATCGCCGGGCCAATCGCTTTTGGATCAGACATATTGCCCAGCATCAGCACCAGACCAATCAGCGTGCCCACCATCCCCATCGCCGGGGCGATATCGATCCAGGCTTTGACCGCGTTCTGGTTGACCTCATGGCGTTTTTTCATCGCCTTAATTTCTTTATTTAACTGGGTGACCAGCTTGGCTTCATCTGCGCCATCAACCAGCATCTGCAGGCCTTTCTGGAAGAATTTATCAGGCACTTCCTGACCTTCCAGCGCCATCATCCCGTCTTTACGGGCAATACCGGACAGCTCTACCATTCGTTCAATCAGCTCATCCATTTTTTTAATCGGCGGCATGAACGCCTTACCCATTGCCGCAAAATGGCCGAGGAAAATCGGCAGCGGAACCGCATATAACACCAGAAAGGCTGTGCCGCCGAACACAATCAGGATAGACGGAATATCAACAAATGGGGCCAGCCCGCCGCCTGAAATCATCGCCCCGATGATCATGCCGACACCGCCAATCAACCCGATAAGAGACGCTATATCCATGAAAAATTCACCTGTTTGCTTATGTTATCCAAAGCTGGCCGTATAAACGGCGCCGTAGCAGAATTTGCAAGTTTGATACCAAAACCGGCTGTCTGCCTGCTTTTTGGCCTCAAACAGCCTGGTCTGTCTTATTCTGCCTATCGCCGGAACAGCCCTTTGCGTCCTGACATCTGCTGATTTAGACATAGTCAATATATCTTAATTTGCTTATATTTAAAATATGAACGGGACTCTGGCCTGCTAAGAGGTATGAATGAGGCGTTTTATCCGCATCTTATCTGGTTTCATCTGTGTGTTCAGCATGTGGCTGGCCGCCGCCGGGACAGGTCTGGCGCAAACCACATCTGAAGGCACTTACGTTGTGCGCGGCGACCGCGTGATTGACCTGCGCTCAGGGGTGGAATGGCTGCGCTGTTCTGTGGGCCAGCTATATCAGGACGGGACTTGTGTCGGCGAGGTTCTGCGCCTCAGCCAGGACGAGGCTGCAGAAGCTGTGCGTATCGCCAATGACGAGCTGGGCGGAATATGGCGTCTGCCCACCCGTGAAGAGCTTGAATATCTGGTCTGTACCAGCTGTGAGGCCCCGAAGATTGATGACACGGTGTTTCCGGGCACAGTGTCAGAGCCCTACTGGACCGGCCAGAAAAACTGGATTTCGCCGAAAAATCTCTGGTCAGTGAATTTCATGACCGGACACAGCTATGGCCGGTTTTTCCCGTATCAGCGGCTGGCGGTCCGGCTGGTGCGTGATCGCTAACGTTGCGGTTTATCTGCTGCTGATTTGCGTTTATGTGCCCAAAATTTAGCGGCAAACAGGATAACCGGCAGGCCGGCAAAGGCATAACCAAATATCTCTGGCGTTAATCCGGCCAGCCCGTCCAGCAGATCGCGGGCCAGAACTCCGAACACAATCACCCCTAAAATCATCGCCAGATAAACACGCAAAATCTGACAGCGTCTGCAGGGTTCACGCTTCACTTCTGTGCGGGTGGAAAACATCCTCTTACCGGCTCCTGACGTTGTCTGTCCGGCCCCAGCTGGGCGGCCGAAACAGCACTGTTCTGATGTCTGAATTCTGACATAAAACTTAAAAAAGTATTAACAAAAAATTATAAATATATGAAATATAACGATTATACGTGTTGAAAATCTGACAGATCCTGCTGTCAAACGTTTATTTTGCAAATGGCATGCCGACTGGCCAGTGTGGGTGGCGAGGAAGACATGAAGGGAGACATGTTATGCAATTATCACAGTCCATAAAGCTGCGTCAGAAGCAGTCACTGGTGATGACACCGCAGCTGCAGCAGGCGATCAAGCTGTTGCAGATGACCAATCTTGAATTATCACAACATCTTCAGGAACAGATGTATGACAACCCGTTTCTCGAAGTGACCGGCGCCACCGAAACTGCGCTGAACGAGACAGCCAAACAGACCGCTGGTCCGGCTGACAGTGAACAGCTGAACAAAAACCTGTCCTCTACTGAAGGTCAGAATGATGTATCGGCGTTGCGGGAAAGCGCTGCTTTAAGCGATGATCCGACCCAGCATCAGGAAGTTGAAAACAGGTTTGATACCGCGCTTGTGGACATGCCGCGCGCCTCCGGGCCCAGCCAGGGCTTTGCTGACGGCGATTTTGACCTGATTGACAATCTGTCTGTTGAAGATGGTTTCTACCCGATGCTGTTCAAACAGATGAACCTGACCTTTACAGATCCGACTGATCGCATCATTGCAACACATTTTATCAACGCGCTTGAGCCAACCGGCTGGATCGGCACAACTGTTGAAGATATCGCCGCCGAAAGCGGCTGCTCAGCAGAACAGGCAGAAGCTGTTCTGACCGCTCTGCAGGGGTTTGAACCAGCCGGTCTGTTTGCCCGCAATCTGGCAGAATGTCTGAAAATCCAGCTTATGGAATCTGATCAATATACGCCTCTGTTCGGCCAGCTTCTGGAAAATCTCGAACAGCTGGGCCGTGGGGAGATCAAACAATTATCCCGCAAATTCAAATGTGAGCCTGAAGATATTGTCGATATGCTGGGCGTGATCCGCACCCTGAACCCGAAACCAGGTGAACATCTGGGGATTGAGTTCCGGGAAATGCCAAGCCCGGATGTGATTGTCACCCGCAGGAAGAACGGCTGGTCTGTTGAGCTGAACCGCTCGACCTTGCCAGCGGTTCTGGTGAATGAACAATATGCCGAAATGATGGCGAACCAGAAGCGGGCTGATCAGGCGGTACAGGACTATTCTTCTGACAGCCTGACCAATGCCCGCTGGCTGAAACGGGCTGTTGAACAGCGTAACCAGACCACCTTGAAAATCAGTGCGGAAATCATCCGTCATCAGACCGACTTCCTTGATAAAGGCCTTGATTATCTGAAGCCGCTGTCTTTGCGTGATGTGGCTCAGGCGGTCGGCATGCATGAAAGCACTGTCAGCCGGGTCACCACCGGGCTGCTGATCTCTACCCCCAGAGGCGGCATGCCGCTGAAATCCTTCTTCAGCGTCAATATTGCCTCACGCGATTCTGATGTGAACGCATCGGCGGCCTCTGTGCGCAATATGGTCAAGAAAATTATCTCACAGGAAGTCCCGAACAAGCCGCTCAGTGATGAAGCTATCTCAAAGATGATCTCAGAACAGGGCATTGATCTGGCCCGCCGGACGGTCGCCAAATATCGCGAGATGCTGAATATTCCGTCATCTTCTCAGCGCCGGATGCAGGCCCGCCTGTCAGAGTTCAGATAAACCGTTTTAACCCAAATTCTCCCAAGAACGGCAGTCAGGTCTGACTGCTCTTATACCCCGGCGGTCCTTCCGTCGGGGTCTTTTTTGTTTGGGGCTGTTATCTGTTATCTGTAAAGGACAGCAGAGGCCGCTTCAGCGTTTGGCGACCATGGCTGAAAGCTGGGCTGTCATTTCCCGCTCTTTGTCGCTGATCTCATGTTCATGCAGATACAAGCCCAGCGGGACGATATTTTCAGACACAGGATTATCATCTCGGTCAAATTCAACAAATTTAATCGCCATTTTATCAGCAGAAAATTTCTTTGGGCTCATGACATATATCCTTTGATAGGGGCTGTCTGCAGCAGGGCAGATGCTGATATCAAACTGCAACCTGCGTGCCATAACAGCCCGCCGCCAGCAGATAAACGGAACAGACAAGGCAAAAAAGCGGTTTTTAAAAGAGAGATTTTTATAAATCGCCGGCCAGCGCGCCGGTCACAGTCAGCTTATGCCCGAAGGTGAAGAATTCTTCAGGGTCTTTTGACTTACCGTTAATCCGGATCTCATAATGCAGATGCATGCCGTCTGAACGGCCGGTATTGCCCATCGTGCCCAGAACATCCTGCGGGGTCACAAAACTGCCTGTGCTGACCTGAACAGAAGACAGATGCGCATAAACAGTTTCAATCCCATGGGCATGTTCAATACGCACAACTTTGCCAAACCCGCCGTCACGTCCGGCAAAGGTGACCACGCCGCTGGCCGGGGGGCGCAATTGGGCTTTCCATGTGCCGGCCAGGTCAACCCCGTGATGAAACCGCCTCAGGCCGGTTTTTTTGTTTGTGCGCATCCCATAAGGGCTGGTGACATAATAATACCGCAAGGGGGCGCTCAGCGGGATCAGATGCAGGATTTCGCGCCAGCTGTCCCGGTGCATATATAAAGCAGGCAGATATTGCTCACCTGGACTCCTCGTTCTGTCCCAGGGGTCAGGCTGGCCATCAGGGGTAATCCCCAGCCTGTTCAGCATTGCCTCAATCCGGTCAACCTCAGCCAGCACATTGGCAAACCGGCGGTGAATCTTGACCTGTTCAGACTGCAGCGGCGGGTTCCCGATACCATCAAAAGCTACAAATTCAGGATCCATAGGCTCAGGCGCAGGCCGGGCCACAGGGGCTGGAACGGTAATCTGTGCCCGTGCGGGCAGGGCGGCGGCCATCTGCTCTTCCCTTGGCCCCAAGATCAGCTCATCATTCGGCTCATCAATATCGGTGAAATTATTTGGCTTGCGCGCAGCCAGGGTTGTCTGTACTTGCCGCGGCGGCTCATTCAGCCGCACTGCAGGTAAATCGGCAAGGCTCTCCCCTGTGCTGGCCGCCGCAACAGCAGGCGGGCTTTCCTCTTCCAGCAGCCCGGACAGGCCAAGCCTGTCAAAAGACAGCGCCACCGCGCTTGCTGTCTGCAGGGGGGGCTGATTTTCTGTTTTCAGCCAGGAAAGGGCGGCCAATTGCTGCAGTGAGGATAAAGACGGCAGAGACGGCATCCATGAGGAGACCGGCAATACAGGGGCGATCATAACAAGACAAATCAAAACAGCCCCGCCGCCCAGGCTTGCCAGCACAGCCCCTGGCCGCAACGCCAGCTCAACAGGGCCTCTCTCGCTTAGGAACAAAAACCGGGCTTCGCGCAGAAACAGCCGCTTCTGGGTGGTTGAAAACCGCATCTGCGTGCTGTCTGCGTCAATCACAGGCGGCAGAACAGAAGCCAGTTTGTGGATCACCCACTTGATCATCATAGGTCCTATTTCAGCAGCAAAATCGCCATCAGCATCAGATTAGAGACCAGCTGCAGCACAATCAGCGTAATCAACAGGCCACTGGAATGCCGGTTTTTAATGTTCAGGTTGAACGCCGGCATCGACATCGCCTTGGTCATGGCTTTATGCATGGCAATGCTGGTGTCTGACACGCCGGCCTGATCACTTATGTCCCGCACAGCCCCTTTTTCTAGCGGCAGTTCCGGGGCGGCCTCGCGCATCTCAGCATCTTCAACGGAAAACTGCACATCTTCACGTAATTGCTCATCAGGCAGGCTGTAGCTGTGTTTGGACACAATGGCTTCAGACACTTCATTTCTGATCTTTTCGATCCGCTTGCGGATATCAATCACATCAACGACCATTGTCTTTGCCTCTGCCTTGCGGCTTGCCTTGCCGCCTTGTTTACCCTGTCAACGTCTGAACGGCGGACAGGTTTACACCTGTTATAGTGTTTAGTGTTAATTTAGTTTACTCTATATCGAACCAGCTGCTCTTGTTGAGTCATTGTCCTCACCAGAACAGGGGGTGAAACAGTAACACATTGAAATATCAGGATTGTTAATGTTTGGAAATAAACCTGCTCAGACCAGTGCCAGACCACATTCAGCACATATTGGACAGAATATCCAGATTAAGGGGCAGATTGATTCGCCTGAACATGTGTTTCTGGCCGGCACGCTTGAAGGGGATATCAGCTGTGATCAGCTGACCATTGATGCCACGGGCCAGGTAACCGGCAAAATCACCGCAAAGGCGGCGGTAATTGACGGCCGTGTGGACGGAGATAT